>CANMQB010000196.1 GCA_947499885.1 Spartobacteria bacterium
TGCCTGTGTGGTATCTGTCGTCAAACTTCGCACGCTGGGAACCGTGAGCTGGGAATCGGGTTCGCTTTGGATTTTAGCCGCTGCCATTTTCACAATGCTGGCCATACAATGCTTCGATAAGAAGTCCGTGGAACCCCATTTGGAGGGTGCAAAGTGAGTAACTCGCTGAGATACGAAATTTCAAAAGCTCTCACTGCGGCTGCGATTGTGCTCTACATTCCAGCGAATTTTCTTCCTGTCATGACGATCACAATCACGGGAAAAGTCGAGCCTCTCACCGTCATGGGAGGCGTCATGGAGCTCTACACCACCGGATTGGTTCCCGTGGCAGCGGTTGTTTTTCTAGCCAGTATCGTTGTTCCAGCGGTGAAGCTTTTTTCGCTTTCTTGGATGCTTAGCCTTCACGGATCCGGCGTTGCTCAGGCTCGGCGCATGAAGGTTCATGCTTTCCTTCTGCGAATCGGTACATGGGCGATGATCGACATTTTTCTGCTTTCGATTCTTGCAGCTGTCGGACAACTTGGCATTTTGGCCAGTGTGCAGGCCGAGAATGGGGCCCTTTTTTTTGGATCAATGATTATCTGTACGCTCTATGCCACTGATATCTACAAGCCCCACATGATCTGGCACTCCACATCGCCGAAAACCACATGACTAATCCACAAATACCACAGGATCATGGCGTCATTGCCGATACTAGGAAAAGCGGGGCGCTGTGGGTCTGGATTTTTCCTATCATCGCGGCTGCTGCCACCGGGTGGTTTTTTTGGACGGATTACAACTCGATGGGACCTGAAATCAGCATCACCTTCGATGAGGTACCGGGGATTCAGGCTGGTAAAACTCCACTTGTTTATCGAGGTATCGACGCGGGCATTGTGAGTGCTGTGGAGCTGGACAAAGACCTCAAAAAGGTACTCGTGAAAGTGCGCCTGAAGGAGTTTGCTGCCGGTCTTGCCAGCAAGGAGACGGACTTTTGGGTTGAAAAACCGGTCATCACCCTGGCGGAACTGACCGGTCTGGAGTCGATCATTCAAGGCAATTCCATCCGCGCTCGCAACCCTGGTGGAAACTTCGAGACTCAGTTTATCGGTCTTCCTGAGCCACCTTTGATGCCTCTTTTACCAGGAGATTTTACGATCCGGCTCACTGGGTCGCATGTTCCATTTCTGAACAGGGGCACGCCTGTGTATCACTGTGGAGTCCGGGTGGGATTAGTGCGTGAAAAATTTATAAACGAAAAGGGAATGCCTGAGCTTTGCCTGATGATCGAGCAGGCTTACACGAGCACGCTCCGCACGACGTCACGTTTTTGGCGGTTGCCCGCGACGTCTGTGCAGTTCGGCGAGCATGGTCTGAAGTTGGATGTGGAGGGTGTCGATGCCCTCGTTCAAGGCGCCTTGGCTTTCGATCATTTTGACCGGAGTGGGATGGAGCTTTCCGACGGTGCCCTCATGGAGTTGTCTGCTAACGAGTTTGCCGCGCGCGCTGCTGGTCGGTTGCTTACAGTCAGTTTCGATAATGCCCGTGGGCTCACGCCCGGGGAGACTAGAGTTTGCTACCTTGGCCAACCGATCGGCCTTGTGGAATCCATTCGACCGAGCCCCTCCTCCAGCCTCATTCTAGTATCGCTCCGCCTCATGCCGGAATTCGATCAGCTTGCAGATTCTGCGGCCTCCTTCACCTTGGTGCGCCCCCACATCTCGCTCGATGGGGTGAGTGGCCTCGATACACTGATCACCGGGGTTTACTTGGAATTTCTTCCGGGCCCTGGCGGCACGCACACTGATCTTTTTGCCGGCCGCTCAGTAACCAAGGAGGAGTGGGAGCGCCAGCAGGCTGACCGGCAGGGCTTGCCATTCACCCTTTCTGCGGAAAACCTTGCGTCACTTGGCAAGGGTACTCCCGTTCTCTATCGAGGCATTGTAGTTGGTTCGATCCTTGAAAAGAAACTCGATAAACAAGAGAAGCCTGTCCTATACGGAGTCATACGCCCTGAGTTTCGAAATGCATTGGATGCGGACGCTAGGTTCTGGCGAGTGCCTGCAACCTCCATAAAAGCGGGTCCAGGATTTTTGAAGTTTGATGTTAACGGACTTGAAAGCCTTCTGAAGGGTGGGGTCGCCTTTGACGTGTTCACTTCCAGAAGTCAAACTGCCGCGCCGGAAGCTCAGTTTGCGCTCTATGATGATGAGCCCAATGCGCGTGCGCTCTCCGCCCCTATTAATATCCGCTTCATCAATGGTCGTGGCCTTGCCGCAGGCCAGACTGAACTCCGCTATCTTGGGGTGCCGGTGGGAGTCGTGCAGAAAGTGGAGACTGCAGAAGGTCGTGTCGTTGTTTCGGCCCGCCTGAACCAAGGCTATGAATTCTTGCGCAAAGAGGATTCATTTTTCTCAATCGTACGTCCAAATATATCGCTGCAGGGTATCAGCGGCCTCGAGACTCTCATCAGCGGAGTTTACATCGAATGTACACCGGGGTCTTCGAAGCGCCTTGCGGACACGTTCACAGGGCGTTCTACCATCGATGCAGAAGAGATTCTGCAAAGCGGTCTCACCCTGACCCTTCTTTCGGATTCCACACCGATTAATGCCGGGGCCTCTGTTTTTTACCGGGGAATCAGCGTAGGGCGTGTTACAGCGAAGTCTCTTTCACCCGACGGTCGTCATATCTCATTGACGATTGTTGTTGAGAAAAAATACCGCCACCTCGTACGTGAGAACTCCAAATTCTGGAATGCAAGTGGGCTCAAGGCGTCGTTGGGTTTCCTTCAATTCCGAATTCAGACGGAATCCATTATGGCTCCCGATGGCCGCATCGCCTTTGCTACTCCTGATAACGCCGTGATGGGTGCTGCTGCAGCAGATGGGGCTTCGTTTGACATGAGCCAAAGTCCCCGTCCCGAGTGGCTCAAATGGAATCCTAGTATCCCAATAGGGGATTAATCAAAATGGAGGCGCGGTTTGCGACTCCGATTGGGGGCGATTCTTGAATGGTGGAGAGTCAGTGCTCGGCTTGTTTATTTGCTCGTCGCTTTAAAGACGCCATCCCAAGACGAGTCGAGGTCTTTCATTTCAAGTTCGGAAATCCGATTCAGTAAAACACGGGATGGGGCGTCAATTTCTGAAATTTTCTCCAGGAGCGTTCTGGCTTTTTCAAAGTCACGAACAAAGTAGGAGGCCAAGGCTTGTGGATAAATCTCAGCGATCCTCAGGAGCTCCGCGCTCACATCGTTCTTCAGATCGAGGAGTTCATAAATTTCCAGCGGTTCGGAGCGTCCGACCACCGCGACACGGTCGAGTTTCCGCCAGACGAAATCTGCATCGCCAGCAGCGGCTGCCGTATCCGAACTGGTGATGATCGAAGTGCCATAGATTTTATTGAGGCCCTCTAGGCGGCTGCAGAGGTTTACGCCGTCTCCGATGGCCGTGTAGCTGAAGCGTTCTTGTGTTCCGACGTTTCCAACCAGAGCTACACCTGTGTGAAGTCCAATCCTGATTCTCAAGGGTGCAGGGTTGTTGTTTTGCCTGAGCTTTCGTTGAGCTGCGATAGCCGCACGGCAAGCGGCCCTTGCATGCAAGGTGAGGGGAGATGGGGCGTTGAAGAGTGCCATCATGCCGTCTCCGAGAAACTTGTCGATCACGCCACCTTCGATATGGATTTCGTTGCCAAAAACATCGAAGTAATGAGTAAGTGTGCTCACCGCTTGTGCGGGTGTGACTTTCTCGGCATATCCGGTAAATCCCTCGATGTCGCAAAACAAGATCGAGATCAATCGTTGCTCGCCACCCAGCGAGGCAACGCCTCCAGTTTTGACCAGATCACGAACGATGTGGACCGGCACGTAATGCGCAAACGATTTTAAGCTGTCTCTCATGCGTGCGAGAGATTCCGACAGAACCCGAATCTCACGGATGAGGGATTTTGGGAGTTGGAGTGAATCCAATTCAAATCGCCCGATTTTGACAACTTGCTGCGTCAGGCTCTGCAGAGGGGTGCTCACAAGCTTGGCCAGCATGGTCCCTGCAACTAGCGATATGATAAGTGCGACCACTGAAAGGGCTGCGCTCTGACGAAGAGAATTTTCGATGGATCCAAATTTTTGGTCTCTATTGTAAACAACCGCGCTCAGGCAATCCATGTCCCCCACGATTTGTATAGTCCGCAAGCCGATGATGAGGCGTTGTCCTTTCGAGCGAAATTCTTCAACGATGCGTCCCTTATCTTTAAAGAGTTCCTTCTTTTTTTGATTATCGCCGAGGAGAGTGATGACTTCTGCGGCCAAGTTATCCGAGTGCTCTGTTTGCTCGGGGGCCAAGAGTTCACCGTTTTTCAGAAACACAATCGCCTCGCAACTCCAGTCCTTCTCTAATTGGCGGAGGTACTTGGTGATTTCCTCGAGGGTAAAATCGATCGCCAGCACGCCAATCAATCGATTTTCATGATCTCGATAAGCGAGGGAATAACTGATACCTCGGCCGCCGCTGACGAATTGATAGGGTTTTGTCCAGACAGGGCCGCTTTTTTCCAAGGCACTTTGAAACCAGGGTCTCTCTCTGGCATCGAAGTTTTCAAACTCAGGATTCTTACGTTCGTCCTCCAAGTTGTTGCCCGCTATTTTCCAAGAGTTAGCTGATTGATTTGCGTGGTTCGAAACAGTGATTGATATCTTCCCATCTTTGCAGGACGCCCCGGCAAAACTCCCATCAGCAAAACCAAAGCTGATCCAAGTGATTCCTTTTTCATACCCTAGAACGGTTGCTAATTTGGCCGCTAAATCCCGCGGATTTTCGAATAGGT
>CANMQB010000197.1 GCA_947499885.1 Spartobacteria bacterium
ACCATGCCTATGAGAGTCACGCGGACAAAATCGCGCGCCGTATGGAACTGGCTGTGACGGCGCTTGACGACGCCCTGCAGCCGACCTGTTCGACGGTTTGCGCGGTGAGTGGAAAAACCATGCCGCTTCGGGCAGATGCCGCTCGTGACATGAACTCGGTAGCCTGATTCGCTATGTTCAGCCGTCCGAAACGCCCCACGCTCTCGATGGATATGGCACCGTTGATCGATGTTGTATTTTTGCTGCTGATTTTTTTCATGCTCACATCGAGCTTCGTGCCTCCATCGGTCCCTCTCGCGCTGCCGCAGGCCGCTTCCGATGAAAGTTCGGATGCAGCGAAGGTCATCGTATCCCTCGATGGAGAGGGCCGGATTTCGATCTCAGAAACTCTTGTGACTGACGGCGAATTCGAGAACTTGCTAAAAATCGAACTGCAAAAAAACGCGACAAGCGTCGTGCATTTTCGGGGCGATAAGTCGGTGGACTACGGATTTTTTCTTCAACTTATGAGCCGCGCGCGAGCCTCTGGGGCGCAGCAGTTTCAGCTGGTTCACGATCCGCTCGGAGCCAACAGACCTTGAAGTTTTGACCACAGAGAGCACAGAGTGAAAGGCAAAGAAATGGATGCGGCTTGGGGATTTCGGACATGGCTTTTCCCTTTGCTGCTGGGCATTTCAGCGGTTGCGCATTTTGTGGTCGTGAGAAATGTCCTTGTGCATGCGGGTCCGCAAAAGATCGAGTTCGCAAGTGGAGAGACAACGCAAGTTTTCATCATCGAGGAGGCCCCTCCACTTCTGGAGCCTCCACCCGAGCCAGTTCCAACTCCCGAGCCCCTGCCAGAAGAACCGACGCCTCCGAAAAACGAAGAAATTCTCACAACCAAACAGAGCGAGGAAGTTGCCGCCCCACAGCCAACGCCAGAGCCCAAGAGGGCCGAAAGAAAACCCGCAACGCAACGCGCGACACCCGCGCCGGCGGCAAAGAGGGCCAATGTTCCACAGCCCGTAGTGATCCGCAATACGCCGCCCATCTATCCAGAGACAGCAAGGCGCGCGGGATGGGAAGGCCGGACCATCGTGCGCGTGGAAGTCTCCGCCGATGGTGCGCCGATCAGTGTCGCACTCGAAAAAAGCTCAGGCTACGGCGTGTTGGACCAAGCCGCGCTGCGAGCCGTCAAAGGCTGGAGATTTCAACCCCGCACGATGGGCGGCGTGGCCATGGCGGGAACGGTGGATGTTCCTGTAAACTTCACGCTCAGCCGCTAACGCAGATTTTTTAAGGGAGGCTTAGGCGAGGGTTTTCTCGATGAGGGCGGTGGCGAGGGGCTCGGTGAGGGTATCGAGTTCGCCGAGGAGGGTTTTGAGATCGGAGGTGGAACGGGCTTCGAGTGCGGCGCGGATTTTTTGGACGAGGCCTGAGATGCCGGCGCGGATTTCGGCAGGAACTTCGTCTCCGAGTGCTTCGAGTGCGGAGTCCACAGCGGGCAGCATTTCGTCGGCTTTGAGTTTGGCCTCGGTGAAAATCCGTTCGTCCATATCCTCAAAGGCGTATTCCAGCGAGTCACCAAGCATTTTTTCAACGGCTTCATCGGAAACTTCCACAGCGCTTTGGATGTCGATGATGGTATCGAGACCGGTGCTGGTGTCGCGAACCAAGACGTGGAGGATGCCGTTCGCATCGAGTTCGAATTGAACCCCGACGCGGGCCTGGCCTTTGGGCGCAGGCGGAAAAGGGACATCCATGCGGCCAAGCGGCCAGTTGTCGCGTGCCATTTCACGCTCGCCCTGGAGGACAGAGATGCTCATGGCGGATTGATTCGGTACGGCGTTTGTGAACATCTCGCCCGCCTTGCAGGGAATCGTTGTATTGCGGGGAATGATGACATTCATCAGCCCGCCGAATGTCTCGATACCGAGCGAGAGCGGAGTGACGTCCAGGAGAGTGAGCTGTTGAAGACCACCTTCGAGAATCCCAGCTTGGATTGTGGCCCCGAGGGCCACAGCTTCATCCGGGTGCTGACTCACATCGGGTTCGCGTCCGAAGATTTCTGCAACAAATCTTCGGACGATCGGCATGCGTGTCGCCCCACCGACCAGAACAACGGCATCCAGATCCGAAGTTTCGAGATGGGCATCCAAGAGGGAGCGCAGGCAATGCCGCCGCGTTTTTTCAATGACCGGCAAGCAAGCGGCGTCCAGATCGGAGCGAAGATAGGTGAGATGATCGAACTCAACGCTCTCAGAATCGGTGAGGGCGCGTTTGATTTTTTCGGCAGCGAAGTGCGAGACCCCCCAAGCTTTTGCCAGAGCGGCATCCAGGTCGTCGCCCCCAAGACTGGTGTCGCCATTTGTGGAAAGCACCTCAAAGACGCCACAATTGAGTTCGAGCACAGAAATGTCGAAAGTACCGCCACCGAGATCGTAAACGGCGACCTTGGCCCGCTCACCAAGGCGGTCGAGACCATAGGCCAATGCCGCAGCCGTCGGCTCGCTGAGAATCCGCTCGACGGTAAAGCCCGCCAACTCCCCTGCCCTCTTGGTGGCAGATCGCTGGGCATCGTTGAAATAAGCTGGAATGGTAATGACCGCGCGGTCCACGGAAACTCCACACGACATTTCGAGATCAGCTTTGAGCTTTGAGAGGATGAGCGCGGAAATTTCCTCGGGGCTTAAAGAAACGGACCCCACTAGAATTCGGACTCCCCCATCCGGACCTGCTTCTACGGCACAACCAGAAGATGAAACTGCCGCCTCGCCGAGCCGGCGGCCGATGAGTCGTTTCACGGAAGTCACAACCAGTGAAGGATGCGTGGCTTTTTTTCCCAATGCAGGCCAACCGACCACAGGCTCCCCACAGTCAGGAAACCAAACTGCAGAGGGCGTGAGACGGCGTCCATCGGCATCGGCGATGAGAACAGGAAAGCCGCTGTCCATAATGCCGACGAGGGAGTGAGTGGTTCCGAGATCGATTCCTGCAATCATAGTTTGGGAAGAGAAATTTCCCTAAGTTTCTACCCCCTCAGCGATGCGGAGGCGGCGAGCCGGATTCGCGAAATGTGATCCGGCCTTTAGTGAGGTCGTAGGGAGAAATTTCCACTGTCACCCTATCCCCCGGGACGATACGGATAAAGTGCTTCCGCATTTTACCGGAAATGTGGCAGAGGAGGATATGGTCGTTTGCTAACTTAACCCGAAACAATGTTCCAGGAAGCACATCCACCACCACTCCATTACTTACAATACAATCGTCTTTAGCCATGTCGGTTCTTTCATAGGTCAGAAGGGAAAGGTATGCAACCCTCGGGCAGTTTGAAATTCGCCCATAAAAAAGTTGAAGCCCGTCGCAACGAGTGTTGCAACGGGCTTCTGTTCCCCCCAGAACAATTTCAAGTTACCACGAGTCGCGTCCGACGCAAGGCTTTTTTATAATTTTTTTTTAAGGCAGCTGATTTAGCCGCCCTTGAGTTTTCCGAGGTCAAAAGAATTCAAAAAAATTAGAGAGCCCGAGTCATGAGCCCTTCACTTTGAAAAGGCTTAAAAACTGGGTCGTTTAAAAGATAAGCGAACAAGTCGGGGGAGGCCTGTTGACGGCATTTTTCAAGGGCGATCTCAGCTTGATTGTAATCCTTCTTTCGAAGCGAAATGTAAACAGAGGCGAATGCCTGTGGGATTGAGCCCCCTTGCGTTGAAGGAGGAAGCTCGGAATCTGAAATTTGCTCGAGCTTCATGAGCTGGATAGACGTCTCCACCACCACGTGAGAATCGATCGGATGGAGGCGAGCACTAGCGGCCGTGAAGAGTTGAAGGGCCTCGTCTTTCCTGTTTTGACTTCGCAAGAAAGAGGCGAGTTCTATCATGGGGGAAGGATTGGCTAAATCCGATTCAACAGCCTGCCAAAGCAAGGATTCTTGCACGATTTTTGCATCGCGGAGGAGGGATCCTCCACTGCCTTGACCACTCGATTCTGCCATGGAAAGGAGTACCAAAGAATCAGAAACCTTTTGATTTTTTTGGATGGAGAGAGACGCTTTGGCGTGGGCAGTCTTCATATCACCGCTTTGGATAGCAGCCAAGGCTGCGAGATATTCCAAAGAGGGGACGTTGGGGTTTGATTCACTGAGTTGCTTAATCTTGCCAAGAGCTTCCGAAGCTTGGCCGGAGTGAACCAATGCAAGAGCACTGTCAAGCTGTTGGAGGAGGTCTGCGCTAGGTTTAGCAAAAGAAGCGCTCTGAGCATCGAGTGCTGAGGATTGGCCCATCCTTCCAAGAAGAAATCCCACCAGCAAAATTGATAAAACAGCGGCTACACCGAGCGTGGAAGTTCGCCATCCCAAACTGAAGGATTTGTATTCTATCTTGATTTGATCTTTTTCAACCAAGGTAATCTCTGGACCGGGCTCCTCTGGCTTTTTGGTGAGAGAGGGATCGATCTCGCTTTTAAAGGAATTGGCAGATCGTGTCTGCTTTGAAAAAGGGCGTTTTAAAACATCCTGATTCTGGGATTGGTCTTTTCGGACAGGAACAGATGAAGCAGGATGAACACGTTTTTTTTCATTATTCACCTCGTTTTCATTATTTACAACCGGATTGCCGAGATTAATGATAACTTGTATGGGCTGCTGTCTGGATGCCTCATCGGAGATAGATTCGGGCGTTTTTTTCGATCTTATTCTTACTCCAGAATCTCCTGTGATTTTTTTGTCCTGATACGCATGCGAGTTGACTTCCGGAAACACTGAGATGACATGTCCGAAATTTTCATGAGGAATCGTAATTGTTTCTTTTGGCATTT
>CANMQB010000198.1 GCA_947499885.1 Spartobacteria bacterium
GGTCTTTCTTCCGACCATCAGTTACGGATTACTCTCTATGCAGTGGTTACCCATTCCCCCTCATTGGACCATAGTCGCAAATTACCAAACGCGTTTCCTATCAATATTTTATGCCAGCCCGACTCTAGCCCGCCGGATGCCCCACGGCGAAAGGCTTGGCAAACACATCGAATCACCTCGCCCCCAGTTTGTTTGATAGAATATGTGTATGTGTGGGACTGACCCCCCAGGTCTCCCTGCTTGCGCAGACCGGCAGCTATGTTCCGGCGAAATCCATGCGCCTCGGCTTGACCGACCGTATTTTCACGCGCGTGGGCGCGAATGACGACCTCGCACGGGGACAATCGACCTTCATGGTGGAAATGAATGAGACGGCGAACATCCTCAACAATGCCACGGCCGCAGCCTCGTGATTCTCGACGAAATCGGGCGCGGCACCTCCACATTCGACGGCTTGTCCATCGCCTGGAGTGTCGCGGAACACCTCCATGACAAAATCAGCTGCCGCGCCCTCTTTGCCACCCACTACCACGAGCTCACCGACCTCGAACGCACCCGCAGCGGCGTTCAAAACCTCAATGTTGCCGTCCGCGAGTGGAACGACCAAATCATCTTCCTGCGAAAAATCCTCCCCGGCCGCGCCGACCAGAGCTATGGCATCCAAGTCGCCCGACTCGCAGGACTTCCCGACTCGATTATCACCCGCGCCAAGGAAATCCTCGAAAACCTGGAAAAGTCCGAACTCAACGCCGCCGGCCAACCTACTATCGCCAAGAGCTCGCGAAAGCGCCTCGTTCCCGATCCCGACGCCGCGCAGATGGCATTGTTTTAAAAAAACCATCGCGTTGCAGCGCGGCCTGAAGAAATCGAACGACACGGAGGTCGTTCCTCCAGTTTTATCACAAGCGCGGCGCGGCAGCGCCCAGCGAAATCCCTTGGAGGGCGATGCTCCGTCGGCGCCCACTTTTCCCGCGCGCCAGCGCGGCTTTATCGGCCGGATGGGGGCAGGGCTGCGCCTCGCCTCTCGGAATGGCTGGTGAAATTCGATCAGTTGGAAAATTCACCACGCTCACCGCTTTCGACTCTGAAATCCACCGGGCTACTTGCGGGGGTGGCGGTAGGGAATTGGCCCGACCGGAGAGAGGTTTCGATATTTTTGAGTGCATCGAGGAGTTGCTGGGACCCCAGCACTTCAAGAGCGAAGTGCCGCCAAGGAAAGCCAGATACTGCGCGGATTGCGGCTCAGCAAAAAGCACGGATAGAGTCCAGCAAACCCAGAAGTCCTTTTCGACATGGAAAGGCGGCAATCCCATGTGCGTTCAGGTCTCAGTGAAAAGAATCCGGCGGTCCTTTGCTGGCAGCGCTGCGATGACTCTCATGGCGCGGCCACCTTTCTAAAAACCTCGCCGATCCATGCAGGAACAAGAGGGATATCGTCGATCAATTGCTGCTTCTCGCGCGCTCCGAGGCGGCTTCGCAACTTGGCAATGACAGAGTCATCCACTTGGGGGCGACGGATAAAACGAAGCGCTTGAGCCACCGTGCCGCTGGCCCGACCAGCTGTCGCTAAACCGCGTGGCGTGGTCCGCTTGAGCGTGATCGGAAGGTTGCGAATCATCGCCCGTCGCGTCGGGCCATCCGTGAGATACTCCATTCTCGCGGGAACCTGCTCGGTGAGCCCAAGCAGATTTGCAGAGAGAGCGCCGCCCGCTTGGAGCTTCTGAGACCCTCGCCGCGCCATCGCCTTGGCGACTTCCTCCGGACTTGCAGAAAGCTCGCCCAGCACAGGATGTCTTGCCGGCAAACCATAGAGCCCACGGCTCACACGACAAAGAACCCCGCTTCGCACCAAACGCGAGAGAGCTTGATCTACCGCCGCACGGGTGCCGATATCCAGAAAATCTAGCGGAGTCAAAATAGACCCGTAACTCCGCCTGCGAATACGCTGAAGAACCTTTGAATCAGTTGACTCCTTTGATTTTGATCTACTCAATTATGTCAGAAATAATATTATTTTTTTCTGATAGAACAAGGTTTTTTCCGTTGCAAATTACCCCCATCAACATCATTTGAGCTCAGGACAAAGCCAACTCGGTTGAGATTGGCAAAATTGTGTTCCTTAATTTGAGAAGGCTTTTTCGCACAGCTTGGGAAGAGAAGAAAAATGCACTATGACCACCCAATCTATGTCAGTTGTTTTTTTGAAATAAAATCCGTTATAAAATTCACTGCATCCACCGCTTTCGACTCCGAAATCCATCGGACTACTTACGGGGAGCGGTGAAGTTTTCGGCTTTGCCTGCCTTTCAGCAAGACGACACAGAGATCGTGTCTCCATGGCTTCAACTGAAGGGTCCTGCTCCGTCAGGGCCGTGGATTGCCGCGCGCAGGCGTGGACCTTGTTTATTGGAATGGGGCGGGGCTTCGCCTCGCGAAACTCGGATGACACAACCGACGCCCTGGGAAGCGCCGAGGAAGCGCCGAGGAAGCGCCGAGGAAGCGCCGAGGAAGCGCCGAGGAAGCGCCGAGGAAGCGCCTCGAAGAGGGCCCGCAGGTCACGCGACGCGGAAGGCGAGCATGGCAAAGGTCGTCCCTCCAATGAAAGATCCGCCGCAGGCCTGCCAGCTTTCCGGCTCCGCCTCCAAGCACGGCGTCCGTTAGGCGTCTTCCTTTTCTTCGAGCTCCGAAAACGTCATTCTCCCGAACTGCGAGCGAGTCGAAAGCTGATGCCATTGAGACGGTCGGTCGGGGCGCGACTGTAGCGATAGGCGAGTAAACATGTAGCGGAGTTATTGTCCCACGCACCGCCACGGAGACGACGAGAAGACTCATGAACATCCCAGCACCACTCCCATGCATTCCCTGTCATATCATAAATCCAAAGTTCATTGGGCGCTTTCTTTTTGACTGGCCATAAGCCACGACCATCCCAAAAATCAACCAAAGCCCCGCTGGAGTTATCCCAATACCAGCCAACAGCTCGCAAATTATCGCTACCACTATAGATGTAGCCTTTGCTCGATATCCCTCCACGCGCAGCCCATTCCCACTCGGCCTCCGTCGGCAAGCGATATCCATTCGCAGAACTATCTATGGTTGGGATACTCTGTCCTGTTTTATAGGCTGCGCCACTAACTTGGTAGATAGGAGTCAAACCATCCCTCTCGCTTCGAGCGTTACACCATTTTGCGACATCATACCAATTAACTTCAATAACAGGGCAACTCCCCGCACTGCCGCTGCCAGGAGGCTTGCCTCTTGAGTCGGTGGCAGTTTCGGCTAAATCGCTGTAACCATTTTTCACAGCCCATTCCCTCACCTCCTGCCACTCGCTCCAAGTCACTTCATATCTGCCAATTTGAAAGGAGGAAACAGATTCCCCAGCCAATCCCGATGCAGGCGGTAGGGTGCCACCCATAACAAAAACGAACTCCATTTTTAGTGGAATGTCTGGAACAATGCCAAGCGCGAGTAACTCGTCCCTCAAGGCCTGCGTATCCGCACTTTTCAGAGCATAGGGAACCGACAGCAAGCGCGTGCGGGCGGATTCCTCTGTGCCGTTCACATTCAGGGTGAGATAAGCCTCCCCCCCCAGCAACGAGCTGTCAATAGCCTCCGAGGTAGAGGTTTGGTAATTAGCAATAATCTTTCTTTCGACCAGTGGCACTTCCGTGTAGTAAATGATCTGCAAACTTTTGGCCGTTGCATTGTAAGTCACCCCAAATGCCGAGGGGTTACTTGAACCAGTAGAAGAAGTCCAAGTGTAAAATCCATCCGTCAGGCTCAGCGTTCCGCCCGAGGGCGTTCCAATCAGCGAAGCATTGAAAACTTGGTTCGTTCCGTTGGTTGTCGCCACCGTCTCATTCGAGCTCACCGAGAGTGATCCACCCGACCCAAAGCGAAAGCTGTAGGTTCCATTCGTCACGGCTACGGTGCCGATTGTCTCTGCGTAGGTTAGGTTCCCTCCGCTGGCGGCGTCGTAGAGGCGCACGGCCATCGTGCGGTTGCCGGTCACTGGATTTCCCGAGCCATCGCTGAGTCGGCCTTGGTAGTTGATGAGGCTCGGCACCTGCGCGGCCAGTGGCAGTGCGGTGAAGAGGGCGGCGAGCGGGAGAAGTCGGACCTGACGGAGCAGGTCCCTCAAGAGGATATTGGTTAATTTCATGGCGGTGGGTTCAGTTGGTTGGGATGAGGATTTCGATTTTTAGAAAGTATCGACCGGTGGCGGATTGGCTCATGAGGTATTCCCAAGCAACCGACAATCCATCGCCAGATATTGTGTCGTGCTGCGTCCACGAGCCTTGCAAATTCGCGGTGCCCCATACGCGGTAGCTGCGGCCCGAGACCGTCGGCACTGTGAGGACCAGATTGCCACCGGCAACATGCGAGGTTGGGCGGAAGACTGAGGCCGCCGAGCCAGGATCCGTGCCGACGAGATACTCCATGAGGTTTGTGGTGCCATCGCCGTCGGAATCCGCTGTGGCAGTCGCCGTGAGATTTCCAAAATTCTCGTCCTCCCAGGAATCCGGTAACCCATCGCTATCGGTATCCGCTTCGGGATCGAGGGCTGGAGCGGGTGGGTAGAGGATTTCGATCAAGCCGACCACCGAGCCGCCCGTGGCCAGCGGCGCGCCGATCGACGAGTGATTTATTCCGGTGCCCAAGTCTGATAACCCACCGCCCGAGTCGATCGCGGCCTGTGCGCCTGAAGCCAAGGCAAAAAGCAGGGATAAAATATTAAGGAGACG
>CANMQB010000199.1 GCA_947499885.1 Spartobacteria bacterium
GCGGACTCGACCCACACGCTGACCTATGTGAATCCCTTGGGCCTTGGAAACGCGACCCGCACGATCCAAGTCGCCGACGGCACCTCCTCGAGCAATGTGGATGGCCAGTTTTCCGGGGTGGTTTCCGGCGTGGGAGGCGGCATCAACAAGACCGGCGCAGGCACGCTCCTCCTCTCGGCGAACAACACCTACACCGGCGAGACATTGGTCACAGCCGGCACGCTCATCATCAATGGCCACCAATCCTCCGCCTCCGGTGCTGTGAGCGTGGCTGCTGGCGCCACCCTGGGCGGGACGGGAACGCTCGGCGGAGCCACCACGGTGCGTGGCATTTTAGCCCCCGGCACCAGCATCGGCGTCCTCAACATCGCGGCGAACACCACCTGGGTCGGCGCCTTGCTCGCCGGAGACGGGACGGATTGGAAATTCGAACTCGGCTCGGGCAATAGTGCGGATCAGTTGAACATCACCGGCAATTTCCTCAAGGATGCCTCGGCGGGCACCGTGTTCCGGTTCGACTTCCTCGGTAGTGTGCAGACAGGAACCTTCAAGTTGGTGGACTGGTCGGGAACGACGGACTTCTCCATCGGGGATTTCACCTACACGGGCTTGGATGAGGGAAACAATGGCAGCTTCGTCATCAATGGCTCTCAGCTTGAACTCCAAGTGGCCGCAATCCCGGAGCCCTCCACCTGGGCACTGGGGATCGCATCTCTCCTTGTTTTTCTGGTTCTACGGTCGCGCACAAAACCTTCGATTCCGGCACAGGCGTCAACTACTCGCCGGGCAGTCTAACTTCCGTGCTCCGCAGCCCCGGGAAAATATGTTTCTAAACGAGATGCCAATGGCCTTCTCCCCTCACGACTCGGGATTTTCCAAAGTCGGTGGATGCATCGATCCGCAATCCCGCAGGATCAACCGCCGATCCGCATTCAGCCTCATCGAAATCACGATCTCGCTGGGAATCGTGGCTTTTGCCATGGTTCCGATCATTGGTTTGGTCGCCACCGGTATGAAAAGCCTGCGCGATTCCATGGATGAAACCGTGCGGGGGGAAATTGTGAGAAAAGTTGCAGGCGAGGCCCTGCGAGTGCCTTATGCGAACCTCTCTGCGGAATTTCAAAACCAGACCTTTTACTTTGATGATGAGGGTATTCAGCAATCCTCCAGCAATGCGAGCACGATTTTTGTGGCCACCACCGCCATTTCCACCCCGCCATCCTTGATCACTTCCGACACTGGGATCGCTCGGCTGCTCTCGATGAATGTGCAACATTTTGCGGATGCCAAAAACAGGACGGTTCATAGCCAGCTCATCCTCAATACGGCTCAATGAAAGTAAGCCCGCTGCAATCTTTTGCAGGACCCAAGCTGCGCGCTACGATTCGAGGCAACGAGTCCCCCTCCGCATTCAGTCTCGTCGAGTTGATGGTGGCCTGTGCGGTCTTAGCGATGTTGCTGGGGCTGATATCGATGGCGATCCGTCAAATGGCGGGTGGCATCCAAACCTCCAGCGCAAAAGTCAATGCCTTCCAGAGCGCCCGCACCGGCTTCGAGGCGGTGAATCGCACGCTCAGCCTCGCCACGCTCAACACCTACTGGGATTATTTCGACAGCGATCGTAAACCTCGTGGAACAAATACCAACTTCACGCCTGCGCTTTATGGTCGCCAATCCGATCTCCATTTCCTTATTACAAATAGTTCTTTCACAATACAAAGCGGGCTCGAACCGGTCGGGCATGCCGCGTTTTTTCAGGCTCCACTCGGCTATTTTACCAACACCAGCACAGCTAATCCTCCAGGCAGCCTCAACCCCTGTGGTTTATTTGTGGCTTTCGGAAATGACCCGAGCAAACCGGATGTCGCGGGCTTGCCGAACCGCCCCCGCTTCCGTCTTTATGAGTGGTTGCCTTCCTCGGAGAGCTTGATGGTGGACCCCAACTTGGGTCGCATCACGAATGCGGGTTGGATTTCTCCCACCAACGCTCTCCATCCCTTGGCAGAAAATGTCATAGCGTTTGTCGTCCGGGTGCCATCCTCGGAGGAGGGCGTCTTTTCCAAAAGTGCCACCAACTACGGCTGGGATTCTCTCACAACATGGACCGGCAACCGACAGCCCGCCCAAATGCACCAACTCCCGCCATTGGTGGATGTCACCATGGTGGCGATCGAAGAGGCCGCTGCCAACCGGCTTTTGGGCGACTCCTCCTCGGCGGCTTCGGCAGCGACCGCCTTGGGCATCCCTGATCTCGCCACCCTTTTTGCCAGTGCCTCTTCCTACGAGAGCGACCTCGCCACACTGGAACGGGGGCTTTCCAGTAAAAGCATTCCCTATCGCGTGTTCACCACCACCGTGCCGCTTCGCGGCAGCCGCTGGAGTCCTTGAGCAACCTCCCCATGTCCACTCCGCACACACCAACCCGCCCACGGCCTCCCAAGTTCAACTCGGTGGAAGGAGCTGCCCTTCTCATCGTCCTGAGCTGCATTGTCTTGCTAACCGCTCTTGCCATCGGCCTCCTCAACCGCGTGGAGTCCGATCGCGCAAACTCCTCCGCCTACCGAGGCAGCACGCTCACCCGCAACCTTGCCGAATACGCCATCAATGTTGTCATGGCCCAAATCTCGGCCGCCACAAAATCCGACCCAACCCTCGCCTGGGCCTCTCAACCCGGAGCCATCCGCACCTACAGCGCCACCGGCACCAATCTTGTTTCGATTTACAAGCTCTATTCCTCTCCCGAGATGGTGGCCAATGCCTTCCCCTTAGGCGACACCACCCTCACCGGATGGAACAACAACACCGCGCTCTACACCGACCTGAATGCCCCAGTCGTCTCCGGCAGCGGGACCACCGCGCGCACCAACTACCCGATTCTCGATCCCCGCGCCGCCAACACCGTCCAAGGATTCGCCATCACCAGCGCCCCCAACACCACCCCGCTCCAACCCGCGCCCATGCCCGTGACTTGGCTGTATTTGCTGGAGGACGGCACCCTCGCCGCCCCCACGGGCAGCACCGGCAACTCGGTGGCCGTGCCCGGTGCCACCTCCGCCAACCCGATCGTCGGCCGCATCGCCTTCTGGACCGATGACGACACCTCCAAGATCAATATCAACACCGCCTCCGGAGCGCCGTGGGGTTACGCGAACTCAAGTTTCGATGTGACGACATCAATGAGCACCAACCCTACGACGATGCCAGCAAATTACTGGGACATTCCTGTCACTCTCTCTTTTCAAGATGTGAATCTCGCCGTCAGCCAACCATGGGCGGGAGAATATCAGCGCTTTCCAGGCCATCCGGCTACCGTTTCTCTCTCAGCGATTTTCACCAATCTCTCCACGAATGACATCATGGACATCGCCCCGCGCATCACCTACCAGGGCGGTGGCTCGCGTTGGGGAAGTGTGATTAATACCGGCGCCGCGAAGCTTCCTGACGATGCCTCCCGTCTCTATGCGAATGTGGACGAATTGCTTTTTGCTACAAACCGCTCCGCAAGCGGAACAAACGCCATCAGTCCGCAGGCCATCGACCAGGCGCGTTTTTTTCTGACCGCCTCCAGCCGCGCTCCCGATGTGACTCTCTTCAACACCCCGAGGCTGCTCTGCTGGCCCGTGCATACCAACCCCTCCAAGCAAACGCCTTATGACGGCCTGATTGCATTTTGTGGCACCGTGGGTTCCTCGAGTTACACCTTCCAACGGACCGATCCCTACAGCCCGACCACGGATTACAATCTCCCTCGCAACCAAACTCTCCTCGGATACTTCCGGCGCATGACCACACAAGCGGTGCCAGGCTTTGGAGGATCTGCCGGTATTTTAGGAAAATACAATGCGTTTGCGGCTGGAGAGTCCGAGCAGATCACAACGCAAATTTTCGATTATATTCGCTGTATCAATTTGCAGGATACTTCAAGAGGAGTAAGCTCAAACAACTTTTACAGCACCAATGCCCTCGTCGTTGCAACCGAAGGAATCAATGGAACGCGAGGTTTCGGTCGATTCCCGGTAGTTTCAAAGGTCGGACTCGTATTTTGGTATGGCGAAACCAACACGGTGACGTCGACTGGCAATGCAACAAATGCCATGCTTTGCTCTCGCCTCCTTGTGGAAACCTTTATACCCGCACATGGTTTCCCAAAAATAGAGAATAAGAACTTAACAGCTGTAAAAATTGAAGTCAGCGGATTAGGCGCACTTCAATGGGGAACAAATAGTGATAGTATGAGTAATATCTTTGAAACCGACAAAGCCACTTATCAATATACAGTTAATTATCTTAAACCAAGAAGCTTCGGCGGCAGAAAAAGTTTTTCTGAATTGACGGGCGGAGCCTCCAATGCAATCTCGCCACTCTTTCCAACAAATATTACCCCAGCAGCATTTAATTTCAAGGGGGGTAACCTCGCGATATCTACTGTATATAATAATATTACAAATCAGGTAATAGTAAATGTCAACTTTCCTGATGTTAATGGATTGCCAATGCCGAATTCCCACCCAAGTGACACCAATTTTAACGGATTCCAAGCTTGGACTAATAATACGACAAGAGCAAAAGGTTCTGTCAACATGCTAATTACGGCTAATGATGTCCTGCGCAGCGTTCAGGTCGCCTCTGGGGATTTCCGCATGGTTGCTGCGGGTTCGAAATCTCTCAATGGAGCTTCGTATTTTGCCCCCCATCCCAATTATTTTAATACAGACACAAATTCCAAAACCGCAGCG
>CANMQB010000200.1 GCA_947499885.1 Spartobacteria bacterium
CATTAAAAAGGATGCCCTCAAGCGGCTGAGGGAACTGGAAAAAGAGAATGCGCGCCTGAAGCGTGCCGTGGCCGACCTTACGCTCGACAAGGCGATCTTGAAGGAAATCGCGGAGGGAAAATGGTAGGCCCGGCCCGGAAACGCGAGGCAGTGGTGCATGTGCGCCAAAGCCTCGATGTGAGCGAGCGCCGGGCCTGCCGAGCGACCAGACAACCCCGAAGCACTCAACGCTACCATCTGAAGCGCTTGGACAAAGACAAGGCACTAGTGGAGGAAATCCTGAGGTTGTCTGCCAAGGAAAAGCGCGCTGGTTGCCGCACGGTCTGGCACCATCTGCGCCGTAATGGTTGGGAGGTCAATCACAAGCGGGTGCACCGGATTTGGAAGAGGGAGGGATTGCGGCTGCCACTCAAATCGCACAAGCGGCGGCGGCTTGGATGCACCGAGCAAGGAACCCAGCGGTTGGGAGCTGGTCGCAGGAATCATGTATGGAGCTACGATTTTGTTTTCGACCAAACCGAAGGAGGTCAGCGATTGAAATGGCTGGTGGTTCTCGACGAATACACGCGCGAGTGCCTTGGCTTGGAGGTGGAACACGCCATGGGGGCACGGGAAGTGGTTGGCATCCTCGAAAAGTTAGTCACGGAGCGTGGAGCGCCGGAATTCATCCGTAGCGACAACGGCCCGGAATTCGTCGCCCGGGAGGTCAGGGAATGGATACAATCACAGGGGTTCAAGACGCTCTATATCGAACCCGGAGCGCCATGGCAAAACTCCTATACGGAGAGCTTCAACGCCAGGTTCAGGGACGAGTTCCTCAATGTGGAACTTTTTTCCAGCAAACTGGAGGCGAAGGTCCTGAGCGCGGAACACCGCGAAAAATACAACAACCACAGACCGCATTCCTCGCTGGAGGGGATGACCCCGGGGGAGTTTGCGGCACGCTGTCTTGCTACGCTTCGGCCTACGGCCTACGCTCCGCAAGACAGCGAAACCAACCCGAAACAAGAACAAATCCTCTCATAACAATTGGATCAAATTTCGGGGGCTCTCCACCTTTGGCGGATTTATTCCAAACCATTGCAATGCGCGCTGATCAGTTACATTCCTTTTATAGCTTCTGAAAATTTCCTCGCGTGAATTGCCCATTTCCTCTGCGAGTTTATCAATTTCTCCCCTCAGTATTTGGATTCTGTATGAGGCGTATCCATGACGTAGCCCATCATACACACTTTCAACTTCTGCAATTCTTTTGATTGCTGCAAATTTTTCATCAAAGGAACATTTCAGCCTCCATATTTCACCTTTGAGATTTAAAAAGGGCTTAAGCCAAAGTTTCACATTCTGAGGAATAGGAATATGTCTAGATGCCTTGGTGTTCACTTTCTGACCCCAAAGAGCCAAATAGCTATCTTCCCACATGAAGTCCTCCCAATGAAGTTTTCTTCTCTGTAAATCTTCCCCATGACACTCAGTTAGTCTGAGTCCCATAAATGCTCCCAGTACGATGATTGGAATCAGATCAATGTCTCGATCAATAGCTGCATCCAGTATTCTTTTGATTTGATCAGGAGTATAAATTTCGACCTCTGATTTAGCATGAATTTTTGGACAAGATGTTTTTTGAAATTCTGTCTCTTCGCCTGTCGATGGGATAGCCTTTAGAATCTTTCTCGCATAGAGAGACATTGCCACCAGTGAGCCTCTGTAATTTTTACGCGTTTTAGGCTGCCATAGCGTTCCTGTGTTCTGGTCTTTTTGGGAAGTAAACCAATGTTCGATTTCTGATGCTTCGATTTCATGAATTCTTCGATTACCAAAAGTGATGGCAAACCTACGGCAATGCTTGAGTAAGTTTCGAATTTGACTGGTTGAAGCATTGCTGGCGATTCGAGAAGCAATGAACTTCTCGATACATTCATTGACTGAATGGGGTTCAAGTTTCTTACGTTTGTGGTGGGCTATGTAGAAATCCACCGCTTGCCACAGTGAAGCCTTATCTGTTTCCAACTTCAATCGAAGCTCTAGCTCGTGATAGTGCTTCCTATCCCTTTCTAAAGGGAAAAGGCTTGGTGACTCGTCAAGCCTGTCGTCCAACTTATCGAATTCATTTTCAAGAAAAGCCAATGCCTTCTCAAATGTTGAGAAAGTATTTTGGCAAGATTTATGGGCAAAAATAAAATGGGGTTTGAATATCTGATTGCTGCATCGGTAGATTTTTCCGTGCCGCCCGTTTTTGGTGTGTCGATATGGAAAGACCAATCTTCTTCGTGCCATCAAATCAATATACAAGAATATACAGATTTTGCCATCGGGAATGGCTCATTTGGGAAATTCTGAAAAAGCTTGCGAAAGCTTGCGAAGCCTTATCCAGATTGGTTTTGGGGGCTTTTGAGGGAGCCACACGCTGGCGGATGGGGGGGGATTCGAACCCCCGATACCTTTCGGTATACACGCTTTCCAGGCGTGCGCAATCGACCACTCTGCCACCCATCCAAGAGCGGGAGGAAATGTATAACGGAGATCAGTGCGGTTGACAATGAAACCATTTGTTTTTTTCACGAAGCTCACTGGCTAGGTTCGGCTTTTTGGTTTATGGAGGCGTTAAGCGGGCTGGTTTGACAACTGCGTTGTTGAGCAAAACCAGGTATTCGGCATGGGGTATTTCTCTGGCACCGAATTTTTCAAGGTGTGAAGTTACCCACTGGATATCGAGCAGCAGGAAGCCTCCCGCACGCATCATTTCAACCAATCGGCAGATGGCGACTTTGGAGGCACCCGGCACGCAATGAAACATGGACTCCCCAAAAAATACGGCTCCAATTTGAACACCGTAGAGCCCTCCGGCAAGAGATCCATCGCGCCAGATTTCAACCGAGTGGGCATGGCCGAGATTATGCAGTGCGGTGTAGCTCTCAAAAATCCCATTATCAATCCAGGTCTCCTCCCGCTCGGCGCATCCGCGCATCACGTCCTCGAACGCAGTGTCCATCCGGAGTTCCCAAGCAGGATCCTTTAACGTTTTTCGCGTGCCATGAGGAATCCGAAATTCATCCAGCAAAATGATGCCTCGGGGATCGGGCGAAAAGAGACGCATCTCGCCATCAACAGCCATGGGAAAAATTCCCTTGCGGTAAAAATCCAGCAAAAGCTCGGGAGGAATCCTGTTTGCCATGGCTCTCAAGAGTGAATACGATGCAGGGCTTATGAAAGGCTTGTTCTTTGTTTTGTCATTACAAATTTTGCTCTTGTTGGGAGGTTGCGCCGTTTCGGAGCAGTCTGCTGAGGAGGTCGGCTCACAATTCCAAGAGGGAATCCAGGGGCGTGGAAAAATCGTTAACAAAGACCCGCTATCGGACGACTTTGGTCCTGATTATCAATAACAGCCGACCATGCCGCAACAAACTGCAGGGGATAAAATCCTCATTCTGGATTTCGGTTCGCAATACACCCAAGTTATAGCCCGTCGCGTCCGCGAGTGCCAAGTTTACTCGGAAATTCTTCCCTACAACACAAAAGCTTCTACTCTCGCGAAGCTGAAACCGTCTGGAATCATCCTATCAGGCGGGCCAGCGAGTGTTTATGCATCCAAAGCGCCGCAGGTAGATCGAAAAATCTATGACCTCGGGGTTCCCGTGCTTGGCATTTGCTACGGCATGCAACTCATTGCCCATGGGCTTGGGGGCAAAGTGGAACGCTCGACCGAGCGCGAATATGGTCCGGGCAAACTGAAAGGCGACCCCAAGTGCGCCCTCTTCCACAAACTCCCGGCCACACTTAATGTGTGGAACAGCCACGGTGACAAAATCACCAAGTTGCCAGAGGGTTTCCGTCCTCTTGGTAAAACAGAAAATTCCCCACACGCTGTCATCGGCGACTTGAAGCGGAATATTTACGGCCTTCAATTTCACCCTGAGGTCGTGCACACCCCACGCGGCAGCGAGATTCTTGCGAATTTTGTTCATCGGATTTGCGGCTGTAAATCGAATTGGACCATGGAGTCCTTCATCGAGCGCACATGCCGTGAAATTCGGGACCAAGTGGGCGATGGCCACGTCATCTTGGGCTTGAGCGGAGGCGTTGATTCCTCCGTGGCGGCAGCGCTGCTGCACAAGGCCATCGGCGAACGACTCACGTGCATCTTTGTTGACAACGGACTCCTCCGAGCCAACGAACGCACCGCCGTCGAAAAGCTCTTTGCAGGAGAGTTCCGCATCCGTATGAGAACGGTGGATGCTTCAAAACAATTTCTTACGAAACTCAAAGGCGTCACCGACCCCGAGAAAAAGCGCAAGATCATCGGCAACGAATTCATCAAGGTCTTCGAAGCCGCGGCCAAAGATCTTAAAAAAGAGAATCCCGGCCACTACCGGTTTCTGGCGCAAGGCACACTTTATCCTGATGTGATCGAGAGCATTTCTATCTCGGGAAATCCAGCGTCTCTCATCAAGAGCCACCACAATGTTGGAGGCCTCCCCGAGCGCATGAAGTTCGAGCTCGTGGAACCGCTCCGGCAACTCTTCAAGGACGAGGTGCGCCGCGTCGGTGAAGAACTCGGCCTCTCAAAAGAAATCGTCCACCGCCAACCCTTCCCCGGCCCAGGCCTAGCGGTTCGCATCATCGGAGATATCACGACCGAGCGGCTCCGCATCGTTCGAGAAGCAGATGCCATCGTGATCGAGGAAATGAGAGCTTCCGAGTGGTATTACAAAGTTTGGCAATCTTTT
>CANMQB010000201.1 GCA_947499885.1 Spartobacteria bacterium
ATGACCCCGTCATGCGCCGATTTGCCCGAGAACCTCGGGTAATGGGGTTTTATGAAGAATCTTGATATTTGTTGGACAATACTTTGCAATGACAAGGCATGAATTCTATCTCCGCTGATCAACTCCTCTCCGCACAGTCCTGGCGCTACGCCACCAAACAATTCGACGCATCGAAAAAAATCCCATCCGAGCTTTGGTCGGCCCTCGAAGAGTCGCTTATTCTTTCACCTTCCTCCTACGGACTCCAACCTTGGCAGTTCTTCGTCGTTGCAAATCCTGACCTCCGAGCCAAGCTCCGCCCGCATTCTTGGAACCAATCTCAAATCACAGACGCCTCGCATCTGGTCGTTTTTGCCATTCCCGACAAGGTCGATGTGGCCTACATGGAAAAATACCTGGCCCGCATCGCTGAAGTTCGTGGAGTGACACTCGATTCACTGAATTTCTATCGAGACATGATGATGGCCGATGTCATTGCCGGTCCGCGCCAAGCCTGGGTGCGCGAATGGGCAGCTCGCCAGGTCTATATCGCTCTAGGCAACTTCATGACCTCCGCCGCACTCATCGGAGTGGATACCTGCCCGCTCGAGGGCATCGATCCTCGTGAGTATGACACCATCCTCGGCCTCCCCGACAAAGGCTACAACACCATCGTAGCCTGTGCTGCAGGCTACCGATCAGCCGAGGACAAATATGCCTCCTTCGCAAAAGTTCGCTTTGAAAAAAGCGACCTCGTTCGGCATCTGTAACCCGAATTGTAGAAAATTAACCACAGAGGAAGGAAAAATTGAGCCCGCTTACCTCCCAATCTCCCGCCTCACTCGCCTCCGCTTAATACTTAATTCTTAAAACTTCTCAATGACCTCCACCCAACCGCACAACCCAGTGACTCATCGTTTGGAATCCGACTCGATGGGTGAGATTTCTGTCCCGCACGAAGCGCACTGGGGAGCCCAGACAGCACGCTCTCTCATACATTTTGACATCGGGGAAGACATACTCCCCCCCGAGATGATCAAGGCCCTCGGCGTTCTCAAAAAAGCTGCCGCCCTGACAAATACTGATCTAGGGAAACTCTCCGCTGAAAAATGTGATTTCATCGTAAAGGCCGCTGACGAGGTCATTGACGGAAAACTGGACTCCCATTTTCCTCTCCGGATTTGGCAGACCGGATCCGGCACGCAGAGCAACATGAACGCCAACGAAGTCATCTCCAACCGTGCTATAGAAATCGCAGGCGGCGCGAAGGGCTCGAAAAAGCCAGTCCACCCCAACGACGATGTCAACATGTCGCAATCCTCGAACGACACGTTCCCGACGGCGATGTCCATCGCCTCGGCCTCCATGGTCGTTGAAATCCTCATACCCACGGTCAAGAAACTCCGCGACACGCTGGATGCCAAGGCGAATGACTTTGCCGATATCGTAAAAATCGGCCGCACACACCTCCAAGATGCCACCCCACTCACTCTGGGGCAGGAATTTTCCGGCTACGTCTGCCTGCTGGATCAATCCCTACGCGACATCGAATTCTCACTCACCGGCCTCTACCAACTCGCCATCGGCGGCACCGCCGTCGGCACCGGCCTGAATGCCCACCCGGAATTTGGTGACCGAGCCGCGGCGCACATCGCAGCGCTCACCGGCTTCCCGTTCCAATCCGCGCCCAACAAATTTGCCGCCCTCTCCGGCCACAACGAATTTGTCATCGCCAGCGGCGCCGTCAAATCCCTCGCCTGCGCGCTCATGAAGATCGCCAACGACATCCGCTGGCTCGCTTCCGGCCCACGCTGCGGCCTCGGCGAACTGATCATTCCCGAAAACGAGCCTGGCTCGTCCATCATGCCCGGCAAGGTGAACCCAACCCAGTCCGAGGCACTGACTATGATTTGTATTCAAGTCATGGGCAACGACACCGCCATAGGCATCGCCGCCTCGCAGGGAAATTTTGAACTGAATGTCTTCAAGCCGGTCATCGTCCACAATTTCCTGCACTCCGTTCGCCTCCTCGCCGAGGGATGCCATTCCTTCAACGACCACTGCGCCATCGGCATCGAGCCGAACCTTCCAGTCATCGAAGGCTATGTCAAAAATTCCCTCATGCTCGTCACCGCGCTGAACCCGCACATCGGCTACGACAAAGCCGCACAGATCGCAAAAAAAGCCCACAAGGAAGCCTCCAGCCTCAAAGAAGCCGCCGTCGCGCTAGGCTTCGTAACCCCCGAGCAATTCGACCAATGGGTCGTGGCAAAAAACATGACCCACGCTTGAAAACAGAGCCCTTCAGACAGCGAGAAGTTTTTTAATCATGGGTTCGTCGGGGTTGGGTCCGACGACGGCGATATTGAGGCGCGAGGGGATGAGGATATCTCGGGCTACGGCGAGGATATCGTCTGGGGTGATCGCGCGGAGGCGTTCGTTGACAACTTCGGGGTCAACGATTTGACCTTGGGCGAGGATTGATCCGCCGAGGCGGGCGTTTTGGCTCGAGGTGCGCTCGAGGGCCATTCGGTTTGAGCCGATCGTGTATTCCTTGGCTCGGCGGAGTTCAGCGGCCCCGATGGGTTTTTTGCAGAGCAGATCGAACTGAGAAAGGATGAGGTGGAGGGATTTCTCAAGGTTGCGGCGGTCGAGTCCGGCGGAGATGCCGAGTGCGCCTCCATCGTTAAGACTCAGCCAGTGGCTGCTTACGGAGTAGCAAAGTCCCCGCTTCTCTCGCATTTCCTGGAAAAGGCGGGAGCTGGCGTTCGCTCCTAGGATGACATTGAGCAAGTGGAGAGCGAAGCGGCGTTCGTCGCGGTGGCTGAAAGCTGGCACGGATAGGGCGAGCTGGGTTTGCTGGATGTCACGAGCCTCTGTAACAATGCGAGGAGATTTCTGCAGCGGAGGAAAGGATTGGGCAGCGGGGGATTTTCCTCTCGGCAGGTCGGCGAGGAGTCGGCTTACTTTATCGACCACCTCGTCATGTTGTACCTTGCCCGCAGCAGTGACGACGGTGCTGGGCGCATGGTAATGGCTTGTACGGTAGGAGCGGAAGGCATCGGCATCCATCGCTTCAATGGTTTCGAGTGTTCCAGTAATCGGCCTGCCGAGGGGGTGGCCAGCCCACTGGGTGTTTTCAAGGAGTTCCTGCACGCGGGAGGAGGGTTCGTCTTCGTACATCAGGATTTCCTCGGCAATGACGCCGCGCTCGCGGTCGATATCCCGCCGTGAGAAGCGAGGGTTCATGTAGATGTCGCAGAGGACATCGCAGACTCTGGGAAAAAACTCTGCGGCGGTGGTTGCGTAGTAGCAGGTGCGCTCCTCGGCGGTGAAGGCGTTCATATCTCCGCCTACGCCTTCGACTTCTTCCATAATGCGGCGTGCCGAGCGGCGCTGGGTGCCTTTGAAGAGCATGTGCTCGATGAAGTGCGAGATGCCGTTGAGCGAGGCAGGTTCGTGGCGTCCCCCGACTGAGGCCCAGATACCCATGGCCGCAGTTTGGGCGTGGGGCATTTCGCAGGTTGCGATGCGAAGGCCGTTGGGGAGGTTGGTAAGTCGCGACTTATTCGCCATGAGGTGAGGTGTGTTTTTTCAAAAAAGCTGTGATGCGGTCTTCGGCGATGGAGGCCCCGCGGCCAAGGAAAACCAGGTGTCCATCGTCGGGAAAGAGGAGAAGCTCGGAATTTGGAAGTTGAGACTTGGCGGCCTCCACCGGTGCAACCGGAATGGCTTTATCCATCCCGCCATGAATGAGAAGAACGGGTGTGGTGATCGTCTTGAGCGGAATCTCGGGGAGGGCGCGTACTTGGAGGAGGTCGTTTCGGAGGCCCGACTCGCGAGGGTCCACCGGGGAGAGTGAGAGGACGAGGTCGCGGAAGAGAGCAAGTCGGTCCGGGTCGTCCAGAACGAGGCCCATCCACGACTCACAGGCGGTCTCATTGCCAAGAGTGGTCGCAGAAAAAGCCGCCCGGAGCGCGCGGGCGGGGTCGTTTTCTGCAAGGCGCACGTAGAGCCAGGAGCCAATATCGCCTGTCAGGCCCTCTCCTACAGCTTGAGGAAAGGGGATGGCAGGTGCAGGGGGGGGATTCAATCGGCTCACCACGGCTCCAACAAAAACCAACGCATTGGTTCGTTCGGGGAAGCGGCGGGCGAATTCGAGTGCTGCGGGGCCACCCCAACCAATGGCAAGAACAGCGGTCTGGCCGATCCCGAGGGAATCGAGAAGCTGAGCGGCAGCGTCTGCTTGGTTCTCGGGAGTGATGCCAGTGGCAAGTGGGGTGCGCAGGTAGCCCGGGCGCGAGGGAATGACGGCTTGAAATCCCTCATTAACCAGAAATCCCGCTAGGGCTGCGCCTTGGTCATAGCCGCCTGGAGCGTCGTGAAAAACAAGCACTGGGGGCCCCTCCCCTCGACGGATGAATTCGATCGGCCCGCTCTCGGTAGTAGCGATCTGGGAAGCCGAATAGAGGTCCACCAAGCGAGCGGACCGCCAAGACTGAAACCAAGCCAGGATCCCGCCCAGAACCAAGAGGACAAGAACCAAAAGGAGAAAAAGAATGCGCGGGAGAAGTCGGGGTTTCATGGCATCAGCGTTTCGCGAGGCGTTTGAAAAGCCACAATCCGAGGCCGAAGAAGACCAGGTTCGGAATCCAAATCAGAAAGTGGGGAAAGGCCGAT
>CANMQB010000202.1 GCA_947499885.1 Spartobacteria bacterium
CGGCTGCCGTTCGCCAAGAGGAGATGAATTCTTGCAATGGTCAGCTTTTGCGCGAATGATGGATTTGTGATGGTGACAGGCAATTCCTCCCAGTGGATTCTGCGAAAGCATGCGGATGGTGAAAAGTTTGGCCCTGTGCCATTTGATCAAATCCGCGAGTGGGCCTTATCGGCACGGATTCATCCTCAAGACAGCCTCTCAAATGATGGTCGCACGTGGCACAAGGCCACAATGCTCGAGGAACTCAAGATGGATTGGATTGTGGAGGTCACCGACCAGTTCCTATATGGCCCCACCACGGCGGGAACGCTTTTAGAATTTCTCAAGCTTGGAGAAATTTCATCGGAGAGCAAAATCATTAACTGCTGCACGGGGGAAACCATGCTCCTCGGCGAAGTTTCTTTTTTTCCTACGGCCTCTCCCCGCGTGATTGTTTTAAAGGACAGTCTGCAGAATCGCGTTTTGGAACTCGAAGCCTCGCTTCTCCACAAACAAACCGAATTGAGATTCGCCATTGATAAAATTGACCGCTTGGAAAAGCGCTTGGCAAATTTTAGTTCCGGTAGGAATTGATTAGTGCGTCCACTGGAGGAATTCGTGGAAGAGTGTTCATTGCGAAGCTTTCTTCTCCTGCTAAAATTCTACTGATGTTCCGTCTTCTACCGTTTTTCTTCTTGGTCCTCTTCGCCGTTGTCCCGCTGAATGCCGTTGAAATTTCACGCAGCCTTGTGCGGATCGAAGCGACTTCCCAAGAACCAAACTACAAATCGCCTTGGAGCCCGGGCGATGTGTCCTCCGGCGTTGGTGCGGGGTTTGTGGTCGCAGGAAAGCGGATCATGACAAACGCCCATGTTGTGAGCAATGCCCGCTTCCTCACCGTTTTCAAGGAAGGTGATCCAAATCCTTACATCGCCAAGGTTCTTCACATTGCTCACGACTGCGATCTCGCTTTGCTCAGCATCGATAATCCGGAATTTTTCAAAGACACACTTCCTTTAGATTTTGGCGGCATTCCAGAAATCGAGTCCGTTGTTTCCGCTTACGGATATCCAGTCGGAGGCACTCGCCTCTCCGTAACGCGCGGCATTGTCTCGCGCATCGACTTCCAAATCTATTCCCACTCCGGCATGGATTCCCATCTCGCGATCCAGATCGATGCAGCCATCAATCCTGGTAATAGTGGAGGCCCGGTGATGCAAAATGGAAAAGTCGTCGGGGTCGCTTTCCAAGGCTACAGCGGAGACGTTGCACAGAACGTCGGCTACATGATCCCGACGCCAGTGATTCATCGCTTTCTCAAGGATGTGGAGGACGGTCGCTACGATCGCTACGTTGACCTGGCCTTGACCTATAGCAATCTCTTCAATCCAGCGGCCCGCCGCGCATTGGGGGTGGATGGCGATAACTCGGGCGTGGTGGTTTCGAGCGTTTATAGTGGGGGGGCGTCCGCTGGAATTGTGAACCCCGGCGATGTGATCCTGAAAATCGACGGACATACCGTTTCGAGCGATGGGACCATTCCTTTGGAGAACGAAGCTGTGCCTCTGGATGAAGTCGTGGAGCGAAAATTCAAAGGGGAAAAAGTGAAGCTCGACATCCTCCGCAACGGCAAGTCTGCTACGCTCATCGTGCCCCTGAATGCGCCTTGGCCATTCAAATTACAAAGTCATCTCTACGATGAGAAACCCCGCTTTGTCGTTTTTGGAGGTCTCGTTTTCCAGCCAGCGGATCAGAATTTCATGGAGGCGTACGATCCCTCGGACCAACGTTTGAACTATCTCTTTGATTATTTCGTTTCCGACGAAATCCACCTCGCCCGACCGGAGATCGTCGTTCTCAGCAATATCCTTCCCGATCCTGTGAACGCTTATGCCGAGGAATTTCGATTTTCCGTCGTTGATGAGGTGAACGGCCATCCCATCAAGACCCTCGAGGACATCGTAAAGGCATTTGATGAACAGACTGATTACTACGTGATCCAATTCGCCGGTGGTAGCCGCCCGATTGTTCTGGACCGCAAGGCCGTTGATGAGGCCCGTCCGCGCATCCTCGCGCGCTATGCAGTCACTTCGGAAAAAAATCTCGAAAAATGAAAGCCATATCTTTTCAGCGCATCCTCTGGGTTGCCCTCCTCTTCTTGTGCCCGTTTTGGGTTGCCTCGGCCGTTACGGATACCGCGCCCGGAGCCTCCGATGCGTCTCTCTCGCAATCTCTCTTGCGAGTCAATTCGACCAACCAAGTGTACGAATTTTTTCAACCTTGGATTAAGAAGCCGCCTTTCAGTCGCCGAGGCATCGGGGCGCTTCTTGATGGCGGTCGCATTCTTGTGACTGCGGAACTCGTCGCCAATTCGACTTTCATCGAAATCGAAAAACCGGCCGGAACCAAAAAATCCTCGGCTGTCGTGGAGCGTATTGACTACCATTGTAACTTGGCCGTCCTGCGCCCTGTGGATCCGGCATTCGTTGAAGGCATGAAGCCGCTCGATTTAAACGGACCGCTGCGCGTTGGCGATGAGGCAACAGTCCTCCAACTCGAACCAAATGGAGAAATCGCTCGCACCCTCGGTCGGATCACATCCATCAGCGTGGGTAACTATCCAGCGGAGTCCGGTTCGTTTCTCCTTTTTAAATTTGGGGCTCCTCTCCAGCAGCGCGACGGAAGCTTCACCTTGCCTGCAATCCACAAAGGCCGCCTGATCGGCATGGTCATGCGATATGACTTGCGCAACCAATCTGCCGATATCGTTCCCACAGCCGTAATCCGGCATTTCCTTCAGGGACTCGACTCTCCCACCTATCCAGGCTTTGGGCGTCTGGGCCTTTCCTTTGCACAGCTCCGCGACCCACAACTCCGCCGCTTCATCGGCCTCGAAGAACCCGGTGGCATCTATGTCACAGACCTCGCTCCCCGAGGCCCTGCCAGCATTGCTGGCATTAAAAAACGCGACGTGATTCTGGCTGTAGATGGACTTCCGATCGACCAAGACGGGAATTACGAAGACCCTGACTATGGACGCATCCTCTTTAGCCATCTCACAAATACCATCAAGTACCCTGGTGACGTCCTGCCATTTAAAATCCTTCGCGATGGCAAGGTCCTAGAGATTCCTGTCACCATGCAGGCGGCCAATCGGGAAGACTCCATCATTGATGAGCACCTCTTCGATGAGCCGCCGAAATACGTGATCCTCGGGGGGCTTGTTTTCATGGAACTCTCCCGACCCTACCTCAAAGAATGGGGGGCCAAGTGGACCTCCAACGCCCCTCAGCGCTTGGTTTATTACGACGCATTCCAAAATGAACTTCCCGCCGATCGAGGTCGCATCGTCTTTCTTTCCCAGGTTCTTCCCACCTCTGACACGATCGGCTATCAGGATTTTGACAATATCGTCGTGACGAAGCTCAATGGGAGACCGATCAAAAGCCTCGCCGATTTGTCCGAAGCGGCCAAACAGCCGGTCGATGGATTCCAGAAAATCGAATTTGAAGAGGATCCCAAACTCCTTATTCTCGATGCCGCCTCGATCGAGGCACATGCTGAAACCCTCAAAGAACACTATGCCATCCCGTCGTTGGAGCGCCTCTGATTTTTCATGAAGCCAGTACTCGTTTCCCTCCTCCTGCTCATCACTGCGGTGTCCCTGCGCGCCGATGCAGTCCTCCAGACATTTCCCGGTTGCACGCTTCTCGCGGGTGACTGGGGCGATGGGGATAGCTTTCCCGTCAAGCTACCCGATGGTCGAGAATTAACAGTCCGACTTTACGGGGCCGATTGCATCGAGTGGCATGTGAATGACGAGACGCTTGCTAGACGACTCCGCGCCCAGCGTCGCTACTTCGGTATCGCCGATGGGGAAACAGGCTCCTCGATGGCAATAGCCCGTGACTTCGGAAAACAGGCCGCCTTGCGCACTCAAGTACTCCTCGCCCAACCGTTCACCATTCATACGGCCTTTGCTGGAGCCCGGGGCAATGGTGAGAAGGAACGCGCCTATGCCTTTGTCACGACTTCAGATGGCAAAGACCTCGCTTCTCTCCTCGTTGCAGAAGGCCTAGCCCGCGCTTTTGGAGTGACTCGCCAACTTCCCGATACCACATCGGGCAGCGATTATCGCGATGCCCTCACCGATCTCGAACTCACCGCAGCCGTCGAGCGGCGAGGTGTATGGGCGGTCACCGATTGGAAGCGCCTTCCCAACGACCGCGCCGAGGAACGCCGTGAATCCGCTGAACTTCAGACGGTCCTAAATGATTCTCGGTCTCCCGCAGCCCTTGATCCGAATACCGCCTCCTCAGAAGAACTCCAGAGCCTGCCTGGCATCGGAGAGGCTCTTGCAAGCCGCATCATAGCTGCTCGGAAGGCTGCCCCAATCCGTTCCGTCGAAGACCTTCTTGCAATCAAGGGCATCACTCCAAGGCTTCTAGAATCTCTTGCTCCCAAACTCCAATTTCAGCCGGCAAACAACTAGGTTAGGAGGCGCTCAGAAATAACTGTCGTGTTTATGGAAAAATTGAGTAGTTCCATTCGCCATGAAATTCCTCGCGGGTGATCTTGATGGCAGACATCTCTTCATCGCTCACCTTCTGCTTGGTCGGATA
>CANMQB010000203.1 GCA_947499885.1 Spartobacteria bacterium
ACATTCGATGTGAGAAATTGGCTGAACAGGCACGAGCAGGTTTTCAGAAGCCTGATGCGCCACTGACACATTCATGCCAAATCCATTCTTCAGCGTCCTGCTCCCAGCGTTTAACGCGAAGGCTCATATTGGTGCCGCCATTCGAGAGATCCTCGCGCAGACCTTCCGCGATTTTGAGTTGCTGGTAGTCGATGATGGATCGACGGACGGCACTTCGGAATGCGTGGAGAAATTTTCCGACCCACGGCTTCGCCTCATACGCCTTCCTTCCAATCAAGGCCTTGTTTCCGCTTTGAATGCCGGCCTGCAGGAGGCACGAGGAAAATGGATCGCCCGCCAAGACGCCGACGACTGCTCTCGAAGAGATCGCTTGGCAAAGCAGGCCCGTCTCATTTCGGAAAATCCCGACGCGGTGCTTGTTTACTCGCAAGCCCGCCTCATCGATGTTCACGGGCTGTGGCGCGGAAGGCTGCGACCACCTCTCGAAGACTCCGGCTTGCGCTGGGATTTATGTTTCCGAAATCCCATTCCGCACACCTCGGCCGTTTTCCCCCTGCATGTTGTTCGAGAAGAGCTCGGGGGATATCGAAACTGCAAAGCCTGCGAGGACTACGACCTCTGGTCTCGCCTCTTGCGCCACGGAAAAGCCGTTGGATCCTCGGAAACGCTCGTTTCATATCGTAATCATGCAGCATCCATCATGGGCCAGGAGCATGCAGCGCAAGCCGAGAGCCGAAATGTAGCACTCAAAGAAATCATGGCAAAAAATTTCCGGGAGTGGATCGGAGCGAATGAGCAGGAGGTTGCACTCCTCGCCTCGGCATGGCTCGGAAATGGAGATGTCGACTGGGAAGAGTATTTTAAGGTCACGAACCGCTTCGCAATTGGAGAGCTCAGTCCATCTACCGATTTGCTTGCCGAGCAGGATTTCACCTTGCTCAACCGCGTTGTTCGCGGCTCTTCCAACCGTGCCGATGAAATGCTCTCCGAATTGGAAAAAATATGCCCACAGCGGTATGCGGCTTTGCCAAAAATTAAAATATTTCTCACCCGTTTGCTGTGGCGGTGCTGAGTTATTTGATAGCGTTCGCAAACTGGCACTGTGGCACAAAAGCCCAGTGCCTTTTTTGTTTTCAGAGCCGGTTCGGCCCGACAAATTCTCAGCGTCCCTATGAAAATTCTCTTTCTTTCCAGCTACGCGCATTTGGTTTTGGAGCGCAGCACTTCGAGGGTTTCTGGCGGGGCGGAGTTGCAGGTGGCTTTGCTTGCGCGCGAATTGGCAGCACGGGGGGTGGATGTGGTGATCGTCGGCGGGGATACGGGGCAGCAGGATGGTGTCGTCATGGAGGGCGTGAAAATCCGCTCCGGGGGGCAATTTCATAGTGGCAATCCGGCGGCGATGCTGGCAGCGATGCCTCGGGTTTTTGCGGTGATCCGCGAGGAGCGGCCGGATTGGGTTTTTCTCTTGGGGTGGACGGCTTGGATGGCCCTAATCGTCGCCATGCGGGGGGCGCTCGGATATCGAGCAGGATTCATCTGCGGCTTGGATAGCGAACTCACGGGCGACTTCCGGCTGGAGAACCCGCTGCGCGGCGGGTTGTTTGAGTGGGGGGTGGCGCAGTGTGACGTGCGTTACGCCATGACCGAGCACCAGCGTGCGCTTTTTGCGGCGAGGGGCTGGAGCTGCGCCATGTATCGAAATCTGATCCTGCCGAGAGCGTTTGAGAATGAGGGCGAGAAGAAAGTCGATTTCTTGTGGGTCTCTCGCTGTCAGCCCGTGAAGCGGCCTCATATTTTTCTCGATCTGGTGGAGGCCATGCCGGGCAGTTCCTTTGAGATGGTTTGCCCTCGGGAGGATGTGGGTCTTTGGAACACTGTGGCAAAGCGGGCGGCGACTTTGCCGAATCTTCGTTTCATCGAAAAAGTGCCCTACCACGAAATCCAAAGCCACTATGATGCGGCGCGGGTTTTTGTGAATACCTCGGAGTGGGAGGGTTGGCCGAATAGCTTCATTCAGGCGGGGCTGGGGCGGACGGCGCTTCTTTCGTTGGCCGTGAACCCGGATGGGATTTTCGAGCGCTTTGGGCTGGGGCGTTATGCGTCGGGGGACTTTGAGCGACTGAAGGCTGATGCGCGGAGTATGATTCAAGACGCGACCGCCCTAGAGCTCATGCAGGCTGGCTGCGCGCGGTTCGTCGCCGAGATGCACGACAACGCGAAAGAGACGGAGGCGTTTCTCGTGGCGCTCCGGTAGCCACCAACATTGCAAGTTTCGTCAATGCACCTGCGCTTTAGAACAAGCCAGACGCTTTTTGGAATGGCATCCCTCGGCAGGGTGCTACTTGCCGCTGTACCAGAATGCGCGGCGCCAATTGTGGCGATGAAGTTTTTCCAAGAGTTCGGGGGCAAGGTCGGGCAGGTCGCTTGTGCCGCAGTTCGCCTCGGCTTGTGCGGGATTGCGCATTCCTGGAATGACCGTTGAGACGGCGGGGTGGGCGAGCACAAACTTGAGCGCGGCCTGTGCCATCGAGAGTCCCGTGTTCGCAATATCCTCGCGGACCGCTTCGGCGCGTTGGACGGCTCGGCCCAACCGGTCGCCTGCGAAATAGGAACTGCGGAAGTCATCGGATGGAAACTGGGTGTCGGCTTTAAACTTGCCGGTCAGGACGCCCTCGTCGAAGGCCACGCGCACAATGACGCCCACGCCGTGTTCCATAGCCACATCGAGCAACTCGGCGGCGGGTTCCTGTTCGAAGAGGCTGTAGATGACCTGCACGGAGTCGATCCATCCGCCGCGTATGAGATCGACAACGCTATTCTGGTCGTGCTCGGGCGTGGAGATGCCGATGAGGCCGATTTTGCCCTCACGCTGCATTTCGCGGAGGAGCTTGAACGGGGTGGGATTGCGGTTCCATGCCCGCGTCCAAGTGTGGAGTTGCAAAAGGTCGAGTCGCTCCGTGCCGAGGAAGGCGCAGCGCTGGGCGACGTTTTCTCGCAGGTAGGCCTCTGAGTAGCGTTCATCGGCCTTGCAATAGGGCGACGGTGGCCAGATTCCCGGGCTGGGCGGGGTTTTGGTGGCGACGAAGACCTTGTCTGTTTTCCCTGCGGCGGCACGTTCCTGGAGGACTTGGGCGATGAGTTTTTCGCTGCGTCCGTTTCCATAGCCGGCGGCGGTGTCGATGAAGTTGCAACCGAGATCGAGGGCTTTGTTCAGGGCGGCGATCGAGTCGGAGTCTGTCTGCGCGCCCCAGCTGCCGCCGATGGCCCAAGCGCCGAAGCCGATTTCCGAGCAGTGGAATCCGTGTTTGCCAAAAGGACGATTTTTCATGGTGGAGTTGTTTCTATCGCAGAGAGGGGTCTTGACTGGTGCAGAGAATGCAAACGCACCCATCTTTCGCCGACAATGCGCGCGCGGCTCTCCGCAGCCTGTCCCACTTTGTAAAACTACTTGGCTGCGCCGAGGCGTTCGCGATTGTACCGATTTTGGGTGATGTCGTCGGTCCAGGACCGGTTTTTCAAATACCAGTCCACGGTCTTGGCGAGGCCGGTTTCGAAGGATTCGAGCGGTGTCCAGCCGAGTTCGGACTGGAGTTTGGAGCAGTCGATCGCGTAGCGGCGGTCGTGGCCGGGGCGGTCGGCGACATAGGTAATCTGGGCGGTGTAGGAAGCTCCATCGGGGCGGGGGGATCTTGCATCGAGGAGGGCGCAGAGGGTGTTCACGACATCGAGGTTTGCGCGCTCATTGAGGCCGCCGACATTGTAAGTTTCGCCGATGCGCCCGCGCTGCAGAACAAGCCAGATGGCTGCGGCATGGTCTTCCACGTAGAGCCAATCGCGGATCTGCTGACCATCGCCATAGACTGGGAGCGGCTTGCCGTCGAGGGCGTTCAGGATCATGAGAGGGATCAGCTTTTCGGGAAAATGGTATGGGCCGTAGTTGTTGGAGCAGTTTGTCGTGAGAGTGGGGAGGCCGTAGGTGTGCTGGAATGAGCGCACAAGGTGGTCGCTCGCTGCCTTGGAAGCGGCGTAAGGGCTGTTTGGAGCGAAGGGTGTGGTCTCAGAGAAGGCTGGGTCGTTTGGGCTGAGAGTTCCATAGACCTCATCGGTTGAGATGTGGAGGAAGCGGAAGGTATGGCGTCTTGGCTCTGGAAGGTTGCTCCAATGGCGGCGTGCTGCGTTCAAGAGTCTCAGGGTGCCGGTTACATTTGTCTGAACGAATGGCTCTGGTGAGTCGATCGAGCGGTCCACGTGGGATTCCGCCGCAAAGTTTATGATGGCATCGATGTCATGCTCTTGGAGCAGACGGGCTACCAGTATCTCGTCGCCGATATCGCCTTTTTGGAAAACGTACCGAGGGTCGGTGGCTAGGTCGGCCAGATTGGCTGGGTTGCCCGCGTAGGTGAGGAGATCAAGATTGACGATCCTGCGCAGCGGAGAGGCACTCTCGGTCAGACGCTGGCGAATGAAGTTGCTGCCGATGAATCCGCAGCCACCAGTAACAAGGATATTCATGAATTGTGGCCCTCTTCTCTACTCGGCTTGCTCGCCTTCGGTGAGCACTTCGTCGAGGCAGGCTTCAAATTCGTCGAGG
>CANMQB010000204.1 GCA_947499885.1 Spartobacteria bacterium
CTACAAGGAATTTTCGGAACACCGTTTCACCCTAGCATCCAGCCTCGCCAACTCGGTGCGCGCCGATGTTTTCTACGCTAGGGCCAGAAATTATCCCTCGGCGCGCGAGGCCGCACTCTTTGCGGACGATGTGCCGGTGACGATTTACGACAATCTCATCTCAACCGTGCGGGGCAATCTGGATGCGCTTTTCCGCTATTTCGAACTCCGACGCCGCGTGTTGAAGCTCGAAGAAATCCACCACTATGACACCTATGTGACAATGGTCGAAAATGTGAAGACCGACGTATCGTGGGACGAAGCCGTAGAGCGCGTGATGGCTTCCCTCACGCCACTGGGTTCGGAATATATGGAAACCCTAGCCCATGGTCTGCGCGGGGGACGCTGGTGCGACCGCTACGAAAACAAAGGCAAGCGCAGCGGAGCTTTTTCCTACGGCACCTACACCAGTCCGCCCTACATCATGATGAACTACAAGGCGGATGTTTTTTCAGATGTCTACACACTCGCGCACGAGGCTGGCCACTCGATGCACACTTGGTATGCACGGGGAGCGCAGCTTTACCAGAACTACGGGTATCCGATCTTCCTGGCCGAGGTGGCTTCTACTTTTAACGAGGTGCTGCTCACCGAGCATCTTCTGAAAACGACCGATGACCGCACGATGAGAGCGTTTATTTTAAACCGCCAGATCGACGACATCCGCGGCACACTCTTCCGACAGACGATGTTCGCTGAATTTGAACGTGAAGCGCACGCCGCTGAGGAAGCGGGTGAAGCGCTCACTCTGGAGGGTTTCAAGACGATTTATCGCAAGCTCCTGACCGACTACTTCGGCCCACGCTTCACAATCGACGGGGAACTAGAGTTGGAATGCCTGCGCATCCCCCATTTCTACAATGCCTTCTACGTTTACAAATACGCCACAGGCCTCTCGGCGGCTGTTGCGCTTGCCTCACAGGTTCTGGAAACAGGCGACGCAACCCGCTACCTCGGCTTTCTGCGCAGTGGCGGCAGCCACTTTCCGGTGGAAACCCTGCGCGACGCCGGTGTGGACATGAGCACACCAGCACCGGTTCAGGCGACGCTGGATCTCTTTTCTCGAAGGGTCGGGGAACTCGAAGCGCTCATCGGATAGTCGCAAATTGCACGTGCGACATTGGCAAATCTGACAATGACTTTTTGCTCGCGGAACAGGACTCGTCCAATACAAAGGGGGCAGGGAATTCTATTATGAAAAAGGACAAATCAATCAGCTTTGAACAGGAAATCATCGACCAACTGAAATTCGGCCTCGCCCGCGATTCCGTATCCGCCTCCCGCCGTGAATGGTGGATTGCCACTTCCAAGGCGATTCAAAAAGTAATTATCGAACGCATGATGAAGACATTGGCAGTCCATTCGGAAGGCAATGTGCGCCGAGTTTACTATCTCTCGATGGAATTCCTCATGGGCCGGCTTTTCGTAAACAACATGATCAACGCCGGTGTGTTGAAAGAAGTCTCGGAAGCCTTGGAAAATCTCGGCCATCCGCTGGAAGAGACGCGCGACGAGGAGTACGACATGGCCCTGGGCAATGGTGGACTCGGCCGCCTGGCAGCTTGTTTTCTGGACTCCCTCGCCACGCTAGACCTTCCTGCGGTCGGTTACGGCATCCACTACGAATACGGTCTTTTCAAACAGGAATTCCGCAACGGTTATCAGGTGGAGTTCCCCGATGCCTGGATTCAATACGGCTCGCCATGGGAAATCATTCGTCCACAGCACTCGCAGGAAATTCCCATTTATGGACATGTCGAGACTCACACAGACGGCCTTGGCAAGACAACCAGTGTGTGGTCTGACTTCCGCAAGCTCATCGGCATTCCCTATGACATTCCCATTCCCGGCTATGGCACCGAAACGGTGAATTTCCTGCGCCTGTGGGAATCCAAAGCTCCTGAGGAGTTTGATTTTGAGGCCTTCAACCGTGGCGGCTACGAGCAGGCCGTGCAGCAAAAAAATATGGCCGAGACGGTCAGCAAGGTTCTTTACCCGAACGACCACACCGAGGCGGGCAAGGAGCTCCGTCTCATTCAGCAATACTTCTTTGTCGCCTGCTCGCTCAGAGACATCATCCGCCGCTTCGAAAAAGACAACACCGACTGGGAGACCTTCCCAGATAAAGTGGCCATTCAACTTAACGACACACACCCCGCCATCGGGGTCGTGGAGCTCATGCGCCTTCTAATCGACGAGAAAGAACTCCCGTGGCTACAAGCCTGGGGGATCGTGCGCCGCACGTTTGCCTATACGAACCACACGCTCATGCCCGAGGCGCTTGAAAAGTGGAGTGTCAGTCTTTTCCGAAAAGTCCTCCCGCGCCATTTGCAGATCATTTTCGAAATTAACAAAACCTTCCTCGAAGAAGTGGAAGCCAAATGGCCAAGCGATACGGACAAGAAACGCACGCTCTCACTCATTGAGGAGGGGCACGAGCAAATGGTCCGCATGGCGCATCTCAGTGTCGTTGGGAGCCATTCCGTCAATGGTGTTGCCGCGCTCCACACTCAACTGCTCAAGGAACATCTATTCCCGGAATTCGACGCCCTCTATCCGAATAAATTCCAAAACAAAACGAACGGCATCACTCCACGACGCTGGCTTGTGGCCTGCAACCCGCGTCTCTCGGACCTCATTTGCCGCCACATCGGGCACGGATGGGAGCGTGACCTCGACAAGCTCCGCAAGCTGGAACCGTTGGCCGATGACGCCTCATTCCGAGAGGAATTTATGGCCGTCAAGCATGCCAACAAGGTGCGCCTCGCCGGAAGAATCCTAGAGGAATGCGGTGTGAGGGTGGATCCCTCGGCGCTCTACGATGTGCAAATCAAGCGCCTCCACGAATACAAGCGCCAGCATTTGAACCTCCTGCACATTCTCGCGCTCTACCGCCGCCTACTGCAGAACCCGAATCTCGACATCCCGCCACGTGTTTTCATTTTCGCAGCCAAAGCCGCCCCCGGCTATGAGATGGCCAAGCGGATTATCAAAGCGATCAATGCCGTGGGTTCAAAGATCAACGCCGACACGCGTATTCAGGACAAACTCAAGGTTGCCTTCATGCCAAACTACCGCGTCTCGCTGGCCCAGCGCATTGTGCCAGCAGCCGATCTCTCCGAGCAGATTTCCACCGCCGGTAAAGAGGCCTCGGGAACGGGCAACATGAAACTTGCCCTCAACGGCGCCCTCACCATCGGGACACTCGATGGTGCGAATGTGGAAATCCTCGAGGAAGTCGGCGAAGAAAACATCTTCATCTTCGGCAACACCGTCGAACAAGTCCACGAACTCCTCGCCAAGGGCTACAACCCCGGCGACTACTACCGCGCCAATCCCGAGCTCGCCGCGATCATCGATTGGCTTGGTTCGGATTACTTCACAGGAGACGAAAGTCACGACATCCTAACTCCTCTGCGTGACAACTTGATCTACCATGATCCCTACCTCTGCCTTGCGGACTTCGCCGCTTACAGCGACGCGCAGGAAAAAGTCTCCGCCGCATTCCAAGACAAGGCCCGCTGGGCGAAAATGGCCGTGCTTAATACAGCACGCGTCGGAAAGTTCTCCAGCGACCGCACAATCAGCGAATACGCGAAGGATATCTGGAAACTCCAGCCGGTGAGAGTGCCCTGAGACCCGACTGGGAATGACACTCCCGAGCCTTACAAAACAGGCGGAAGAGGGACATCCCCTCACCTTCTCCGAGATACAATTGGCCTGTGATTTGCTCCTCGATGAGGGGCAGTGCACCGAGGTGCGGGCGGATTTCCTGGAGGCTCTTCACAAACGCGGAGAGTCGCCAGAGGAAATCGCACACTTCGTCGAAGTCCTGCTCGAGCGTGCAGTGCAGCTCCCCTTTTCAGGCGAGGGCTGCATAGACGTCTGCGGCACCGGCGGTGACAGGACAGGCTTTTTCAACATCTCCACAGCCTCCATGTTCGTGCTCGCTGGCGCGGGAGCCAAAGTCGTTAAACACGGAAACCGGGGCATCACCTCGAAGTCCGGCGGAGCCGATGTCCTCGAAGCCCTTGGAGTGAAAATAGACCTTCCCCCGGAGGCCATAGCCACAGCCTTGGAGGCGGCTGGCTGCTGCTTTCTTTTTGCTCCAGCCTGCCATCCCGCGTTCCGCGCGGTTGTGCCAGTCAGGAAACTTCTCGCCCAACGCGGCAGCGCCAGCATTTTCAACATCATTGGCCCCTTGCTCAACCCCGCCAGACCGGAGTTCCAACTCGCGGGGGTCTTCAATCCTGACCTTGTCAAAACCTACGCCGGAGTTTTCAAAAAACTGAAACGCACTCGAGCATGGGCCGCTCATGGAACAGGCCCGGATAATCTCCGCATCGATGAAGTTTCACCAATCGGAAAAACAACGGTCACCGCTCTCGAAAATGGCTCGCTTTGCGATTTTGAAATCCAGCCTCAGGATTTAGGAATCGACCGCATAGAGGCCGAGTCACTCCTCGGAGGCGATGCCACCGAAAATGCAAAAATCCTTATCTCGATTTTCGATGGCACAGATCGCGGCCCAAGGCGCCAAGCCGTA
>CANMQB010000205.1 GCA_947499885.1 Spartobacteria bacterium
GAAGAGAAAGTCAAAAATCGCAAAACACAAACGCCGCAAGCGGATGAAAGAAAACCGCCACAAAAAGCGTTTGCGCTACAAGTCGTAGAATGGCTCCGCCGACTCGTTCGGCGGATACTCCATTCCCCGGGTTGACTGCGGGTTCACAAAAGCCCCGCCATTTTCGAATGAATGCCTTCCAATCAAAACGGAATGAATATGTAATATTTTCGTTTTTGAAGAGGTCGTTACCGATGGCAGTGGCGTTGCTCGTGTGTGCACAAGTTCTGACATCATGTCAGACACGTCAGGTCGTCGACAATGAGGGCGCAGCGAAAGCCGCTAGCGTGTCCCCCTTGGCGCGCACCGCTCACACCCCACCTAGAAAGGCGCTCACCCCACATCTCCCGAAGCCCTCCCCTACTCTGTCTGTGGCGTCGTCAATCGTGCTGCTAGACCCTGAAGCTTTGTTGCAAGAGCAAGTCGGAAATCGCCTGCGGACCACTTTCGAAGTGACGAGCGAGGGAAGTGACGTTCTCTTCATTCAAAAATCTACAAAGCCCGCTCCGCCTGTGTCCCTCTTTGAGGAATCCATCATCCTCGGGAAAGTGCGCGCCTGCTTGCAGGAGGCTTCGCTTCATACTCCATCCTCATTCCATAACGGCACGGCAAGCATCGCTTTCCCATCAAACGTCAAATCAGGGACCGCATCTGTCCTGATTGCAAAACTCCTCGGTTTGGATGGGGTCGAGCGCGTACGTTCCAGCTTTGAAAAATCGCCCAACTGAGTTGATGGCGAACTAACGCAACGAGCAGTTCTCGAGTTTCCATTTGGATTCGTTCGCACTCTCATCCAAACTCCCCAACGAGCTTCATGAGTAAAGAGCAACACTCCACCATTCGGATCAAAGGGGCTAGGCAGCACAATTTGCAGAACCTAGATATCGAGATTCCCCGTCATCAACTCGTGGTGGTGACCGGCATGAGCGGCTCGGGAAAATCCTCTCTGGCCTTTGATACACTCTTCGCGGAAGGCCAGCGGAAATACGTGGAAAGCCTCTCGGCCTACGCGCGGCAGTTCCTCGACCAAATGCAGAAGCCCGATGTGGATTACATCGAAGGCCTCTCGCCAGCCATTGCCATCGAACAACGCATCTCGGCAGCAAATCCGCGATCAACGATTGCCACAACGACAGAAATCTACGACTACCTCCGCCTGCTCTACTCGGCAGTTGGAATTCCCCACGACCCCCAAACCGGCCAACGGATCGCGCGCCAGACCCCGCAGGAAATCGCCGACACCATTCTCCGATGGCCAGAGGGCTCGAAGTTTCTCGTTTTGGCACCTCTCGTTACCGGTCATGTCGGAGAGTTTCGTGATGTGATTGAAAAAGCGCGTCGCGAAGGATTCGTTCGACTCCGCATCGACGGCGAAGTCATCGAACTCTCGGAATCTAAATCAATCCGATTGGATAAAAACAAACCCCACATCATTGAAGCTGTCGTTGATCGCCTCAGCGTCAGACCCGACCTCGGCCAGCGCCTTGCGGACTCCTTGGAAACCGCCCTGCGCTGGGGACAGGGATGCCTCTCTACCATCCGCCAAGAGCAAGGCGCAAAGCAGTGGGTCGAAGAAAAGTTCTCCACGGATTTCTGCAATCCCTCGACAGGCTTCACAATGCCTCGGCTGACTCCAAAACATTTTTCTTTTAATAGCCATCTGGGCGCCTGCGCGGCCTGCCAGGGGATTGGTACGGAGAGCTTCTTTGACCCCGATCTCGTGATCGACGCAGAGAAAACGATCGCTCAAGGAGCCGTCCGCCCATGGAAGCAGGCTAACAAAAGGATGAAATCCTACTATGCCGCCCTGCTCAACGGCCTCCTCGCCAACACGCCCGCCCCCGTGGAAAAGGCTTGGAAGGACCTGCCGGAAAACTTTCGAGAGCTTGTCCTCAAAGGCTCGGGGAGGATTGACATCTCGATGGCCATCGGAGCCAACCGCACCGCCACAAAACCATTTGAGGGAGTCCTAACCCAGCTCGAGAACCTCTACGAAACCACAAAAAGCGAATTCACTCGCAAGCGGCTTCGAATGTTCCAAGGAAAACGCGTATGCCGGGTTTGTAAAGGTGCCCGCCTGCGCCCCGAAATCCTCGCGGTCACTCTCACAACAAAATCCGACAGCGAGTTTGGAATTCAGTCCATTTGCTCACTCACAATCGGGGAGGCGTCAAACATGATGGCCAACTTACAACTCTCCGAAACCGAGGCCAATATCGTCAAAGACGTACTGCGCGAGGTCCGACAGAGGCTGCATTTTTTAAACGAAGTCGGCCTGGATTACCTTCAACTCAACCGGGAAAGCGGCTCGCTTTCCGGCGGCGAGGCTCAACGGATTCGTCTCGCCACACAGATCGGATCAGGGCTTTCCGGCGTTCTCTACGTCCTTGACGAACCGAGTATCGGCCTGCACCAACGCGACAACGACCGATTGATCCAAACCCTCCGAAACCTCCGCGACCTCGGCAATTCCGTCATCGTGGTAGAGCACGATGAGGACACAATACGCGCCGCAGACCACATTCTCGATATGGGCCCCGGTGCAGGACCGCGTGGAGGCCAACTTGTTGCCCAAGGCACCCTGGAAGATATCCTCAAAACAGAAAACTCGCTCACGGCACAATACCTCAATGGAGGGATTCGCATACCCGTTCCCCGCCAGCGCACGTCCCCACGCAAAACGGGGGCAGTCGAAGGCGAGATCGGAGATGGCTGGCTCCGCGTCCATGGCGCCACCGAAAATAATCTCAAAAACATTAACGCCGCATTCCCAGTCGGATGCCTCACTTGTGTTACAGGTGTCTCAGGCAGCGGAAAATCCACACTGGTAAACGACATCCTTCGCGTCGCCCTGGAACGCGATCTGCATCGAGCCAAATCGCGCCCCGGCGCTCACTCATCTATCAGTGGCATCGAGCAATTCGACAAAGTCGTTGTCATTGACCAAAGCCCGGTCGGCCGCACCCCCCGCTCGAATCCGGCGACCTACACGGGCGCACTCGGTCCGATTCGAGATCTCTTCAGCGAGCTCCCGGCCTCGCGTGTTCGCGGCTACGATTCCGGCCGATTTTCCTTCAACAATAAAGGAGGCCGCTGTGAACACTGCCAAGGCGATGGCTTTATTCGCATCGAAATGCACTTTCTCTCGGATGTTTATGTTGAGTGTGAGGTCTGCCATGGCCGCCGCTACAACCGCGAGACGCTGGAGGTCACCTACAAAGGGAAAAACATTGCCGATGTTCTGGAGATGACAGTGGATGACGCCGCGCGCTTTTTCCGCCATGTGCCCGCACTCTGCACAAAACTCGAAACCATGCAGGATGTGGGTCTCGGTTATTTGCGACTTGGCCAATCCGCAACCACACTCTCAGGCGGCGAAGCCCAAAGGATCAAACTCTCGGCCGAACTTTCAAAGCGACCCACCGGGCGCACGATTTACCTGCTCGACGAGCCGACGACAGGCCTCCATTTTGCGGATATCCACAAGCTCCTTGAGGTCCTTATGAAGCTAAGAAATGCCCGAAACACGCTTATCGTCATCGAGCACAATCTCGAAGTCATCAAGTGTGCCGACTGGATCATCGATCTCGGGCCGAACGGCGGTTCCGGCGGAGGACGCATCGTTGCTGAGGGCACACCCGAAAATGTCGCCCTTAGCAAAGACAGCGAAACAGCCCGCTATCTGCTCAAATATCTGAAAGCATGAATCATCTTTGGCCACTCGTTTTTCTTGGTTCACTGGCACAAGCTGCTCCGCTCGACGAGGCCCGAATGGCGCTCGAAAACGGCTTCCCACAGGTTGCCTTGGTTAAAATTGAGGAACAGTTTCCAAGCATCGGATCACGCGATTCCGATGCGAATGCGAATCTCCTCTATGCCCGTGCCTTGATCGAGTCCGGCCAAGCCGGCCCCGCTCTCGCCATCTTTGAGACCTCCAAGATGCCATCTGGTCCCTCCCGTGATTTCTGGCATGCCCAAGCCCTCGCCGCCGATGGGGATTGGCTTAAAGCTTCGAAAAGCTACGCCCTTGCTGCCAAGGATCCAAATTTTGAATTCCAGAAGGAATCAGTCATCGGCCTAGCCTCCATGCTGAAAAATCTTGCGAAGCTCGAAGAGGCCGCTGTCACTCTGGCTCCAACGGCTGGATGGCCACAATCAAGGATCAGAGCTGCGGCCCTTCTCGATCTTGCTGAAATCCGCCTTTCTCAAAAAAACCCAATTGGTGCTAGAGCATCTCTCGATGACCTTCAATGCGACGACCCTGCTCAAAAATCTCGTCGCGCACTTCTTCTCGCCCAAGCAGCCACTCAGGAAAAAAATGATGCACTGGCACTCAGCCTACTCACCGAGGTGGAGCCGCTGAATGCCGAGATGGCTATTTCCACTGTCCTCCTCCATGCCACCACCCTTCAACGCCTGTCTCAAAGCGCGGAGTGCGAGTCGATGCTGGAGGAATTCATAGCAACACATCCCTCCCTACCTGGACTTGAGCAAGTCTTCGCCAACTTGGATGAGATTTATGCAGCCG
>CANMQB010000206.1 GCA_947499885.1 Spartobacteria bacterium
GAATTTAAAGTCTCCGCTCCAAAGGACAACACTGTTGCCGCCTTGGATCTCAATGCGATTCGCCAAGCCTCCGCTCTTGCAGAATCTCCGGTCAAATGGAAGTCCCAGTCTGATCTGCCAGCTGGCGCCCCCGAGCGAGGCTCATTACTCGTCTCCAGGCGCTACCTTCTTAAGGACGGAAAGCTCATCGATCCTCTCGCAGAGGGAAGCGATCAACTCCACCCTCCGATCACCAACGACTGGCTACTCGTTAACGGACTCGATTACACCGATATCAACATTAAAGAAAAGGACGCAGACGGCGATGGATTCTCAAACCTAGAGGAATTTAAGAAAAAAACCAACCCCATCGACCCCAAGGATGCACCGCCTTCGTTAAATAAACTTAAACTCGTTTCTTACAACCCTATCCCGTTCCGTCTGGGTTTTAAAGGCGCTTCTTTTTCTGTTAATGAGATTGAGGACTCCAAATCGGATTTTAAGGATACGACCTTCCAAATTAATCTCAAAGACCTCAAGGGCAGTGCACGCAGTCAATTCCTCAAACTGGGAGAACAAGTCAAAGGTGCTCCCTACAACATTCTTAAATACGAACCCAAACCTGGTCCAAACGGCATCAATGCCTCGGGCGACCTCTCCGAACTCACTCTTCAAAACACAGAAACTGGCAACTCCATCTCACTTGTCCTCAACAAAGAAAAAGACGATCCGACTTCCATCGGCTGGTTCCGAAACCTCCTTGCCTCGGGAGATGCTGACTTCAAACTCAAAGAAGGCGAAGAATTTACCATCAAGCCCGATAATTCTCGCAAATTAAAACTGACTAAAATAACAAACGAGGGAGCTGAAGCACAAGATATCTCCACGGGCGAAATTTTTTCCGTCTTCTCGATTGACAAGCTATCTCCATAACCTGCAATGAATAAAAATTTACTCCGGTTTGCCGCTTTCTTCATCGTTGGCCACATTACCGCCGCCGTTTACGCTCAATACCCGGGCGTTCAGGGGAGTGTGGAGTCTCACATTCAAATGCTTGAGCAGAAAGTCAACTACTGTGCTGACTTGGTGCAAAAGGGCAACCGTGCTCTCAATGACATGGATTATGAATCGGCCTATGCACTCTTTAAAAGTGCGGTAGATACGATTCCACAGGGTGGCAAAGCCTCTTCGGATATTCGCAATCAGGCCTTGAGCGGATTCTGCAACGCGGGAGTCCTGCTGGCTCAGCAGCGAGTATCCGAGGGGCGTTATGCCGATGCTCGCACGACAGTAGAAGTTGTCCTAGAAAGCAACTACGATCCAGATTACGCTCCCGCCAAAAAACTTCGCTCCCAGCTCATAGATCCCCAAGGCTTTGCAGACCGCAGCACATTAACTCCGCGCCACGTGGCCAACATCGAGGAAGTAAAACGCCTCATCCAAGAAGGCGATGGCTACTACGCCACCGGACGCTACGATATCGCATTCAAGCGCTGCGAGCAGGCCTTGAATATTGATAAATACAATATCGCCGCTCGCCGACTGATGGAGAAAATTAACCTCGCCCGCCAGCAGTATGCTGATGCCGCCTACAATGAAACACGCGGCGCCATGCTCGTGGAAGTAGATAAGGCTTGGGAGCTTCCTGTCAAAAAATTCTCCGACGGCCCGACCTCCATCGTGGAGCAACCTGAAATGGATGCGCGCGGCAGCCAAGCCATCAACAACAAGCTTGACTCGATCATCATTCCCCGCATCGATTTCACCGACTCTTCAATCAAGGAAGCGCTCGATTTCATTAAAAAACGCGCTGCTGATCTTGATGAGGGCGATTCGGACAACAAAGGCATCAATATCGTTCTTAAGTTGCCTGCTGGTTTAGCTGATGCTTCCTACCCGATCACGCTTTCGCTTTCGGATGTTCCCTTGAGAGAGGCTCTCCGCTACGTGACAGAAGCTGCTAATCTCAAAATCAAAATCGAAACCCACGCAGTCGTCGTCGTACCAGCCACTGAGAATACGGATATCCTGATCACTAAAGAATACAAAGTGCCTCCGAGTTTCATTCAAGCTGTGCCTGGGAGCGCTCCCGCCCCTGTCAGCGGCCTCGCGGCAGGCTCGCAATCCGTAATCGCAGCTAAATCCATGGCGAAGGATTTTTTAAAGACTCAAGGCGTCGAATTCCCAGAAGGCGCGAGTGCGAATTATATTTCTCTCACCAGTCGTCTCATCGTCAAAAATACGCAGGCCAACCTTGACCTCGTCGATGCGCTCGTCGAAACCTCCACGGCCACTAAGCCAACACAGGTCGAAATTGAGGCCAAATTCCTGGAAGTCACTCAAAATAACCTTAATGAACTTGGCTTCGAATGGCTTCTCGGTCAGTTCGCCCTTGCTGGGGGGTCAGGCGTTTATGGCGGCGGCGGTACGATTGGCCTCGGCCGAACGATCGATAACAATGGGTATCCTCTCACCAATCCAGTAACAGGCCTCCCAGTCGGAGCCACCTCGGGTACATCGGGTCCGATCACTGCAGGGAACCGTGGTGGAACGACAGGAATTAGCTTGAACGCCGTGGATGCTGTGCTCCTTGGCTCCTCGGTCGGCCCTGCCGCCGGTGTACTCAGCGTTGCGGGAGTATTCACAAACCCCCAATTCCAAGTCATCCTCCGAGCCTTGAATCAAAAGAAGGGGATTGATCTGGTTAGCGCTCCCAAGGTTACAACAAAAAGTGGAAGTACTGCAAAAATTGAAATCGTTCGAGAATTTCGTTATCCTACTGAGTTCACGCCACCGCAACTCTCATCAAACCAAGGATCAACATATGCTCCTGTCGTGCCGAATTCACCAAGCGCGTGGGAGACGAAGAATACCGGTATCACGCTTGAGGTTGAACCCACAGTCGGTCCAGATTCTTACACGATCGAGCTTCGTCTAGCTCCACGCCTTATTGAATTTGACGGGTTCATCAACTACGGGAGCCCAATTAATGCAACAGTGGCTCAAACATTTGGAAGTGTCGTAGGAAATGCGGTTTTTCAATTCTTGGGGACTTCTGCCACTTTTGAAGCCACACCCAACACAATCAATCAACCTGTCTTTTCCGTGCGCGAGGTGGAAACCCAAGTGTCTGTTTACGATGGACAAACCGTAGTCATGGGTGGTCTCATGCGGGAAGATGTGCAAAAGGTTCAGGATAAAGTTCCCGTCTTAGGAGATATCCCACTAGCAGGAAGGCTCTTCAGGACCAATGCGGAGCAACATATCAAACGCAATCTTCTCATGTTTGTCACAGCTGGTTTACTTGACCCAGCTGGCCAGCCGATCATCGAGGCGGATGAAGATGACCAACTTCTCCCAGAGGTTGACGTCAATGCCATGTTGAGTGACGCCATCCCCGGAGATGTTCTCACCGCTCCACTACCCCAATAATCACTAACCAATGACTTTTTCAATCCAAATAAGCCATTTGTATCGTAAAGCGCTTTCCATTTTCCCAATTCTTCTGGGTTTTGCATTGCATCTATCTCCGATTCAAGCGCAAACAGATTTAGTAGCCATCTCTGAACGAGAAATCTTGAAGCGTCAAGAAGAGTCGCAAATGGCGGATCAACTTGTCGCCCAAGCTCGCAGAGATCTCGCGGACAAGAATCTTGAGGGGGCTTATTCAAGCTACCTGCAAGCCATACAGCTCTCAAGGGCAGGGGCTTCTTCGAACAAGAAAGTGGGCAATCTGATATCCGATTTTAGCAAGACAGGTCTAGACTATGCCAATTGGTTAATCAGTAATGGTCGCTACGAAGATGCTGAAAATGTTGCCAAAACGATCATTTCCAAGGAATTAAATCCTACATTTAAGCCCGCTATGCAACTGCTGGCTAATCTCGAGCAACCGGGTTACTACAATCGCACGGTTACGCCGAAGTCTGCTTCCAACCGCGAAGAAGTATCGAAACTCCTCAATCAAGCCGAGGGATACTATGCCACTGGGCGTAATGATCTGGCACTCAGACGTTACGAGCAGGTTCTCAATATCGATCCGTATAATGCCGCAGCCCGAAATGGCATGGAGAAAGTAAACACGCAAAGGAAATCCTACTACGATAGTGCTTACAACGAAACTCGTAGCCGGATGCTTTGGCTTGCAGACCGTTCATGGGAGAGGCCAGTTCGTAAATTTACCCCAAACGACCGTGATACGCAGGGGTCCTCTTTCGGAAACACGGCTGCCAATTCGAAGGATGCCATCAATAACAAACTGAATAAAATCATTCTCGACCGCATCGACCTTGAAGACGCCTCGATTCGTGAAGTGGTGGATTTTCTCAAGCAAAAAAGCCGCCAACTCGACACCAGTACGGATGATCCAAAGAAAAAGGGCGTGAATATCGTTCTCAAACTTGCCTCACAGAGTTCGGCACCCCCTCCGTCGACCACAACGGAAGCACAGGAACCAGCAGCCACGCCTGGGGTCACTGAAGATACTAAAATATCCATCGCTTTAAAAAATGTCCCACTCATCGAAGCCGTGCGCTATCTGACAGAGCTAGCGGGCCTGAAATATAAAATCG
>CANMQB010000207.1 GCA_947499885.1 Spartobacteria bacterium
GCGCACGACGCAGGACGGGGTGTAGAATTGGCCGCCGTTCTTGCCCTCGGCGCTGGCGAAGCGGGTGAGGAAATACTCGTAAACGCGGCCGAGCAGATCGACGGAGCGGTGGGTCTTCTCGCCCTCGCTGGCGGCGGTGAGCTCGATGGTGGCGATGACGTCGATGAGTTCGCCGAGGCGCTGCTTGTCGAGGCCGGGGCGGGCGTAATCTTTGGGTAGAACACCTTTAAGGCGCGGGTTGTCGCGCTCGATGGCGACCATGGCGTCGTCCACGGTCTTGCCGATGGTGGGAAGTTTGGCCGACCCCTGGAGGTGGGACCAGCGGGCATCGGCGGGCACCCAGAAGACGTTCTCGGCTTTGTATTCGTCGGGGTCTTCGGCATTGGCCCCGGCGTAGTCGCCCTGGCCGGCGAGGAGTTTGGCGCGGTGTTCCTCGAAGGTGTCGGAGATGTATTTGAGGAAGATCAACCCGAGGACGACATGCTTATACTCTGCCGCGTCCATGTTGTTCCGCAACTTGTCGGCGGTCAGCCAGAGCTTTTGTTCAAAGCCAAGATTCGCTGTCGAGGTTTCGGTGGTTGTTTTTCGTGCCATGATAGAGACTCAGAATTTGTTGCTATGGTGTTTTAAATGAAATTCCGGAGAAAAACCACAATAGCCTGCGTAGGGCAGTGCATTTCGTCAGCGAATCGGCAAACTGTCCACCAGAAACTCACAGCTCGGTTTGAACGATGATCTTGAAGCGAGCTTTCCATTCTTTCAACGGAATGTTTGGGAATAGTTGAGATTTTACCTAAAAATAAGAGGTGAAAATCGCCTTGCTGGCATACACACTGAAGGCACTCACCGACATGCAAAATCCCATTCCACGCAAAGGCATCATTCTCGCCGGGGGATCCGGCACGCGGCTGTATCCGCTCACGATTGCGGTGAGCAAGCAGCTCATGCCTGTGTATGACAAGCCGATGGTTTACTATCCGCTCTCCGTGCTCATGTTGGCTGGGATTCGCGAGATTCTGCTCATTTCGACGCCGGAGGATTTGCCGCTTTTCCAGCGTTTGTTGGGTGATGGCAGCCAGTTTGGCATTTCCCTGAGTTACGCTGCACAGCCGCGTCCCGAGGGTCTTGCGCAGGCCTTCCACATCGGTGCGGACTTCGTTGGAAACGCCCCGTCTGCTCTCGTTCTCGGCGATAATATTTTTTATGGGCAAAATTTCGTCGAGGCCATCGAGAGTGCAGACGCTCAGCCCGAGGGGGCCACGATTTTTGGCTATCATGTCGCAGACCCCACTGCCTACGGGGTGGTGGAATTCGCTCCCGATGGACGCGTGCTCTCGATCGAAGAAAAGCCTGCAATACCAAAGTCGAACTTCGCCGTTCCCGGGCTTTATTTCTACGATGATCGGGTCGTCGCTCTGGCCCGCGATTTGAAGCCCTCCGCGCGCGGGGAGTTGGAGATCACCGACCTGAACCGGATTTACCTTGAGGAGGGCAAACTCCAAGTCGAACTCCTCGGCCGCGGCACGGCATGGCTCGATACCGGCACGCATGAATCACTCCTCGAAGCCGCCGAGTTCGTCAGCGTGATCGAGCGCCGTCAAGGCCTCAAAATCGCATGCCTTGAAGAAATCGCTCTCCGCAATGAATGGATCGACCAAGCCGGCCTGCAAGCCCAGATCACCCGCCTCGGCAAATCGAGTTACGGTGCGTATCTGCGACGGCTTTTGAAATAGAGCTACTCCGGGTTGCGGGAGGAGATTTTCTCATTATTGTTTAATTTACAAAATGCTTAAATCAGGTCTTCCGCGCGTCTTATTAGCCTTGGTGTGCGCCACTGTTCTCAGCGGATGCCAATCTGTTTCCTCGACCACCCAATTTTACCGTCCGGCGACCGCTCAGGTTTATCCATCGAAGCCGAAGGATTACGATGTGCCCATCTTCGCCAAAACGCCTGACCGTCCTTACACAGTGATCGGGCGCCTGAGATTTACGGCAAATTCCGGTTACAACTTCATGATTCGCGCGATCCAGTATAATACCCGCGTTCATGGCGGAGACGCGGCCATCATGCTCCACGAAGACACTGAGCAACGTCCATATAACTATTACGTTCCCGGCTACACATCCTATTTTCCTGTCACAACTTACAGTGCCGGAGTGGCGAATACGAAGTATTGCGGACCAGATGGCCCCGGACGTCGCACGGACTACGGCACCAGCACCTCCACCACCTACCTGCCCGTGTTCAATCCTGGCTACATGAGCGTCGGAATGCTCACTCTGCATTCGATCGACGCCTCGATCATACGCTACAAATAGTCAACGCGGGAAATCTTCGCCTCGCTAAAACCCGCTTGCCAAGCGAACTTGGGGGCAGCGATGCAACAGTTGATCAACCAGACGGGCGGAGTTCTGCCAGTTGCTGCGACGGGTGTGCCACCAATGTTTTCTTTGTTGGCATTCATGCTCGTCGGCGTCGTCTTGGCCTCGCTGGTTCTTCTCAAACTTCGCCAGTCGCTCCTTGTCGCATACTTTCTCTGCGGATTGGCGATCGCAAATAGCGGTCTGCTTGAGAGGGTGGCGGGGCCTGAGGCAAGGGAGGCGATTGCTTCGATGTCAGATGTCGGAGTCATGCTCCTGCTGTTTGTGCTTGGAATGGAATTTTCCCTCGGCGAGTTGCGGCATCTCCGTCGCTTTGCTTTTGTCGGTGGCTCTGTGCAGGTGGGTGTAACCATGCTCGGGGCGGGACTGGCTGCGAGATTGTTGTTTGGCCTCGACTGGCCACTCGTCGCAGTCGTCTCCGTGGCATGCGCGCTGAGTTCCACGGCGATCAGTGTGAAACTCTATCATGATCTCGGCATCTCAGCGAGTTCCGGCGCGCGCCTCGCGCTCGGCATTGCGATTTTTCAGGATATTTTCATTATCGTATTTCTTGTTCTCATGCCCGCCCTCTTCGTCACGGCGGAAAATGGCGGATCTGTTGCCCCGTTGCTCGCAGTGACTCTTGGAAAAGGCGTGGCATTCGTGGTGATGGCGGTGGCTCTTGCTCGATATGTGATTCCGCGCCTGCTCAAAGCCGTTGCAGACACCAGGAGCCAAGAACTTTTTACGTTAACAGTGGCGGGGCTTTGCGTGGGAGTGGCATTCCTTGCCGCCATCATGGACCTGAGCCTCGTTCTGGGGGCCTTCGTCGCAGGCTTGGCAGTCAGCGAATGCATCTACAAGCACCGCATTCTCTCGGATATCGCTCCGATTAAAGATTTGTTTCTGACAATTTTCTTCGTCTCGGTCGGTCTTGGTATCGACCTGCGCGAAGCCATGGCGTCGTGGCAGATCATTTTAACACTCACCGCAGCCATCATTCTTGGAAAAACACTCCTGGTCGGCCTCATTGCACGCAGCATGGGACTGAGCTGGCGCGCGGCCGCTTTTGCCGCCATCGGACTCGGAAGCGCGGGAGAATTCTCCCTCGTACTTCTCACAAAAACCTCCGACCTCACCGCATGGCCCAGCGTCGTCAGCGACTCACTCATGGCCGCGATGGCGCTATCCATGGCCATGGTGCCAGTGCTCATGCGCTTTGCCCAACCTCTTGGAAACTGGCTGCACAGGCACTCCGGAAAACTCGGTTGGCACCCTCCGGCCACGCTGCCCCCGGCCCAGCGCGTGCGCGGGCTCACCGGTCACGCCATCATCTGCGGCTATGGCCCGATCGGCCGTAGTCTTGCCTCGTCCTTGGCCAATGAGGGAATTCCCTCCCTCGTCATTGATCTCAACGCCGAGGCGATTCACGAGCTTCACGGCAACGGGCTGGCGGCATTGTTTGCGGATGCCCGGCAACCGGAAGTCTGGGACCTCTGCAGCATCCCGCAGGCGCGACTTGTCGCCTTCACCTTCCCTGCCACTCCCGAAATCGCGGGAGCCATCCAATTCGTACGCGAAAGAAACCCCTCCATCACCATCCTCGCCCGCACGAAATTCAGCGCGGAAGACGAAAAACTTCGAGCTGCCGGTGTGGATCTCGTTATCCTAGACGAAGCCGAGAGCGGGCGCGCCGTGGTCCGCGAAGCCCTGAGCGTCTTCAATCACACGCGGCAGACCTGAAAAGCGCCCCTTACAGCATTTCAATCCTGAGAGATGATAAGTTCCACTTCATTCTGCTGTCGCAAACCGGCTGCTTTCCTCTTTAAGTTAGCCAAAGCTCAAACGACACATGCCCTTACTCGGAAAACTCAATCGCCTCACCGTCCTTAAGGATTCAAGTCCCGGCCTCTACCTCGACGGCGGGGAGCTCGGCGAAATCCTGCTGCCGGGGGATGCCATTCCAAAGGGAGCTGCTCCTGGAGATGTGCTGGAAGTGTTTATCTACCGCGACTCGGAGGACCGCCTCGTTGCAACCACACTGAAGCCGCTGGCGACAGTCGGCGACTTTGCGGCATTGAAGGTCACGGAAACACACCCTCGTATGGGAGCCTTTCTGGATTGGGGCCTTAGAAAAGACCTGCTTCTTCCAAATGCTGAGCAAGAGCGGCGCGTGCGAGCG
>CANMQB010000208.1 GCA_947499885.1 Spartobacteria bacterium
TGCCAAAGAGAGGCAGGGACTCAAACCAGTTGAGTTTGAGCCTGAGATTCACCACGTCCCCAAAGACGGCTACGGCGGGTGCCTTGAAAGAAGCCTCGGCAGCCTTGGCGGCAATGTCAGCAAGAGTGCCGACCAAAGTTTCTTGCTGAGCCGTGGTCGCCCATCTGACGAGGGCCACTGGGGTTTCCACATTCATACCAGCGTCCTGAAGACCAGCTGTGATCATCGCCAATCGGTCGATTCCCATGAGCATGACCTTTGTTCCAGGCGTTGAAGCGAGCGCTTTGTAATCGATCGATGTCTCCGCTTTGTTCGGGTCCTCATGCCCGGTAAAAATCGTGAGCATGGTGTTATGTGCGCGGTGAGTTACAGGAATGCCCGCATAGGCAGGACCTGCTATGGCTGAAGTCACACCCGGAACGATCTCAAAGCGACAGCCTGCTGCTTGCAACATTTCAGCCTCCTCGCCACCGCGTCCGAATAAAAAAGGATCTCCACCCTTGAGGCGGGTCACCGTTTTTCCCTCGAGGGTCTTGGAAACGATAAGCTCGTTGATCTCCTCTTGCCGCATCGTGTGGGCGCCCGCTTTTTTTCCCACGTAGATTTTATCGACTCCAGGCCGGGCATAACGAAGGAATGCAGGATTGCAGAGATAGTCATAAACGAGTACATCTGCGCGTTCGATGCAGTCGCGACCCTTCAACGTGAGAAGGAGAGGATCACCAGGACCAGCTCCCACCAAAAAACAGATTCCTTGAGGCATGGCAGGATCCTTGCAGTTCTGCGCTCGTGAAGAAATCCTTTTGATTGCTGGATAATTTCACATCTCCCCCTCATGCTTCCCAGATGCTCGAAGCCATCGAAAAACTCCTCGCCCTCCAGGACCGCGATCAAAAGCTCCGCACACTCCGACTTGAGATTCATTCGGTTCCCACTGAAATCGCCTCAAAACAGAAACTCATCGCCGACTCGGCCACCCGACTGGAGACTGCCCGCTCCCGAGCCAAAACAATCGAAGTCGAAAAAAAATCCCTACAGATCGACACGGCAGCCAAGCGGGATCAAATCGCCAAGTATAAAAACCAGCAACTGCAAACCCGCAAAAACGAGGAATACACGGCCCTGGCACACGAAATTGCCAACGTGGAAAAGCTCATTTCCCAAATCGAAGACAAAGAGCTTGTTCTCATGGAGGAAGCCGAGAGCCTTGCACCGGAGCTCGCCTCTGCCGATAAAACTCACACCGAAGAAAAATCCCGCCTTGAAGCCCAAATCGCTCTACTTCGGGAGAAGGAAAATAATCTCAAAGTCCGCGTCCAGGAATTCGAGGCAAGCCGAGCTGCCGCCAGTGAGGGAATTGATGAAGAGCTCCTCGAACGATACGTAAGACTTTTTGAAACCAAGAATGCCCGTGCCGTCGTGGCTTTGGAGCACGATGTCTGCACCGGTTGCCACATGAAGATCACTGCTCAAACCAGCTTGGCACTGCGCTCCGATAAAACGATCGTTTCCTGCCCTCAGTGCGGACGGCTTCTGCACCTCCCCGCTTAATCAGCTGCTGAAGGGGGGAGTTTACCAATCACCGCACGGGCTGGAGATAGGGCGCTACGACGCAGCTAAGGGCTGGAATGGCGAAGAGAAAAAGAATGAGCGTGTGGAAAAGCATGTCAAAAACTACTCCTCATTTTGAGTCGCGCAAGGGGCGCTGTGATTATTTTTTCAACCCTGCAGATAATGCCTCTGCGAGCAAGACGATGTCTTCCGGCGAGTGATCGGCCGTGAGCGTAACCCGAAGCCTTGCCCCACCCCGCGCGACAGTGGGAAAGCGGATGGACGGCACAAGAAATCCCGCAGCGAGGAGACGTTCCGAAGTCTGGACTGCTGCAGATTCATCGCCAATCAAAATGGGCAAAATGGCGCTCGAGGGCTCGTTCATCGCGAGAAGTTCATGCAGAGCTCGAAGATTCCTCCAAAGGGCGGAACGCCGGGCATCGCCATCCGGAGAGGCGGCAATCTCGATCGCCTTGCACGAGGCGGCGGCAACGGGCGCTGGAGGCGAGGTGGAAAAGATGAAACTTCGGGCGCGATTGATGAGAAAGTCGCGCAGTTTGAGGCTGCCTGCAATATACGCTCCGTGCGACCCCAGAGCCTTCCCGAGCGTTCCCATATGGATATCGACGCGGGCGGCAAGGCCTACTTCATCGGCTAGTCCCCTGCCCTGCTGGCCAATCACGCCAACGGCGTGTGCCTCATCCAGGAAAAGCCAGGCCCCGAAGCGATCCTTCAAATCAACGATATCTCGAAGGGGAGCCCGATCGCCGTCCATGCTGTAAATCGACTCACAAACGACGAGGATTTTTGCGCTGGGGTGTTTTGCTGTAGCCCATTGGAGATGGCTCTCCAGCCTGGACATGTCGTTGTGGGGAAAAACGCGTAAAATGGCTCCGCTGAGACGCGCGGCGTCGATGAGACACGCATGGGAGAGCTTATCAAGAATGACCACATCTCCTGCGCCGCACAGAGCAGGAATGGTTCCCATGGCAGCAGCGTACCCGCTCGAAAAAGAGAGGGCGGCTGGCAATTGCTTAAAGTTCGCAATGGTCGAATCAAGCTTCTCGTGCGCGTCAAAGGTTCCGCAGATCAACCTCGAGGCCCCGGACCCGAATCCCGAGCGTTCCCACTCCGTGGCGGCAGCGCTTTGCAAGGAGGGATGTGATGCAAGGCCGAGATAGTCGTTTGAGGAGAAATTCAGGAGACTTCGCCCCTCGCGCACCACTTGCACTTGTTGAGCAGTCTGAAGGGGGGAAAGTCTGCGTGTGAGTCCCCTCGCGTGGATCTCATCAAGAGAGGAGACAAGAAATTGGTCCAAGTGGGATTCTGAACGCGGCCTCATTGGCCAGCGGCAATGATACGGGACATCTCGCGGACGGCATTTTCAAGACCCACAACAACGGCTCTAGAAATGATCGAATGCCCGATGTTCAATTCCTCCAGCCCTGGCAGGGAAAGAATGGGCCTCACGTTATCATAGTTCAGGCCGTGGCCGGCATTGATTCGAAGCCCCAACGAAATGGCGAGCGAGGCGCCGTGGCGCAATTTCTCAAGCTCGGATTCTCGATCCGCTACAGAGGTGTTCGCATAAGCGCCCGTGTGGAGTTCGATAAACTCAGCTCCAAGGGCAGCCGCAGTACGGATCTGTTCAGGCTCCGCATCAATGAAAAGGCTCACCCTCGTGCCGGAATCGCGAAGACGCGCGACAACCACACGTAGGGATTGCTCATGGGAAACGCAGTCCAGACCGCCTTCCGTAGTTACCTCCCGGCGATTTTCAGGAACAAGGCAGACGTCCTCGGGGCGGATTTGCAGCGCGATACGGAGTATATCCTCAGAGACTCCCATCTCGAGATTCAGCTTCGTAGAGATCTTCTCACGGAGTAAAAAAATATCCCTGTCTTGCATATGGCGTCTGTCCTCACGCAGATGGGCTGTGATTCCAATGGCGCCCGCATGCTCCGCTATCAGAGCAGCCGCAACGGGATCGGGTTCCGAGTTCGGGTTATCCGGTGTTTCACGATAGCGCGCTTGGCGCAAGGTGGCGACGTGGTCGATGTTGACTCCAAGGCTTGGCATATTTGTTAAAAAGAGAAGGAAAAGTCGATCATGCCTCGCCATGCGAGGGATGGCAGTAAATGATTTTTTGAGCGTTAAATTTGCGGCTGTTTTTGGATGCCAATGCGGCAGGAGATTTCGTCCGTGCCGCCCGGGGCGAGCGTGCGCAGGCCAAGCCCATTATGAATGGCGTTGGGAAGTGCACTCCACGGCTCGATGCAGAAAAAATCTGAATCCGGCTTTTCTGTCCAAGTCGTCACGCACGGCCAATCCTGAGAATGGTTGGAGGGATTTTCAAAAATGATGGTTTTTCCGGTGGTAGAATTTGAAAGCATCGTGCGTGAGAGATCCGGCATCGAGTGGAAGCGATCGATCAGCGAGGGATCGGAGAGAATCATATCGGAGCTCATGGCGGCATCGAAGGAAATGGATCCATCTGCAAAGTTTTGCCGTCCCCATTTCTCGCACGGCAAAGAGAGCTTCCAAGAAGAGCGCTCGGTTGAAGGAATGTGAAAATAAAAATGATGTCCGGCCGACCATGGCATGGCCTCCTGGCCACGATTGGTTAGACAAAAGGTCGTGAGCAAACCTGAGGCATCGACACGATAAGTAACTTCAAGCCGGAAGGAAAAGGGATAGCATGTGGCAGTGGTTTCATTGGCATCCAGCCGCAGCGTCACAAAATCCTCCCCAGCCTCGACAATGCGAAATGGAGAGTCCTTGGCGAATCCATGCATGGGCGCCGGACGTTGAATCCCAGAGGAATCAATCCAAGAACCGATACGTCCATTGGCATAAGTCCGGGCGATAAACGGAAAAATAACGATATCACCGCCTCGCACCTTTGGGATACGGTCTAAATCGGCATTCGACGGCCAAGCGATCACGTCCCAGTCGGACACAGC
>CANMQB010000209.1 GCA_947499885.1 Spartobacteria bacterium
GGTCTCACGAACTTCAAAGCCGATGTCTTCAAAACCAAAATGGCGCATGGCGTCCTTGCCTTTGTTGACCTTCCAAGCCCGCGTGTCGAAACCCCTGTAGCGCTCGGTGAGACCAGCCCCGCGCATCGAGATCCCCAGAAGACCAAAACCACATCCGATGTCCCAGACCGGCTTCTGACGCATACTAATAAATTTCCACGAGATCTTATAAACAGGGTCCGTAAGCATCTTGGCTGCGACGTAGCCGCGGAGCAATTTGGAACGCCCATACGCGCGGGAGATCTGAAAGGCCGAAAATGAGTCAGGCATGAATGATTAAAATTTCCTAGAGTACCTCGGTGGAGCGGAAGGGACTACCTGCTAAAAACTCCGCGAGTCGCTGCATGGCGATTTTAATTTGGGGGAGGCCGGTTGCAAAACTGCACCGCACATGGCCCTCCCCTCCAGCCCCAAAGGCGGGACCTGGCACTACAGCCACCTTTTTTTCGTGCAGAAGGCGCATGCAGAAATCGCGACTCGAGAGACCGGTGGAGGTGATTTTTGGGAAAACGTAAAAAGACCCGCGCGGGCTGCGGCACTCGAGGCCCATTTCATTCAGCGAGGATACGATGAAATTGCGGCGCATCTCGTATTCCTGCCGCATCTGAGCGACGCTATGCTCGCCGCGGTCGAGCGCTTCGATGGCGGCATCCTGCCCCATGATAGAGGCGCAAAGGATCGAGTATTGATGGATTTTCATCATGGCTTCGATGAGCGGAGCCGGGGCGCAAGCGAAACCAATGCGCCAGCCTGTCATGGCAAAGGCCTTGGAGAGACCATGGAGAAAAACCGTGCGCTCCTTCATGCCCGGAAAAACAGCGATGCTCGTATGCTTGCCCCCTTCATACGTCAACTCGCTGTAGATTTCATCCGTCAGAACCACAAGATTGTGACGCACGCAAAGGGAGGCAATTTTTTCAAGCTCCTCAGGTTCCATCGTAGCACCGGTGGGATTTGTGGGAAAATTCAGCATGAGCGCCCGGGAGCGGGGGCTGATGGCCTTCTCCAAATCGGCAGCACGGAGGGAAAATCCATCCTCTGCTCGTGTGCTCACAGGCACTGGCACGCCGTGCGCCATCGTGATCGTTGGCGCGTAGGAAACGTAGCAGGGCTCGTGATAGATCACCTCATCGCCCGCATTCAGCAGAGCGCGAAGGGCAAGATCGATTGCCTCGGAAACCCCCACCGAAACAAGAATTTCGGAGTGCGGCTCGTAGCGGACAGCGAAATGTTTCTGAATGTAGTCCGAGATGCTGCGCCGAAGCCGAGGCAGGCCGAGATTCGAAGTATAGCCAGTACGGCCACGCTCTAGAGCGTAGATGGCAGCCTCACGGATATGCCAAGGAGTAGCAAAATCCGGCTCCCCGATTCCAAGCGAGATGACGTCTTCCATCGATTGAACGATTTCAAAGAAGTCGCGAATCCCAGAGCGCGGGATATTGCGGATATGATCTGCGATGGCGATGCTCACGGTGTGATAGAAAGACGTTCAGAGGTCGGCTCAAAAGAGTGGAACGCCCCATTTTCCTTGTAGGTTTTCAAACGAAAGTGGGTGGCAGTGGACTGAACGGCCTCAATCGTGCTGAGCCGCTCGGCGACAAAGGCAGCGGCGGTGCGAAGATTCGGCGCCTCAACAAGAATCAGCAAATCGTAGCCCCCACTCACGAGGTAACAACTCTGCACCTCCGGGAACCGCGCAATGCGGGAGGCAATACGATCGAAGCCCCCATCGCGCTCGGGCGTTATTTTTACCTCAATGACAGCGGTGACCTTGTCGGCATCCCACTTGTCTCGATTCAGGACAGGCTGGTATCCGAGGATGATTCCATCAGCCTCAAGCTTGGCAATCGCCGCCTCGACCTCGGCAGTGGTCATGTTAAGCAGACGCGCCATCTCATCGCGCGGCATGAGAGCGTTTTTTTGAAGCAGATCGATTATGGCATCCATAGAGAGCGCATCATGAAAACCGCGCAGCGTCTTTGCAAGCGCGGGATGGAGCAATTGGGGGAGGCCCTGTATCTGGAAACTCGATGCGGGGTCTCGTCAGGATTCCGCAAAAGGCCAATTTAAAAAAGATGCAGCCACTCGCCAAGTTGCTTGCCGAAGAAGATGAGGGCAAGGGTAACAAGAGCAAAATAAAGAATGGTGACGACCCCCCAAGCTAAGGAAACGAGAATCATGAGACCGTCCCGCTCCAACCAACCGAGACAGGCAAAAATAATCATCAAAGCTGGAAAAAAATTATTCAATGGAAGGTTGGCCACAGGAATCGCCAGAAGCGCTCCACCGATGAGGATCAGCCAGCCCACAAGCCGCTGCCCTCGACTGCCGCTTACCCAAGTCTCAAGACGCTCCTTGGTGAAAATCCGGCACATTTTCAAAAGCTTTTGAGAAAGATTCAGAACAGCCAACCAGAACTTACCTTGAATCCGAAGCTCCCCGGCGGCCTTCGGCAACTGAGGGTGTGGTTTTCCAGATACCATCTGCCATCCGAGCGCCATAAACGTCGCCCCGCAAATCATGGTCAGAGGACCAAGTGGCACCGGTTGCACAAAAGGAACGGCTAGGAGAAATGCCGCAAAACAAAATGAATTGGAGCCAATGTGCGAGACGGCATCTGCAAGCTGAATCCCTTCTCCGCGGGCGTGCTCTGTGCAATGATTAAGCGCAAGGTCGATTCGAACGCTGGAATCTCGTCCTGATGTCATCCCTGGAGAGCATCCCGCTCGCGATAATGCCTGAGAACGGGGTTTCGCTCAAAAACGCGGGCCAAAATTCGCGCGTCATCCGTGAGGCCGATCTCCGGGATCGAGTCCGGAATGATGTCCGCACCTTTTAAGATGTAGGCGGCAGCCATACCCGCCTCGGCAAGATGCACGGGAAGGGGATCGGTACAAAGGTTCACCTCCTGAGACTGGATGATCTGGATTAAAACTTCAACCCCTTGGATCAAATCATAGTGGGCACGCGCCTGCTCGGTCTCCATCTTTGCTCGCAAACTGGGAACCAAAGCGACGAGCTGCTTCATTCCATCAGAATCCATGTTTACCCGCTCGGCATCAATGAACTCGTCGATGGATACCGCTTTTTCGGGATTGTAAGGCGAAACAATCACTCTCGCGCGCTGGGTGAGCGGCCTCATTCCTCGTCCCGGCGGCCCATGAGCAAAGGAAGCAAGTGCCAGATGAAATAGGCCAACGAGGTGATGAACGCGGCAACGTAGGTCCATGCAGCCGCGTTGAGCACGCGGTTTACGCCGTCCTCTTCGTGCGTCGCGGCAAGAATTCCCGAGTGCCGTAAAGCCTCTTTGGCTCGCGCGGATGCATCAAACTCAACCGGCAGGGTCACTAAGTTGAAAAGCATGATAATGCCCCAACCCGCAGCCATGAGAATAATGCCTGTGTGGGTATTCACGAAGCCAGTAAACATACCGATGAGGGGAAGCCACATGACAATCTGGCTAGCGATCTGGGTTGCCCCCACGGCTGCCATACGAAGGTGGAGCGGAGCATAGGCCCGAGCATGCTGGATCGCGTGTCCCGCCTCATGGGCGGCAACGGCCAGCGCCGCGATAGATGTCCCGCTGTAATTGCCTTCGCTCAACATCAGCCGATGATGTGCGGGATCATAGTGGTCAGTGAGTTCTCCCGGGCAGGACGCAATTGTGACGCCCTCTACACCCGCGTCCTGCATGACTCGAGCCGCAGCTTGTGCGCCAGTAAGGCCCGTCAGAGAGGGCTGTTCCGAGTATTTGCGATAGACGCTTTTAACGCGCATGGATGCCCAAAATGACAACGCCATTGTCCCGACAAAGAGAAGAATTGGAAGTAACATTGAGCAAACATGACACTTGATTTTTAATTTGGGAATTACGAATTTTAAAATATTACATTAGGTTTTATAAAAACATGAACACCCAACTCAACTATCATCACCTGCGCTATTTTTTGGCTGTTGCGACTTGCGGAGGGATTACGGCAGCAGCAGATGCCCTTCATGTTTCCGCTCCCACGCTGAGCGCCCAGGTGCGCGAGTTGGAGGAGTTTTTTGGAACCATGCTTTTCCGCCGCGAGGGTCGGCGCATGACGCTCACGGAAACCGGCAGGCATCTCATGGGCTATGCGGAGAGAATTTTTGCCATGGGCGACGAGATGGTTGACTCCGTAAAACGGGGAGGCTTCAGCAGCCCGGGAGTCGTTTTTTTGGGAGTGGCTGATGCCATACCCAAGCTTCTAGCGGCGCGCCTGCTCGAGCGCGCTTGCGAAAAGGCGCCAGGGCTTCGTGTGGTTGTGAGGGAAGGCCTGCCACAAGAGTTATGGGGCGCTCTCTCCACCCATCAAATTGACCTTGTGCTGGCAAACGAGGCACCCCCACCGACCCGCATGAATCTTCCTCCGGGCATCCGCATCGGCCGAATGAGAGTGCTCTTTGCGGCAGCTCCAAATATCGCCAAAATGTTTCGCAAA
>CANMQB010000210.1 GCA_947499885.1 Spartobacteria bacterium
GGTTGAAGGCGTGTTCGAACTTGGCGAGCAGACCGCAGGCGACCTCATGACCCCACGCGCACGACTCATCTGGCTCTCGCTCGACGACCCGGACGAAGAAAATTGGCGCCGTATCGCAGGCAGTGGGCACTCGCATTTTCCTGTTTATCAAGGTACACGCGACAATGTCATCGGCATGGTGAGCGTGAAATCGCTCTGGGCCAATCTCTCACTTGCCGGCCGCGTCGAGCTTCGCGCCCTCGTCACCCCACCAAACTACGTCCCCACGGCGATGCCCGCAGGGAAACTTATCGAAGCGTTCAAGAAAAACGGGAAACACATCGCCCTCGTCGTGGATGAATTCGGGGGCCTCCAAGGAATCGTGACCCTCAACGACGTGATGATGGCCATCGTCGGCAACCTTCCCGAGCGCGAGCAGCGCCACGACCCGAAAGCCGTGCTCCGCCAAGATGGCACTTGGATCGTGGATGCCATGCTCGACATTGATGAAGCAAAAACCAGCTTAGGCATAGACGATGACCTCCCGGGTGAGGACGACAACCGCTACTCGACCCTCGGCGGCTTCTTGCTTCACCAACTCGGCCAGATCCCGCGCGAAGGCGAAACATTTCAATGGGACCGCTTCGAATTTGAGATCATCGACATGGACCGCCAGCGCATCGATAAGGTGTTGGTCACAGAAAAATCTCCTAAAAAGAAAGACAATAACGAAGACGATGCCGAGGACTCGGCCGATGATTAGTCGGCTCGGTTAAGAGTTCAATCGCTCCGCCGCTGTGACGCAATTCGACATGAGCATGGCGATCGTCATCGGCCCGACACCTCCGGGTACCGGCGTGATGGCTGCGCACTTGGCCGCAACGGCATCGTAATCCACATCACCGACCAGCCGATACCCTTTCGGATGCTGGGGATCTTCCATGCGATTGATTCCCACATCAATGACGACGGCTCCTTCGCGAATATGCTCTGCGCCGAGGAAATGGGGACGCCCGATCGCGGCGATCACAATATCTGCGCGGCGGGTTACCTCCGCAAGGTTCTGGGTACGAGAATGGGCGACTGTGACCGTGGCATCTCCGCCGGGGCCGCGCTTCATGAGAAGAAGCGCCATGGGTTTGCCGACAATCATACTGCGTCCGACCACGACGGCGCTTTTTCCTGCTGTCTCCAAGCCGGTTTCTTGTAGAAGGCGAATGCAACCGAGGGGCGTGCAAGGGACAAATCCCGTAGGATCCTCCATGGCGAGCTTCGCGACATTCACTGGATGAAAGCCATCCACATCCTTGCGGGGATCAATGGCCAAGACGACCTCAGCCTCATTGATCTGAGGCGGTGGCGGTGATTGGACTAGGATGCCATGCACGGCCGGATCGGCGTTAAGCTCCGCCACGAGCGCGATGAGCACAGCTTGAGTGGTATCGGCTGGGAGTTCGTGTTTCACCGAGTGCAACCCCAGTTCCGCAGCCTTGCGATCCTTCGAGCGCACATAGGCACGCGAAGCCGGATCATCTCCGACAAGCACCACGGCGAGACCTGGCCGAATACCACGCGCTGCCAAGGCGGCAATACGCACCTTTGTTTCGTCCATCACTTTTGCGGCGACCGCCGCACCATCAATCCGCTGCATGTTTTAAAATATCCTCCAGATTTTTGCGTTTCTCTTCGAACTCCTCCCCGGTTAATTCCGCGGGAATTTGGAGAGCGTCGTCAATCGTGACCGACACTTCCGAAAATGGCAACGGGATGATGAATCCATCCCATGTTTTCATTCTCAAGCATCTCGAAAACTTGGCATGCACCGGGATGATCCGCGCGCCGGTAGACTGTGCCAAGAGAACAATCCCCGGCCCAAGTGAGTAACGCGGCCCGCGCGGGCCGTCGGGTGTAACAGCGATGTCGCGTCCATCGCGGATCAAGCGCACCAACTCCAATAGCGCCCTCGAGCCTCGGCGGGAACTCGACCCACGCACGGATCCCATGCCGAAAGCGGCTACAAGCTGCGCCAAGATTTCCCCGTCCCGGCTCGGGCTGGTGAGCACCGTCACCCCGCTGCGGTGTCTGGGATAAATGCGGTCGAATGCGTAGGTGATACCCAAAATACGGTTGTGCCAGAAGCAAACGATGACAGGAGATTTTCCGCCATCGCTCAGGATGCCACTCCGGTCCTCTATGCGGAGCCGAAGTGTCAGAAAAAGCGCCCGAAGGATGGTTGCCCCGACGAGTGCCAGCAAACGTTCACGCGTCATGTCAAAAACTGCTCCAAAATACGGGTCAGTACCGGCCTGGCCAGCGAGGCCAGCCGCTCATTCGCATACGCAATCCAAGCTACCCCAGTCTCCGTGTCCAGAGGGGCATCGGGAAAGCCTCCAAGCGGATGCTCAAAAATGACGCCAGCCTTGGAGAGCACGAGCCATGCGCAGGCATCATAAGGATGGCAAACGAGCTGCGACTCCATATCAAGCACACGCAACACGAGCGGCCTCAAATCACCAACCATTCGATCGTGGCCACTCAAAAGTTCATAAAACTGCCCCCCAGTAGATAGATATTGGTCATCAAAAATCTGCGGGGAAAGGCCGCTGTTCAATCCGATGAGCTCGTCCCAAAGCCGTTCTTCGATCTGCGCCGTGAGTGTGCGCCCCTCGGGGAAAAATTTTACAAGCGAGGAAAATCCGTGTGCAAAGTCGGCGGCCTGAGAGGGAGCTGGGTGAATGATTTCACGTCTTGCCCTGTGCATATCGTAAGCCGAGGAGATCAATTGGCCTCCTGGCGTGGCACTGAACTGGTCGGCGCGCCACTGCTTGGTCAACGGAATTTCCGTCATAGCCGCCGCGACAATCTGCGAAAGCACGGTATCGTCGCCGAGTTGCGGGGCTATACCCGCAAGGGCCCAAGCGCTTCGCTTTTCATACATGATCCCACGCGTGCCATCGATGGGATCAATGATGCATTTCCAGTCCGTGGCCTTCACCTCAATGCCCTCAGGAAAACAAAGTTCCTGATCACTGCCTTCCATCACGATCTGAACGGGAAGTTCTTGCGGCCAATTCTCACGAAACCAAAGAAGGATCGCCGCTTCGCTGATCTTGTCCACCGCATAGATCGTGTCTCCTCCCACTCGGCCAGTCACTACCGAGAGGGCGGCGGCATCGAGATGGGAGCGACCCGAGACGACCGCATCACGAATGGAGTCGCCAAGACCACAAAGAAGCAAGCGCAGGGTCTCATGGATCGTTTCCGACATGGCAAAATCCTATCCCGCGGATTGAATGGTTGGCGAGACATTGAGGTCTCGGCATTTTCGAAGCAGCCTTGCGGACATGGCGATGGCAGCGACACCCAGACCAACAACAAAACCGACCCAGACTCCAAGCGCTCCAAATCCAAAATGGAATGCCGCCAACCACGAAACCGGTAAAGCAACCACCCAGTAGGAGACGATGCCCACTAAAAAAGGAACCCGCGTGTCGGCAAACCCACGCAATGCTCCCGAGGAGACAACTTGAACACCGTCGAAAATCTGAAAAACACCCGCGACCACAAGCAGCTGAACGGTCAACGAGCGAACGGCAGGGTCGGGAGTGAAGCCAGCTGCAATCACATTTCCCAAGAAAAGGTAAACCGCCCCGAAAAGAGCCATCAGGCCCACCGTAAGGCCAAGCGCACTATGGACGATAGGCACAATCCTCTTCCCTCGCCTCGCACCTCGCGCATGTCCGATCCGCATACTCACGGCCTGCGCAAGACCAAGAGGCACCATGAATGTCAGCCCCGCAACCGAGAGTGCAATCTGGTGTGCCGCCAACGGAACCACACCAATCCACCCCATCATCAGCGCACCAACCGAAAAGCCTGACACCTCGCAGAGATTCAGGCCTGCCGTATGAATGCCGATTTTGAATAAAACCCAAGCCTCACTAAACATCCCGGGAGCGAGCCACTTTCGAGGCCAGGCAGCGCTCAACGAGCGCTGGCAGGCAGGATAAACCAACATGCCTACCATCACAGCCACACGGCTCAACAAGGTCGCCAGGCCTGCTCCATCGATCCCCATCGCAGGCGCGCCAAGGTTTCCATAAATCAGAATCATGTTCAAACCCACGTTCAGCAACACCCCCGCCATCATGATCCAAAATGGCACCCAAGGTTGGCCGAGCGACTCGCAGAAATTTTTTGCCGCGCCACTCACAAACAAGGGCAGCATCGACCATGCACAGAGAATTAAAAAACCATTTACCGTCTCATTGACCTCGGGTGGTTGCCCGAGAATCGGCAAAAATGGCGTTCCCAAGTGAGCGCCCACACCGATGAGCAGGCCCATTGCGAGCGCCAAGACGATCCCCCCGCGCAGACTCTCGCCGGCAAGGTGGGAACGCCCCGCGCCATGTGCGTGCGAGGCATGTACGCTCACTGCCGAGAGCAGGCCAAATCCAAAAACCATCGGCACAACCAAAATTGTGTTCACAAAGGCGCAAGCGGCCAAGGGAACCACCCCGATCCA
>CANMQB010000211.1 GCA_947499885.1 Spartobacteria bacterium
CTGGGAGCGAAATCCGATCTCGGCTATTTGCTGAATCACCAGCCGAAGTCTGATTCGCCCGCAGAAAATAGACAGGATCGTCTCGCCTGCCAGCATGGCCACCTGCCCGAGAAAACTCAGGAATGAGATGTAGAGATTCGAAAAAATTCCAATAAGTGGCATGCGAGTGTCGGGAGCGAGGATCAGGAAATGCGCTGGGTTTTTTTAAGTGGCGTGGCTTCCGGAGGAGGCTCTCCCACAAAAAGGGCTTTTAACCCGATTCTTTCGAATACTGCTCCCAAGGCTGATGCCGAGGGAACCGACTCTGTGAACTCCAGGAAAACCACATCATGGTTTGTATCGACTTTGTAAGAGAGATTCGGAATCACATCCAATTCCAAGGCCAGCCCGAGAATTTTCTCCGGCTGTCGGACCCCAGAAGCATAAATTTCGACCTCTTTCATATCCTGATCATCTCCTGCGGTTACTTCAAGGCAAGGCTGATTTTGACTTTCAGAAAAGCCTGATTCCGGTTGATATCGGGAACCCGCTCGGTCAGATTGCCAGAAGTTTCTTCCGCTTTGCTCCCAAATGATTTCTCGATTCCTCGCGATTTTTACCACAGTGCTGCTGCTCTTCTGCTCTGGCGCTCTTGCAAACGACTCCTCCGAGCTTTTTCTCAAGGCTTATCAAGACTACCAAGCCGGTGAAAAACTGGAGCGTGACGGACGACTGAGGGATGCCATGAATTCCTATGCCTCCACGATCGCCATCCTTGAGCAAGTCCGGAAAGACGATCCTTCCTGGCAGGAAATGGTTGTCAATTTTCGCTTACGCAAGGCTCAGCAAAACGTCGAGCGCCTTCGCCTGATGGTTGCTTCAGAACCAGAGAAGCTGCCCGTTTATCAGGACCCTCTTCCCACGCGCGGCTTTGAAATCGATATTCCCGAGCCAGCTGTCACCACACGGCCACGTTCTCAGCAAAGCCGAGGATCCAAGGTCATAGACAGCCCCTCAAATTTCGAACGCGAGCAAATCCAGAGTTTGGAACGTCAACTCGCCGAGTATCGAAAGCTTTACGCTCAGGAGAAGGACAAGCGCGAGCGAATCCAAGGGGACGTGAGTAGCCTCAAAATGGAGCTTGAAAAAACGAAAACCGAACTCGTCGCAACGAACTCCCGCCTCGCGCAGGAGGAGAGTGTCCGGGAGAGCCTCACTCTGGAGAGGGACGACCTAAAGAAAAAAGCAGCCGAACCCCAAGACAAAAGAATCGAAAAGCTCTCCGAACGCATCGCACGCCTTGAAGCTGAAAACGAGGTGGCGCAGGACGAAAATACCCGCCTTCTGGGTAAGCTTGAAAAGGCTGCGACCTACATCTCTGAGAGTAAAAAAGTCCTTGCTGCCACCGACGAGGACCGCCGCACCATTGCCACGCAGCGCGATAAGGCGCTCAGCCGCATCAAGCGCTTCAAGGACAATGATGCCGAAGTCGAATCCCTCAAAGGGGAAAAGGTCGCGCTTCAAAAACAAATCGCCTCGCAGAAACCTGCTATCGAACGCCTTGAAAAAATCGAGGGCGAGAACAAGGAACTTGCCCGAAAACTCGCCGACGCCGAAAAGAAACTCAGCGAGGCTTCAAACTCGGGTGGCCTTTCAAAAGCTGAGGCTGAGGGGCTCCAAGAGGAGGTTATGCTGCTTCAAGACCGACTCGCTGCTTCTCGCCAAGATTTGGCTGCTCGCGATGCCAGCGTGAAATCCCTGACGTCACAGCTTGATGAGGCTGCAGGCGATCTGGCCCGACTTCGTCTCAATCCCGAACCCAGCGAGGAACAGAAACGCCTCCTCAACGAAAGCCAACTCCTCCGCGAGATCGTGCTTCGTCAAATGCAGGAACAAAACCAGCGTTCTCAGACCGTCGCTGATCTGGAAAGCGAACTCACTCGCCTCCAAGTTCAATCCGAGGTCCTAGCCACCTCCCTCGGCATTCTCTCAAACCCCGCGCCCGTACTCAAAGATGAAGAGCGCATTCTTTTTCGTGAGCCGCTCGTCCTCCTCAAGGATCCAGAGGCGCAGGGTCCGGAGGTTTCTCTCACGATTATCAAACCCGGGCCCCAAGGAAAGGCGTCAACCCCAGTTGGAGCAGAGAGTCTTTCAGACGATGCCAAGGCCCTCGCTGCCGAAGCCTCTGTGCTTGCCAAAGATCGCCGCTTCACAGATGCCGAAAAAAAGTATCAGCGGGTCGTAGAACTCGCTCCTGAGAATTACTTTGCCCTCGCCAATCTGGGCGTCACTCAGATTCAAGCAGGCAAAATCTCCGCCGCTCAGATCGCTCTGGAAAAATCTCTTGCACTGAAAGCCGATGACGTTTTTGCCTTAACCAATCTTGGCAATGTTTACTGTCGCCGAGGTCGTTTTGACGACGCGATCGAGAAGCTCAATCGTGCCATCGAACTCGATCCTAAAAACTCCGTCGCGCTCAACTATCTCGCCATTGCCATCGGGAAAAAAGGCGACACTGCAAAGGCTGAGGAAGCCTTCCGCCAAAGTCTCTCGATTGACCCCAACTACATGAATGCCCATTTTAATCTGGCTGTGATGTATGCCAATTCCGAGCCGCCATCGCTTCAGCTCGCCAAAAAACATTACGAGAAAGCCAAGCTCCTCGGTGCTGAACCCGATCCCGTCCTCGAGCGCCGCCTTGCCGAGATTCAGCCCGCAAATTAAACGCTTTCGCACAAGCTCATTCTCGTTTGCAACGACCTGGTTCGGAATCTGCGAAAAATTCTGAGTCCAAAGTTGCCATGTGAAGCGAACATTGTTAGAACCACTTCACCCTATGGCATACACCGTACCGCGTCCGCGCCTCACATTGGCCGAAAAGATCTACCTGCCCTCGATTGTGGGTGGGCTGCTGGTCACGCTCAAACACATGCTCCGCCTCTTGACAGGACAGACAAAAGTAACCATGCAATATCCCGAGCAGAAGTGGGACGCCCAGTTGCCCTCTTGGTATCGTGGTGCGCCGACGCTCGTCAGCAATGAGTTTGGACGCGACAAATGCGTGGGCTGCCAACTCTGCGAATTCATTTGCCCACCCCGCGCTATTACCATTCACCCCGAGGAAATTCCGGCCGACGAACGGTGGAGCAAGGTCGAAAAACGCCCCAAGAGTTTTGACATCGACATGATCCGTTGCATCTATTGTGGACTCTGCGAGGAAGTCTGCCCCGAGCAGGCGATCTACCTCCGGAAAGATTATTCCATCACTGGCCTCTCCCGCGCAGAAATGGTCCACGACATTCACAAACTTCGCGAACTCGGCGGCGAGATGCCGGGCCTCGTCAATAAGTGGAACGAAAAAAAGTAGAACAACCTGCGATCGGCTGCTACAAAGCCTCTTTTAAATTACCAAATGCAACTCGTCCTTTTCTCAATCTTCTCACTCCTCATGCTTGCTTTTGCGCTTGGCGTGGTCCTTCTGAGAAACCCCGTCTCCTGCGCCATGAGTCTCGTGATGTCTTTCGTCGCACTCGCGGCAGTGTTCATCACTTTGGATGCCTATTTTATCGCCGTTGTGCAGGTGCTTGTTTACGCCGGAGCCGTCATGGTGCTTTTCCTTTTCATCATCATGCTTCTCGACCTGAGGGAGGAAAAACGCCGCCGCGTTCGGCTCTCTGCTTGGGTTGGCGGGGGGCTTGTCGTCGGGGGGTTTCTTGCTGCGCTCATTCAAGTCATCTCCGCTCTTCCAGCACTGAACGTCACTAAGCCCGTCATCTCACAGCCTCTCGCGAATGACGTTGCTCAAGTTGGTTTCGCACTCTTCCGCAATTTCAATCTGCCATTTCAAATCATAGGCGTCCTCCTCCTTGTTTCCACAGTGGGAGTTGTTCTCCTTAGCAAGAAGGAACTTAAGTGATATTTTCATGCCAACCTTAGCGCATTATCTCATCGTTAGCGGACTCCTCTTCTCCATCGGACTTGGCGGGGTACTTCTACGCCGAAATATTCTTATCATTTTTATGGGTCTGGAACTCATGCTCAATGCGGCCAACCTCTCACTCGTCGCCTTCTCCCGCTTCAACCTGCTTGCCGATGGCATGCCAAACTACAACGCCCAAGTGCTCGTGTTTTTCATTATCACTGTCGCTGCCGCCGAAGTTGCTGTGGGCCTAGCCATCATTGTCGCGCTCTTCCGCGCCAAGCAGACCACCCATGTTGAAGATTTAAATACGCTGAAGTTCTGATGAGCACGCAAACCGCGCCCTGGATTATTCTTTTCACCCCGCTTGTCAGCGCCGCGCTGATCCTCCTCCTCGGGAAATTCTCAAAAACACTCAGCGCCTCGCTTGCGCTCCTCGCGGCCATTACGGGGTGCGTTCTGAGTTGGTGGCTTTTTAACCAGCCGATCGAAGGGAAGATGCTATCCATAAACTGGTTGACGTTAGGTCCAGAGCTTAACCTCACCATCGGTGTCACCCTCGACCATCTCAGTAAGGTCATG
>CANMQB010000212.1 GCA_947499885.1 Spartobacteria bacterium
TCGTGAAAGCGCGAGTCGGGCGGCGGCGCGTTGGGGGCCTTCGTCGCCAAAGTACCCCTCTATTTTATCGGAGGGGCAGATGATGCTGGCTTCGGAATTGAGCGCCCACAGGCAGGAGGCGATTTTTTCCTCGGCCTTAAAAAACCAGCGCGTTTGCAGAAAAGTGGTGCCTTCCATTTCCACAAGAACAAGGGGCGTGGATTTGTCGCCGTCTGGCCTAGCGACCGCACGCCCCCAGTCGGATGGTGGCGTCTCCAGTTTGCAAGCAGTAGATCCCTCTTTGTGTGCTTTGGAAAGCATCTCCACGGAGTCGGCAGCCTCATCGGGCATTGCCCACTTATCTTTCAGCCATTGGGTTTCTGGTTTCATGGGTTTGGTCTGGTGAAGAGTTTGTTAAGGCCCTGCAAGAGGGCTGCTGTTGGTTTGATGTGAAGAACGCCATTGGGCGTGCCGCTTTTGACTCCACGCAAGTAAATGAGCCACGCTCCCCGGATATCGGCCTGTGGCCCGAGATAGCGGCTGAGAGCGACGAGGTAGAGGTGGGTCTGGAGCCAGTAGTGGCTCGCGCGGGCAGCCTTGCGGAGGGATTCTTGGTCGTAGGCGGCGAGTTGGTTGGTCTTCCAATCGATGACCCCGTAAGTGGAGCCATGAGCTGCGATCTTATCGATGAATCCCTGCAGGAAGCCCTCCAGCGCATCGGAGCCGAGCGATTCGAGGCTCTCGGCATAGTCGGGGTCGTCATGTTCGCGAAAAACCTTCGCAATTTTTGAAACACTGAATCCCGACTCTGCAGGAAGGTAGAATTGCCATTCAGAGGTCTTCGGCGTGCGACTGGCCACGGCGACGGAGCAATCCATCCCTGGCAAGACGGCCTTGCGAAGGTGATCGAGCATGTCTGCGGACGCAGGCGTGATGGCCTCGTACCCCTTACCGAGCGAGTAACCCGAGAAATGTTTTTCGAGAACGGCAGCCTCCGGTACGGAGCCAAAATCCCATGTCTCCAAAAAGTCGTGGACTGCTGTGCCTAGGGATGCTCCACCGCGCAGGGCGGCGAAGAGGTTCGGCGTGGACTGTGCGGGATCAGATGTTGTGGTCTCCGCACCAGACGGCTTGGCCGTATCGCCTTTGGCATTCTTCTCGCGGGTGAGCTGTGAGAAGGAGGTGACGCGCCAGAAGACCTTCGGCACGCGGACGGTCTCAACTTGATCCGTAAATTCCGGCGGCTCGAATGAGTACCGATTATCAGCGACTGAAGGGAATTTTTCCTTAACAACGCAGAGCCCACCAAGTTTCTCCGCCATAGATTGGAGGGCAGCCCGATGTGTGGCACCTCGGTTTGAAGCTGCACTCACTTCCAGTGCCGGAAAATCGATATCCTGACCGGGCCGCAGCAACCAATCGAGGGCAGACGGGCCTCCCTTCTTGCCTGGAACGGCTCCCGCACAGATCCAAACCTTCACCTGAGCACGGGTCAGGGCAACATAGGCGAGTCGCAAACGCTCCTCGAGCAGAGACTCCTTGATTTCATCGCGCACCGATGATTCGCAGAGATTTGTATCCACCATAGAGAACACTCCGTTGCGATTCAGCACTTCAGAGGGCTTGAGTTCTTTTGAAGTCCAAAGAAAGGGACAGAAAACGAGAGGAAATTCGAGCCCCTTAGCCGAGTGCATTGTGGTGATTTTCACGGCCAAGCTGTCGCTCTCCAACTGAAGAAGCCGTTCCTCCGAGGGTTTATCCGAGGAACTGGCACGGGCAATCTCCTGCTCCAGCCAAATCAACAAACGGTTTGGCTTTCCTCCAGAAACGATGGCGAACCCCGAAAGAATATCGGTAAGATGCCGAAAGTTGGTAAGTCGCCTCTCGCCGTCTTTAGAAGCCGCAAGGCGCTTTGAAATGCCTTCTTCGTTATCGATGAGTCCAATCACGGCGGAAACACCGCGCCGATTCCATTCCAGCTTCCAGTTTTGCAATTTGGACACCGTGTGATCCGACTCCAACTTATCGATCGATCGGATCTCCGCATCAGTCTTTCCGAGCAATCTTGTGGCCAGAGCGGCGCGGCGGATTTTTGAATGGAGGGGCGAGGTTACCGCCATGAGGAGGGTCAGAAGCTCGCGGGCCTCCTCAGAGCCCATGACATCCTCGTCGGATTTTCTAATGACGGGGATTCCCCGTGCCTTGAGGGCATCATACATCGCGACAGCTTCATTATTTTGCGAAACAAGAATGGCGAAGTCCGCGGGGACCACACGCCGGGGGAGATTCGCTCCCTTTTCGACGATGCCAGTGGATACACCATCCAAAGCCAGCAGGCGGGCGATTTCGGAGGCCACGGCATTCGAGATTTCAGAAAGGCGCTTGTCGCCGTTTGAAAAATCATCGACTTGCGCATCGGGAACAACCCATGACTCGAGGCGGGCAGATGGAGTCTTTCCATCGGCACTCTCTTGAAGCCAAGTGTCCTGTGCCATGGCGGACGAAGAGGGCATAAAATCCAGGTTCTCTTTGAGGAAGGAGCGCGAATGGTCAAAGAGGGCATTCACGCATTCGACCAATGGCTGCGGGCTCCTGTAGGTGGCTGAGAGCGTGAAAATCCGCGCACCGGGGCGGTTTTTCGCAGCGAGGTAGGTGTTCACATCGGCTCCTCGGAAGGCGTAGATCGCCTGCTTGGGATCGCCGATCAACACCAGCGAGTGGTCCTTCGAATCGAGGAAGATTTTTTCGAAAATCCGGAACTGTGCGGCGTCGGTGTCTTGCGACTCGTCGACAAGGGCAACCCGGAATCGCTCCCGGATTCTTCGCTGCAACGGCTCGGCATTGTGTCCATGAAGTGCCTCATCCAAGGTTTTCACCATCCCGTTGAAAGTCGTTAGGCGCTGGCTATGAAGATTTGCAGCGACTTTTTCTGCGACGATCTCCGCGAGGTGCTTCTTCCAAGAAAGGGTCAGCATTTCAAAGTCTACAAGAATCTCGTTGGCAGTTTTTACGGCTTGAATTTCAGCGACGCGGGCGTGGATGTCGTCGTTCCTAGGCTTGGTAATCGGGCCCGGCTTGTCCAATGAAGCGACCCATTTGACGGCAGCGAACCACTCATCCAAGTCGCTAGGGTTTTCAAGAGTTTCAAGCACCGCCGCACGGAACTCTGGCGTTTTCCCAGCCGCATTCCAAGACACCTGATTGAAAAGCTCCACCAACTCGTTGACATCAGCATTTGGAAAGCGACACGTAGGATTACTGAGTCGAGCAAACATCTCCTCGAACGGAGGCAAATTGGGCTCCACTCGAATTTCCGGCATGTCGAGTGCCTTCAGAACAAAGCTTAAATCCTCCTCAAACTTCCAACCAAGCATTCCTGAGATGCGGGCAAGTGTTTCCTCGCTGGCGACTCTTGTTTTCCAGATGTCATGAAGGGCTTCGCGGACGAGATCCTTTGAATCCACCAATAACTCAGGCATCACTGGCAGACCACAGAGCTCTCCCTCGGCTTGAATGACGCCCTGGCAGAAGGAGTGGATGGTCGAGATGCTGAGGAGGTCGAGCTCTCGGATCGCTTGATGGATTTTTTCGGCTCCGCCGGGTGTGGTTGCCATGAGAGCCCGCAACTCTGCCATGGTGCTGTTTTCAGCGAGAGTATCGGACACCATATCAGCGAAAACCTTCCGCGTTCTATCGGCTAACTCCCCGGCGGCATCGTTGGTGTAGGTGACCAGAAGGATTTCGCTGACACGCCACGCGGGATTTTCAAAAAGAAGACGCGGTACAAGATGGCTAATAGAGAAGGTTTTCCCGGTTCCCGCACTGGCTTCGATGAAAGTCAGACCGGGCGCGATTGGTGATTTAATTGGGTCGAAGGAATTCATTTTTTCTTTGAGGCTTTCCATGTTTCCAAGGGCTGGCTGATTGCTTGCGCCCACTGCATCCACTCTTTTTCGTCGGCGAAGGGGTCGACATCCCTCCAAGCAAGCAAAGCGGCGGGCGAGAGCCCCTCCCCGAGCGGTTGCGAATCTCCGTATCCAGACTTCGACCAGAGTGCTTTGGCTTTGGTGAAATCTCCGGCCGAGGCGCTTTTAGTAGCGAGCAGGCTGTGCGAGGCCTGAAGCGCAAATCGGAGTGGCCGGTGTTGGCCCTGCAGGTATCCATCGAGGACCGTCACCAGCGTGGTTTTTGCATTTGAAGGAGTGATCGCGGGAAGCACTAATTCACCCACAGGATCGCCCTCGTAAAAAATTCTCATCCCGCCCGCGAGGTTAGATGCAGCGGCAACGAGAGCGGTCAGCCAATGCGACAGATAGTGCTTGGGTTTCTCCATTTTCCCGCAATCTCCGGCGAGCAAGGTGTCGCCCGTCAATTGAACGGGGCACGAAATGAGGCATCCTGAAATTTCCACACGCAGCATTTGGTCCTTGGGGCTCGCCTTTTTGACCTCACCGGCAATCGCCTGCATTTTTCGAAACACCTGCCACTCTCGATCTGCCAA
>CANMQB010000213.1 GCA_947499885.1 Spartobacteria bacterium
ATGCCTTGGCAAAAGAGTTTTGCTTGAATTTCCTGCGCGAGAGCCCAAATTTGGCCCTCAACAGCAACTCGAGGAAGCTTACCCGTCCAGCATTGACTGATGTTGCATTAGCTACTGGCTATCGGGCTCTTGAATCGCGATTTCAAAAGCGCGGAGATAAATCTCGCGCAATGTGCGTTCGTCCACTTCGGAGCTGACATGCTCCTGATCCTGCTGCTGATTGTTGGCCGCCATCGCTTTGACGCAAGCACGAACCCCTTGGCTTTGGATGCCCCTGATCACCGCTGCCCCCAGAAGACCAGCCAGCCAAGGATCTTCGGAAAATGTCTCAAAACTGCGACCGTTCAGCGGATGCCGGTGAAGGTTGATCTTGGGGCCCAGCAGGAGCGAGCAACCCAGAGCACGACATTCACGGCCTATCACGCCGCCGACGCGCTCCAGCAATTCGCGATTCCATGTGGCAGCCATACCGATGCCGGTCGGAAAGCAGGTGGCCGGGCTGGAATCCTCTCCACAGAGCGTCACGCCATGGCCGCAATCGGTAACCCGGATCGAGGGCACTCCCAAGCGTGGCACTCCGTGAAAATGCCAGTCATCGACACCGGCCAACAAGGAGGCTTTTTCCTCGCGAGTCATCCTTTCCAACAGTGCGGTGAGGGATTTTGAGGATGGGGGGGCGGAGGTATCGGAAAGATCGGTGTTTAACATGGGTTCAGTAAATGGAGGATTTTTTCCGTAAGGAGTTTCAATCCTGTTTGAATTCAAGAAACCGGTAGCGGGGATTCCATTTGAGTCGGCGCATGGCATAAGCGATGTCCGCCTTTTCTTCAGCACCCGGACCAGCCGCCAGGTAGAAGGGCTCACACCCCAACTCATCCGCCAGGAGGGCTCCAAGAACAGCCTCTCCGATATCCCTCGGATCGATTAACTGCCAATTCACACTCTCCCGCCGATTGCCGTATTTATCCTCCAGCGTATCACCAAGGCTGATATAGAGCGGGCGGAGTATGGCGATTTCCAAGCCATGCTTTTCGTGGTAGTAGCGCGCCGTCTCCTCCTGAAGAGCCTTGCTCAGGCCGTAAATCGAATCCGGGCTCAAGGGCAAGTCTTGACTGAGAAATTCCCCGGCAAGCAGAGGTTTGCCCACCACCGCTGCGCTGGAAATCAGCACCACGCGGCGAATGCCGTTTCGCACGGCCCCGTCCAAAAGAAGAGCTGTTCCCTTCACATTGATGTCGAAGGGAACGGCCGGGCTGTCATAGACACCCGGAGCGCGTGGAGCCATGTGGGCGATCACCAGCGCGTTGGCCCCGGCCAGAGCCTGATCGATCTGGGCGGGGTCTGTTACAGAACCTTCAAAAAATTCCTGCTCGTCACCAGACTTCCGCACATCAAAGGAAAGAACGGAACAGGAGGATTGGAGCGTCTGAACGAGATGGCGACCAAGGAAACCACTTCCTCCAGTGACGACGACGCGCGCATGGGTTGAGAGTTTAGCTATTTAAAAAATCTTGTCTCGAAAAAAATTTCCTGTCGATAAAAAAAATCAAACATTTGATTAAATGGAGCACAATCTCATGAAAATCTCGACTTCCAATGGAGAGTCATTAATCCCGAAAATGGTTTTTTAAACAGGATGACAAGATTGAAAGTATTCACAGAAATTCCTTACGGGCTCTTAGAGATTGCTCAAAATGTCGACTAATCATGAATGTGTAAACAACTGAATCTCTTTGTTCTCTGTGTCCTCTGTGGTCAATTCTGCTGAATTCGTGTTAATCCCAGGTTTCAGGCAGCAAGTGAGGCCTGACGCATGTGCTCTGGATCGAGACGGCTTGTTTCAGCTTCGAAGAAGCCTCGAAGGCCAGCATCACTTCCAGCACGTGAGCAGCCAGTTCGCCGGAGCAGGCGTGCGGAATCCCTTTGTCGATAGCGTAAACCATATCTGCCACACCGACCAGCCTGCAGCTGAAGGGATAGCGCTCGGCAACGACATGGTCCTCCCAATCTTTCCCATCGGATTGGAAAACTTTCACTTGGCCACCAAACTGGTTGGGATCCGGCATGATCACGCTGCCCTGAGGTCCATAAAGCTCGATCGGAGGGTGGGAATGTTTCAGGGTTTCCCAATTGATATTGCAGTTGATGGTGGAATTGTTCTGAAACTCAACAACACCAGAATAGGATGTCGGAACTTCGATAGGAATTTTTTTGCCGACATGGGGCTCCGCACCGGCGACCCTTTCGGGGATCGAGTTGTTGACATGCGCAAAGACAGAACGAACCGGACCTAAGAAATTCACGAGAGCGCTTATGTAATACGGCCCGATGTCGAGCATGGGGCCTCCCCCGTGTTGATAAAAGAAAAAGGGATTAGGGTGCCATGACTCCGGCCCTCTGGTCATCATAAAAGCCGTTCCTGAAATGACTTGCCCGATCAAGCCCGAGTCGATGATTTTGCGACAGGCTTGGTGGCTGTCTCCCAGAATGGTGTCGGGAGCACAGCCAACCCGAAGATTTTTTTTGGCTGCGAGATCGAGAATTTGTTTTGCTTCCTCTAGGCTTATGGCGATCGGCTTTTCCGAGTAAACATGTTTTCCCGCATTCAAGACGCGCATCGAGACCTCGGCATGGAACTGAGGCGGAGTTAGATTGATGATCAAGCCGATCTCCCGATCTTCGATGATCTCATCCACACTCATTGCCCGAAGGCCAAATTCCGAAGCTTTGGCCTTGGCTTCTGCAGCATCAACGGATGCGCAGGCTAGAATTTGGATATGGCTGAACTTATTGGCATTTTTTAAGTAATGCTGAAAAATGTTTCCGCATCCGATAATTCCTACTTTCATTCATTCACCTCCATGGGAGTAATTTGGCAAGGGTCATTGGCTTTTGGTAAAAAGATGCTTCTGAATCACGTGTCACCAGAAATTCAGTGCAGTTGGAGGCAGGCCCTCGAAGGGTTTCTCTTGGCTCTGCGGCGGAGGTATTGGACGCAGAGGCCACCTAGGAGGAGGGCGGCAGCGATGTAGGTTTCGGTTTCCGGAACGGCTATGATTTGGCTGCCACCGCCAGAGAAGCCACTGACTTCGAATCCGCTTCCAACGAAGCTGTTGCCTGAGTCGCTGTAGAAGCTGATGTTTGCGAGGTGGGAAGTGAGGGTCGAGTTGCTGGAGAAGACGAGATTGCTGGGGGTTGCATAATTGTTGACTGGTGTTCCCCAATAGGTGGTTCCGCTCCAGTTCCAGATGGCAAGGTTGGCGCCGACTGCCCAGGAGTCTATGCCACTGAATCGGAGCGTGCCGACGAAGCCGGAGAAGTCGATGATCGAGTTGGCGCTAAGGGTGAGGGCACCAACCGTTTCGTTGAAGGTTCCACTCAGAGCCATGCGGCCTCCATTGAGGTTGATTGCAGCGTTGTCGTTCACGGCATTGGCTGCCGTCACGAGAAAGGAGCCGCCGTTCACATTGATGACCGAGCTGTTGCCGAGCGCGTTGGCAGTGGCGGCTCGGAGGGTGCCGCTGTTGATGGTGGTGTTGCCGGTGTATGTGTTTGCTGCGCCCAGAGCCAGCGTTCCCGCGCCGGATTTGGTAATCCCGTTGCTTCCCCCGGAGATCGTTCCGTTGAACGACAATGTGCCGGTTCCATACGTGTCAATATTCACGCTCGCTCCCAGTGTCGTGCTCCCGGTTCCCATGGCGAGCGTGCGACCGTTCTGGGCCGAGCTCCCATAGGTGAAACTCCCGTTGAGCGACACGGCATTGTTATATGTCATGGTGCGATCCGTATTTGCCTGCAACGTGCCTCCGTTGATGACAAAGGTGCCGGTGCCCAGGGCCAGGTTGTTTTGGATCTCCAAGCGTCCGGAATCGAGCGTCACCCCTTTGGCTGATCCGCTGCCGCTCATCGCCACCGTGCCGGTCCCGGTGGTGGCAATTTTCATGCCGATGCCATCCGCCCCGATGTCGTTCCAAGGTCCACTCATGATAAAGTTGCCTGTGCCTGCAAACGTGAGCGTGGCGTTGAGCCCGACCGCAGGCCCGATGCCCGCCGCGCTCGCCAGAGTAAACGCATTGGCCGAATTGTTGGTCCAGGTCTGGTCCGCTGAGAGGCGGTAATTTATTCCGCCGTCCGCACTCGCTCCGAACGTCACGGCCCCCGCATTGGCGTTCATCGTCACTCCACCGCTTGAAATCTGGGTGAAACTGTTAACGTCCGTGGTGAGTGTGACTGCTGCCGAGGTCGTGCCATTGCCAAACACGAACCCGAGGATGTTCTGACTGTCCGCCATAGTCGGCTGGTTGATGTAGCTGCCACCGGTAAAATAGGCCACGTCGCCACCTAACCCCTGGTTGATCGGAGCGACCCCCCCAACCCAGTTGGCGGGCGTACTGAATGTGGTGTCGGTATCACCGTCCCAATATCTGTCGGTCGCGTAAAGCGAGGTCGGCAGAAGCACCGCCAAAGAAAT
>CANMQB010000214.1 GCA_947499885.1 Spartobacteria bacterium
TCCTGTGCAAGGACGAACGCGGGTGTTGCGATGAACGCGATGAAGGGTGCCAGATTGATCGGAGGGCGCATTAACTTTGAATTAGCACTCTGAGCTGAAAAGTAAAGCCGGCCCATGAAGGCGAGTTACATTTTTTCGATTTGAGTTGTGTTCTTTTGGTGGCTCAACGGACGCCGAGGAGGGCAACGGCGTTCAGAGCAGCAGCGAACAGGGCGGCTCCCAGAAAAATGCACACTGGGAGAGTGAGCACCCAAGCGAGAAGGATGTTGCGAACGGTGGCCATTTGGAGGCCGGAGTTGTTGGCGGCCATCGTACCTGCGATGCCTGAAGAAAGGACGTGGGTGGTGCTGATCGGGAGTCCGAAGTGATCAGCCACCATGATTGTGCTCATGGCGACGGCTTCGGCGGATGCCCCTTGGGCGTAGGTGAGGTGGTCCTTACCGATTTTTTCACCCACAGTTTTTACGATGCGCTTGTAGCCGATCATTGTTCCGAGACCGAGTGCAAGGGCAACGGCGTATTTCACCCAGTCTGGAATGTAGTTTGTGAGTTGGTCGGCATGGCGAGCCAAGGCTTGTTCGTTTTTGCGGATGGATGCGTCCATGTCTAACTTGCCACTCTTGTCCAATTTGCCGATGGTTTTGGAGATGAGGTAGAGTTGAGTGCGGATATCGCTGCGCTCGCTGGGCGGGAGGGCTTGAAAGGTTTCTGCATTTTTCAGCTGCGAAGAAATTTCGTTGCAAGTGGCGGCAAGGGCGGCAAAGACCTCTGGGCTTGGCGTGCCTTTTGGCTTGATGAAATCTGCTAGGATTTCCGTGGCCTTGACGCTGTCCACGGTTGTTGTTCCTGCTTCCTGCTGGAAGACGATTGAGAGTGCGGCGGCTTCCGTGGCGATTCCAGAGATCGTGGAGTTGTCTACCGACATTTTCAGGGCATACGTTCCAGGAAGGATGCCGACGAGGATCAGCACGATGAGTCCCATGCCTTTTTGTCCATCATTGGAACCATGGGCAAAGCTTACGCCCGTGCAGGTGAGCATGAGGATGGCCCGAATCCAAAGTGGTGGGGCCGTTTTGCCCACTGGGGCTTTGTAGAGTTCGGGATTTCGGACGAGAACTTTTAAGAGGATGAGAAGAAGTGCTGCGGCAGCGAATCCGACAAGTGGGGATAGGATGAGACCTAGGCCGACTTCCTGAGCTTTTGCCCAGTTCACGCCATCGGTGATGGAGTGGGTCGGGCCCATGAGCGAGTTTGCCAAGCCCACGCCGATGATTGAGCCGATGAGCGTGTGTGAACTGGACGCTGGCAAGCCGAGCCACCATGTTCCGAGGTTCCAAACGATGGCCGAGATCAGGAGCGAAAAAACCATCGCGAGCCCCGCAGCCGAGCCTACATTGAGCACAAGTTCTACCGGAAGAAGGGCTACGATGCCGAAGGCAACAGCGCCGGAAGATGTGAGCACCCCAATAAGGTTCCAAATTCCCGACCAGATCACGGCTGGCGTGGGTTTGAGGGTGTGAGTGTAGATGACTGTGGCTACGGCGTTTGCCGTGTCGTGGAATCCGTTGACGAATTCAAAGCCAAGTGCCATGCCGATGGCTAGCGCCAAAAAGATGAAAGTGATAAATGTTGGATCAGTGTAGGCAGTTGCTAGAAGATTCATAACGATTGATTCTTTTATTCCCACTGGGCGGTCAGTGGCAAATTTTACACTGTGACAATTTTGTCACTCAGAGTGGATCGTCGCGAGGAAGCGAGTCCCACTCACATCCGCTCTGGGCAGCCGATACCAAGCAGGGCGAGGCCATGCTCGAGTGTTCGAGCCGTTAAATCGCATAAAAGAAGGCGACTGGCGCGGTTTGCAGGGTCGGCTTTAATGACCGGGCAGGCCTCGTAGAATGTGTGGTACGTATTTGCCAATTCGTAGAGGTAATTGGCGAGGATGTTTGGACGGAATTCTTCCAGTACGACAGGCACGGTCTCCGCGTATTGAAGGAGTTTCAGCCCGAGAGCCCGCTCGGCGGCTTTGTTTAGCAGAATCGTCGCCTTGGGATTGGCTGGTTCTGCGGCACGGCGGAAGATGGAGCGGATGCGCACATAGGCGTTTTGGAGATAGGGAGCGGTATTTCCTTCAAAGGCAAGAAGCTTGTCCCAAGAGAAAATGTAATCCGTCAAGCGGTTTTGGGAGAGCTCTGCGTATTTGACAGCGCCAAGGCCGATCAATCGGGCTGTGGACTCGGCCTCAGAGGCCGGGAGTTGGTCCGCGCGGTTGGCTATGATGAGACGGGCGCGATGGATGGCTTCTTGAAGAACCTCGGCCAGACCGACATTCTCTCCCGAGCGGGTCTTCATAATCTTGCGGTCTTCTCCGAGAATGCTTCCGAAGGCGATATGCCGCAGATCGCATTTGAAGCCCATCATTTTTGCTGCGGCGAAAATTTGTTGAAAGTGCAAGGCCTGGGGAGCCCCTACGACGTACCAGATGGCATCTGGGCTCCAGTGCTTGAGCCTGTAATCGATGGTTGCAAGATCCGTCGTGGCGTAAAGGAAGCCTCCATCACTTTTACGAATAATAGCGGGCTTGCCTTCAAGGGCTGGTGTGCCATTAAAAAAAATACAGAGTGCGCCTTCGCTTGTCGTGGCAATACCCCGATTTTCCAATTCGGTGCAGAGTGGCCCGAGAGCCTCGTTGTAGAAACTCTCCCCAAGACGCTCGTCAAAGTGGATATCCAGGAGGCCGTAGAGCTTTTCAAATTCGCGCCACGAGAGGTCCACCGTTTGTTTCCAGATGACGAGATTCTCAGGATCTCCGGCTTGAAGTTTTACCAGTTCCTCACGGGCGGATCGCTTCACTGCCTCATCCGTTTCCTCGAGGCGTGTGACCTCCCGATAAAGGCGAACAAGCTCGGTAATGGCATCTGACTCTAGATCATCAGGATGCAGGAAGTGTTTCCAGCCGTATATCACCTTGCCAAATTGTGTGCCCCAGTCGCCGATGTGATTGTCGGCGATGACATGGTGACCCAGGAACCGTGCGATGCGAACTAAGCAGTCACCAAGAATCGTGCTGCGGATATGCCCGACATGCATGGGCTTTGCCACATTTGGCGAACTGAAATCGACAATTATCTTTTTAGGATTCTGGACGAGGTCGAGTCCGAGGCGCGAATCCAATGCCAAGTTAGAGAGTCGCTCGGAAAGAAAAGAGTCTTCTAAGCGGAAATTGATGAAACCTGCTCCTGCGATTTCGGGGGTGGCTGCCAGTCCGCTCACATCGAGTTTTGAGAGAATCTCGGAAGCGAGTTGACGTGGATTCACTTTGGTTTCCTTAGCGAGAGCCATCGCGGCGTTGGCTTGATAGTCGCCAAAGCGGGCATCGGCAGCTTGAGAGATTCCTGCGCGAGAGGAATCTTGGTCTATTGCAGCGAGCGCATCTCGGAGTCGAGATGCGAGAAGATCACGCAATGTGGGCATCAGGCTCGTGTGGAGCGGTTTTCAAAAACCTGAAGGATGCCGCTGGATGAGGTGGCCTTCGACAATTCCTCGCGGACTGTCTTATCATTCAAAAATTTTGCGATTGCAGCCAGGGTGCGGAGGTGGGTCTGAAATTGATCCTTCGGCACGACGAAAAGGACGATGAAATGCACAGGCTCGCCATCGAGCGAATCAAACGGAACCCCAGTCGTGGATCGGCCAAATGCGGCGACAACTTCACTGACTTTGGAGGAGGACGCGTGCGGAATCGCGATGCCGAATCCGATCCCCGTACTCATGGTCTCCTCACGTTGGCGGATGCTCTCCAATACATCCTCTGAATCTGATTTTTCGATTTTCCCAGACTCCACCAAGCGGTTGACCAATTCCCTGATCGCTTCCCATCGTTCTGTGGAGGCCATCTCTGGGATGATCTGTGACTCTGATAACAAATTTGCCAATGTCATTTTTAAGAAAGAATAAGATTTTCTATCGTTTCAATGTATTCCAAGAAGACATCTCGTTTCGCGCAGAAGGTTTGCTTATCGGTCCACCTCGCCGAAGACAGGGTCGAGCGAGCCGAGGATGGTTACAACATCGGAGAGCATCGAGCCGGGTAGCATCTTGGAAAGGATGCTGATATTGCAGAACGAGGGTGAGCGGATTTTCATCCGGTAAGGGACGCCGCCGCCTTTGCTGTAGATGTAAAAGCCGAGTTCGCCTTTCGGATTTTCCGCTCCGAAATAGATCTCTCCAGCGGGGGCATCAATCCCCTCAGTGGCAACAATAAAGTGGTGGATCAGTTCCTCCATCTTCGTTAGGACAGCGTCTTTGTCAGGCAGGGTGCTCTTGGGGTCGTGCCAGTTAATGGGACCAGGAGGAAGTTTGCTAAGAACCTGTCGCAAAATACTTATGCTCTGATGAATTTCCTCAAGACGCATGAGGTACCGGTCATAGCTGTCGCCCACTGAACCAATAGGCACA
>CANMQB010000215.1 GCA_947499885.1 Spartobacteria bacterium
CATTGACGCAAGTATTCGACAACGAGTTTGTATTATAACCCCTCCGAAATTTTACTGCGTTTTTATTCGATCAAATGAGGCCCTGATCAACAGTGGTCCAGCCCAGATTGACGACTTCCTCCGAAAGCAATTGGGGCGACACGATGAGGACTCCATGGAAAGTTCGCCCATAAAGGTGGCCAAAATGTTTGAGGTCACCAGTGAGAAGGCGATCGGCTTTGGATGCTATTGCAGCGGCCAAGATTGGCGCGTCCTTGGGCGGAAGACCCGCATCGGGACATGGGCCGATCATTTGAGATTGAATAACGCGCTCGCGCCAATAATCCAACCCAGCAGACCATGCGGGTCGTTTAAGAAGGAGATTTCGTTGGGCCTCATCCCAGACAGCAGTGTGGGTGATTAAAGTCGCATTCTTTGAAAGACGGTCCAAGAGTTGCCACGAGGGGCTTTGAAGTTGCGATGCGGAAAAAATGATATTCGCATCCAAAAAGATTTTCATCGGCATTCTTTAAGCCGGTTGGGTTTTAAAGATGTCGGCAATAGCGGCATTGTTCTGCGCGTCGAATTCTGCGATGCGTTCCTCTGAATAAATCTCCATTGGAAAAACTGCGGCCGGTCTAATAAGAATTCCTTCCTCCGTGTCCTCCACTGAAACGATGCTGTCTCCAGCAAGACCAAATTTTTCACGTATTTTTTTTGGGAGTGTCAATGTTCCTCTGGAACCCATCTGAAGCGTCACTGTCATGTTTACTTATTTACCGAAAAACGGATTTTCTGCAAAAAGTAATTTTATAAAATTTGATGAAAAGCCGAAAAAAATGCGGATATGAGTTGTATCTCGCTCCATAATAATGGCCTCGACGAGGCGCCCTGTTCAAAAATCCAACCGGGATCTGTTTTCAAATATCAACGCCCTCCGCTGGAAATCCCGCAAACCAGAGTGTTCCAGAGCAAAACCCTTCGCGCGTTGCGATGGGTGATAAAATAGCCGGACACAAAGCTGCTCGTCATGTAGGCAGCCTGAAAAAGAATGCCGAGTAAGGCGCATTTGGTGATGCCAAGCTCTCCGGCCCCTGCTCCATAGAACACTGCGAAGGCTACAAAAAACAGCAGCCAGTCCATCAGCGCCGGGCTCAGATACAAAAGCGCCGGCCTCCGCTTCATATTCACTGTCCCATGCCCCAGCCACCGGATATCGAAAATGCCTCTCCCGTGATGGTTGAGGCGGCATCGGACAGGAAATAATCCACCATCCCGGCGACCTGATCAACCGTGGTAAACTTCTTGATGCAGGCCGGCTTCAGCATGACTTCCTGCGCCACCTGATCTTCGCTGATGTTGTTGAGCTCGGCCTGCCTGGCCATCTGCTCGCGCATGAGCGGGGTGTCCACAAATCCCGGGCAAATGGAATTCACCGTGACGCCATCACCGGCTAACTCAAGAGCCATCACCTTGGAGAGTCCCAGAACACCATGCTTGGCCGCCACATAAGCGCACTTGAAGGGGCTTGCGCCCTTGCCAAGCATGCTTGAAATGTTGATGATTCGTCCCCAGCCGGCCGCCTTCATGAAGGGGATCACATGTTTGGAGCAGAGGAAGGTTCCCGTCAGCATCACGGAAATCAGATGGTTCCATTTCTCCAGCGGAAACTCATCGATGGGCGACATAAATTGAAGCCCGCAGCCGTTGATCAGGATGGTCGGAGCACCAAAACTTTCCACGGTTTCCTTCACAGCCAGCTGAACGGCGTGTTCGCTGGTCACATCACAATGGATGAAGGAACCTCCCTCTTTGGGCGCATGGATATCCCACGAAACGGCCTGAATGCCTTGCGACTTGAGGTTTTTGATGATCCCAAGTCCGATCCCGCTCGATCCGCCGGTCACAATTGCAGTTTTCAAATCCTGTGATTAAAAGTAGCGGGATGAGTTAAATCGTGTGTCAACATAGTAGAGTTTTTTTATCAGTTTATGTCTTTGGGTTCTTTGTCCTAGCGACATTGCCTGTCATGGATTCTTCGCCGGAAGGGATGGACAAAGGCTGTAATGTGTCGCTTTTGCGCCCAGCGGAATAATCTGGCGGACGTCGATAAATTGCCCGAGTTCGGCAGAGGCCTTGGCGGCCAGGCAGGCGTAGAGGCTTTGCAGGCCCGTGCGCAGAGGAGCGAGGGAGGGAGCGCCGTCCCGCACCATGGCCAAAAAGTTTTCGGCTAACCTGGCGTCACCGCCGAAGTGCGCCTCCTTGCCTTCGATCGTGACGAGCGTATTGACCGGTTCGCGATGCCTGGTTCCTCGGATTTCTCCGGTATAAAAATCGAACTCGACCATGCCTTGGAGACCGGAGACGACCGCTCCCCGCTTGGCTCCGCGCTTGGAGAAAAACACCTGTGTGTAAACGCCCTTCGCCCCATTGGCAAACTCCAGCAGCGCGCTCGAGGAGTCCTCGTTCATCCCGGTTTCCGGAAAGCCGATGCCCTCGAAATACTGCACGTCGGGATTCGGAGGTTCCGACTTGCGGCTGGCGTCCTGATGGACACGCCCGCAGGAACTCATGGCCGCGACCCTCGTGATCGGGGCACCGGCCAGGAAGGCAAGGTAGTCGAAGTCGTGGGTGGCCTTCTGGATGAAAAGGCCCTGGGTGACCGAATAGTCCCGATACCACATGTCGAAATAGTTTTTTCCATAGGGGACGTAGTTCACGGCCAGCAGGTGCTCGATGCTGCCTGCGGTTTTTAAATCGAGCAGCTGCTTGGCCTGCTGGCAGACCAGCGAGGCCCGCAGCGGAAAGCTCACCAGCACCGGGCACGGGTCGTTCCGGAACGCCTCCTCCAATGCCAGGGCATCTTCCATCCGCGTCGCCACCGGCTTTTCCAAAAAGAGTGGCAGGCCAAAAGCGGATGCCTCGATCGCGAGCCGGGCATGGCTGTCGCATCGGCTACCGATAGCCAAGGCGTTCGGCCGCGTGGCCTCGACCATCTCCCCAATCGTTTGAAAAACTCCCGCCGACCCGCGATCCTTCTCCGGAACGCGCGCCAGGGCGGCCTCCGGGGCGGTATCCACGAAGCCCACGACCGTGAGCTGCGGTTCTGCTTTGAGCAGGGTATTAACCATGCTGTTCATCCTGCCGCCGAATCCAATGATGCCGAGTTTCATGAAGTTTTTAATATGGGGTTGGAGTGGAGTTTCATTTTTTCTGAAAGATTGGGAGAGTTAAGCTGACCGCATTAATCGTGCACCCGTCCGTTTAACGCGCTTCCAGGCTCAGTCGTTCGGAGGATAAAACCGCTGGTCGTCCGGAAGCGGTGTCCCTCATGGAGGTGTTTGAGAACCGCTTTTTGCAGCGAGGTTTTTGGCGCGAGTGTTCGCCAGTTGGTGGTGCCTTCCAGCACGCGCTCCATCAGTTGATCGGAGTTATTCCCCGGAGTGGCTAGTGGAAAGAAAAGGTTTCCGAAATCTTGGATATTTGAGTGTGGCGGGAGGCACTGCCAGAGCTCGCGGTCGAGGAGCCATGAAGTGCAGCAGAAGGCCCGCCAGTCGAGCTCGGGAAAGTGACGCCGGTAAATATTCTCGGCACGCTGGAAGGAGTCTGCGCAATCGGAAAGTGTCAGAGGCTGCCCTGAAGGAATATGCACATGCAGGGCTATCGACTCCCTGCTGAGACACATGTCGTAGTCGCAGGCTGGGAGGCTCGCCGTTGCGCGGCTGATCTGCCCGGATGCGGGATCCACGGGATGGCCGCGCAGTTCCTCGGGGGTCGACACATAGCTTGTGATAAAGCCATCGCCCGACTTTTCGAGCCATCCGTCGCGCGAGCATTCGAGGCCGGCCTCCGCAAAAACCATCGTTTTTTGAAGCGAGGATTTTGCGTGAAAAACCCGGTAGGGGGAACCGAATGGCAGGGCGATAAATTGAAGCCTCCCGATCTCCAAAAGCATGTGGTGGACGTGGCTCCCAAGCCATCGCAAGTGGCGAAACTCCCACTTCCCGCCAGCGGATTCCGGCCTCGTGATCCACCTCTGCAAATCTCGGGCGGTCGCAACCGAAATAGAATCTGGTATTTCCCGGGCGCGATGAGCGGCGAGCATTTTGGGATATCCCGCGACGGCGATGAGCGCGCTGATTTCCGTCTCTGTCCCCGCTGGAGCATCCGGGATGGAGCCCGCGACCCAAGCGGCCGCAAGTTCAAGGAATGTCCGTTTGAGCGCGACGTCTCCGGCGATCTTGCTCGCGGCGGTGTCCAAAAAACGAATCACGGGGGTGTCGAAGCCAAGGCTCTCCAGAAGCTTCGACACGGCACCCTGTTCAAAAATCCATCCGGGATCTGTTTTCAAATATCAACGCCCTCCAAGGGAGGCCGGCGGCGCAGGCCACAGATGTCCGAATACATCCACTTCATGAAATTTGCACCTGCACTTTTACGACCACCT
>CANMQB010000216.1 GCA_947499885.1 Spartobacteria bacterium
ATATTGGCTTTTGTATTCTACCAGGCCAGACGGTTGCATTCGTCGGAGGCACGGGCACAGGTAAGAGCACGCTCTTGAGCCTTGTCCCGAGATTCTACGATCCGACGAGCGGCAGCGTCTCGCTCGATGGTCGCGATCTCCGCTCTATTACGAAAAAAAGTCTTCGTTCGCACATCGGCATGGTGCTCCAGGACACGCTTCTTTTTTCCACCACGATTCGCGAAAACATTGCCTACGGAAAGCCCGGGGCGACGGATCAGGAGATCGAAGAGGCCGCGAGAAAAGCCCAGGCGCTGGACTTCATTCAGCGGATGCCGCAGGGATTCGACAGTCCAGTCGGAGAACGTGGAGGGCACTTGAGCGTGGGACAGCGCCAGCGCATCGGAATTGCCAGAGCATTTCTCAAAAACGCGCCGATTCTTTTATTGGACGAGCCGACGAGCGCTCTCGATCCCAGCACGGAGCACGCGATCATGGGAACGATTCTGGAACTCATGCGCGGAAGGACGACCCTCATCATTACCCATCGGCTCACAACCATTCATGGCTTGGGGCGAATCGTGGTTCTTCAAAACGGCCGTTTGGTGGAGGATGGGTCCGGGACGGAACTCATCGCGCAGCGGGGTGTCTATGCGGCGCTTTACCGCGACACCATAGCCCAAAGCGGCTAGCCCTTGCTTCTTATTTGGCGCTTTTTTTCGGCTTGGATGCCTTGGGTTTCGGAGCGGCCTCCTCGAGGGGTGTTTCTTCAACCTCGGGCTCGGCAGCGGGTGTTGCCTCGATTGGAGGCTCTTCGATGGCCGCGGCTTCTTCGACGTTGCCTGCCGACAACAGGGAGTCTATAAAGGCCTGAGCGGAATCGGCGGATTCCTCAGCAGACTCCGCCGCTGGCTCCGGCGATTCAGTCTCGAGCGCTGGACTCTGGATTTCAGGAATCAATGGCTCAAAGGAGGACTTGGGTGGGGGAGGTGAAGGGCGCTCAATGACGGCAGATTGGTCGCGCTCGGGAATGGAAGACAAGAGGCGGTCCACAATCTCAAAAACCTCCTCCTCAGCACGGTGAGGGTTGCTTTCCTTTAATACAAAGAGAGTTCTATTTTCATCGCCTGATAATTCCGACCAGCCTTGAATGCTGAAATCTTTCGACGTTCCAGTCTGCCTGGCTTGAAGGGAGGCCCTGGTTTTCGAAGTGCCGGCCGGTGTCGTGAGGAGAATCTGCAGTGAACCTGTGCGGTCGTTAAAATTTACCGAGCGCTGAAAGCTCCAAAGTCCACCGCCAATGGGAGGCGAGGAAAGGGCTTCTTTGAGAAATGTTTCAGCCAGAGCCACAAAACCGAAGGAGGTTAATTTCATATTCTTGTACCATCAACATCTCAAGCGACACCCGTGTCAAGTTTGTGTTTCAGCAGGCTTGAAGATTCAAATTCTTCTGATAGTATCATCGGCCGGATGATTTTATCTTTATCCCGCTAAGACCTGATGGCGCTCGACCGCATATTGATTGTTGATGATACCGCGATTATTCGCAAATCCCTCGAGGAGCGTCTCAGGGGCAAGCGGTATGCCGTTTCCACGGCAGGGTCTATTGCCGAGGCTGAAAAACGCCTCCTCGCCAGTTCCTTTGACCTCATCTTTCTCGATATGCAACTGCCCGATGGCGACGGGCGGGTTTTTATTGAGAGGCTCTCTCACAACGACAACAAGCCGCTCGTCGTGATGATCACCGCCGATGGTTCGGTGGAATCCGTCGTCGAGTGTATGAGGTCGGGAGCTTTTGACTATTTGCCGAAGCCATTTTCGATGACGCAAATCGATTTGATTCTCAAAAAGGCGTCCGAGTTTCAGCGAGCAGTTCGCGTAACGGATTTTTTGAATCGTGAGAGTATTGCGCAGAGGGAAATCATCGGTAACAGTCCAGCTATTGCGCGGCTCAAGGATCTGATTCACCGAGTCGGTCGTACGAATGCTACGGTCATGATAAGTGGTGAGAATGGAACAGGCAAAGAGCTTGTGGCGAACGACATTTTTTTGAACAGCCAACGATCTGCCAAGCCGTTTATCAAGGTCAACTGCGCTGCGATTTCCGAGACTCTCATTGAGAGCGAGTTTTTTGGGCATGAAAAGGGATCGTTCACTGGTGCGACCGATCAGCGAGACGGTCGCTTTGAGTTGGCCGATGGCGGCACGATTCTTCTCGATGAAATTAGCGAAATTTCGCTCGCTTTGCAGGCCAAGCTTCTCCGCGTACTTCAAGAGCGGGAGTTTGAGCGGGTAGGGGGCAACAAAACGATCAAAGTCGACGTACGAGTCCTGGCGACAACAAACCGTGATCTGCTGAAGGCGGTTGAAAATGGAACCTTCCGCGAGGATCTTTATTATCGCCTCAACGTTTTTCCGATTCAGGTCCCCCCGCTCCGCGAGCGCACGGGCGATATAGAAATTCTTTCCAATCATTTCCTCGAGCGCTTTTCCAAGGAACACGGAATCAAAAGTTGTGGATTTTCCGAAGTCGGGATGGCGGGCTTGCTCGCTCACCACTGGCCCGGCAATGTGCGCGAGCTTCAAAACGTCGTGGAACGCGCGGCCATCCTCGCCGAAGAGGGCGTGCCGATCAGTGCGGAACTCATGGGCCTTGATTCTCCTGCTGTCACCGCAACTCCGCCTGCAGTTCCTGCACCTCAGGTTTCCACTACTCCTTCCCCAGCCTCCCAAGTCATGCCACTGCATGAACTCGAAAAACGTGCCATTTTTGAAGCGCTCGAGAGTACAAACGGCAACCGCACTCAAGCTGCTGAGCTTCTCCAGATCAGCATCCGCACCCTTCGCAACAAGTTGGCGGAATACCGTGTCGATAGCGAGGAAGTCGCCTGACTTTACTGTTGACGCTCTCTTTCGACCGATCCACTATGTTGCTCGTGACTACGCTCCGTCGAAAAATCTTTGCTTCTTGCGGCCAGTTCATGGCCGCCATGGCGTTGTTTTTCATCATCGGTGGCCACTGGGGAGCTCTCCAAACTGTGGCTTGGGCGAACATGATCTGGGACTACACCACGCAGGACGGTTCGGTCCTCGTCGGCGCTCAAAAAACCTTTGATGGGGCCCACCCCTGCTCGATGTGCGACTCGATCAAACAAGCCAAACAGCATGAAAGGAAGTCTCCCGAGACATTCTCTGCCACCAAGAAAATCGAAGCCTTCGCCCTCCAAGCAGCCATCGTACTCCCCTTGCCTGTTTGGGCTCCGTTCCAATTTCCCGTTCCCTCGAATCTCACAGCGGAATCCCGCCCGCATTCCCCAGCCACTCCCGTGCCCATAGCCTGAGGCGCGTGATTCTTTTCTAAAAACCCGGACGCTTCGTCCGGATCAACCCAAGCCTCGGGCGCCGCACCTTCCTTCGCGGCATCGAACACCCCGAGCCGCTCCGCGTCACCACTTTTATGCAGTCAATGTCGACTGCAGCGCGGAGGGAAAGCCGTTCGAAAACACAAAAATCTATTATTATTTATGAAAAAAATTCTCACTCTTATTGTCAGTTTTTTTGCTGCCTTTACACCATTACAGAATGCTTCGGCACATCTCAGCTATTCGGGGCGCGATTTCGGCACCCTTGTGAACGATGCGGCTCCTTTGTTGAACACCTCGCAAACGCTCAGTAGTTCCTTTGGATTTGCTGATGCCACTGACTCATCTTGGGGGGACAGCCATCGTGGTCGTTTCTTCAGGTTTACCTTGGCATCCACTGCTTCGGTGGTCATCAGCCTGCAGCGAAACGGAAATGGAACTCAAACCCTCTATGGAGGAACATCAGGCAGCTTGCTGCCTGCTGTGTCTCTCTACTCGGGTCTTGGCACCATTGCACCCGAGGCTCTTGGGCACGATTCATCTGCGCTTTCGATTGCATCCCGACCTGGGGATAAGGAAGGCAACTTGCAAACGCTGGCGGATTGGTCGCTCGGTAATGATGATACCTACAACACAGCAGGTGATCCAACCAGTGGAGTTCGTTATGCCGCCCGTTTGGCCTATTTCACCTATATCGGCAATGTGGCTGACGGCACCAGTGCCAATTATGGGGATGCTTCGGGAATCAACGGAGACGGCACGGCCGATGGCTATGTCAGTGGAACATTCTCGAATCTTTCAGCGGGTGACTACACCTTCTTTGTCGGTGGCGCCAATTATAACGCCCAAAATGTGGAAGGTGTTTCGAGTAATGGAACCTATTCCTATCCAACCTACGGAGTGAATGTGAGCGTGCAAGCGGTTCCCGAACCTTCCACTTGGGCGCTGATCGCGCTGGGTGCGGGGTTTGTGGGATGGAGAACATTCCGTCGCAGGAACACCTGATGAAACCGCTTGCCTGGAAAATCCCGCGCAGGGGTTTTCCGGGCTTAAGCGTGGCGATGAATTCAA
>CANMQB010000217.1 GCA_947499885.1 Spartobacteria bacterium
CCTTTCCGGGCGCTGCGCTTGGCCGGCATTTACTCGAAGTTTGTTCCACGTCCCCTTCACAAGGCGCTCAGGCTGCTCGCAGCACGACTGCCGGTCTCCCATGCAAATCTCAGCCTCGATTTTAAAATCAAGCGCACCTTGCGTGGCCTGGATCATCCCTCGCACCTCTGGAATCCTGTTTGGTTAGGTGCCCTCGAGCCCTCCGATCTTGCGCGCCTCACCGACTCCCCCGTGAGCGTCGAGGAAATCTACAGCGAGGCGATCGAGGCGTGGGATTCTTGTGCTGTCACGAATGCGGTGGACCGGACACTTCAGTTTTACACGGAGATTTATCTCCAAGATGGCATCCTTGCGAAAGCCGACCGCGCCAGCATGATGAACTCCCTTGAGGTACGGAGTCCATTTCTTGATATCGAAGTCGCAAATTTTGCCCGCCGTCTGCCGCACCATTACAAACTCCGGGGCAAGGTTACAAAATACCTCCTCAAACGCGCTGTGGAGCCAATCCTGCCAGATGATATAATCTACCGACGCAAAAAGGGTTTTGGCACCCCCGTTGGCAGTTGGCTCCGCACCGGTCGAATCACTCCGCTCGCTAATTACCCCATGCTGAAGGAAAAACTCAGCGCACACCTCGATGGTCGGACTGATGAACGCCTTTTCCTCTGGTGCGAATACGTCTGGCAACAGTGGCTTGAAAGGCGGCAGATTGACGGCATTCTTTGACCAGCCAATGCCTCCACGCCGCGTTCTACATATCATTGATAGCCTCCACCTTGGTGGCGCCCAAGAAGTCGTTCTGAATCTCGCTACCTGCGGCAGTACTAGCTTTCAGCACGAGGTTGCCGCGATGCATGGCCGTGGCATCTACTGGGATCGTTGCCGCCAAGCAGGTGTGAAAGTCTACTCGCTCTCTCCGCACAAGTTTCTTCCGTTCTATCTTGCATCCATTCTTTGGCGAATTCTCAGCGACAGGCCCGATGTTCTACATTGCCATCTCATTCCCTCCAACATCATCGCCAAGCCAATGGGGGCCTTGCTGCGAGTGCCTGTCATAATCAATCACGACCACACAAACGACACTCGACGTGAGCAGAGTGCCTTGCTTCGTGGCTTGGACCGATTTTCCAACCGCTTCGCGACTCATATCGTCGCTGTGTCTGCTTCCTGTAGGGAATTTTTGATCCGCAGGGAATCGATATCGCCTTTAGATGTCACGCTTGTTCCAAATGCCATTGACCTGACCCGCTTCAGCCCCTGTGACTCTGGAAAATCCGAGGCACGGGCCCATCTGGGTCTGCCTAATTTCAAAAAGATCGTCGCAGGCGTGGGTCGCCTCAATCCTCAAAAAAACTTTTCCCTATTTCTTGAAATAGCCGCGCAACTTGTATCTCGTTTTCCAGATATTCATTTTCTCTTGGCTGGGGATGGACCCGAGGAGCGAAGACTCCGGGACAAGGCCGCAGAGTTGGGCATTGGCCATTGCGTCACTTTTTTGGGATACGTCGCCGATTCACGTCAGGTCTATCAATCGGCGGACGTGCTTTTGATGCCTTCGTGCTATGAGGGGTTGCCAATGACACTTCTTGAATCCATGGCCATGGGATTGCCGGTCGTGGCATCAAAGTTGGATGGTATCGCCGAGGTGATCGAGGATGGACGTGAGGGGTTTCTTGTTCCTCCTGAGGATACCACTCTCTTTGTGGAGCGCACGGCCGCTTTGCTCGAAGATGAGGCATTGGCCAAACGAATCGCAACGAATGCCCGCGCCAAAGTTAATGCCCAGTTTTCCGTGGAGCGTATGACTTCCGCCGTTGAAGAAATTTACAACCGTTTCCTTCGATGAAAATCCTGGTCCTCTGCTACGAATACCCTCCCGTCGGCGGCGGTGGTGGGCGAGTGGCGGCATCCATTGCGGAGGGTCTCGCTCAAAATGGCCATGAAGTCCGTGTGGTCACCGCTGGTTTGAATCACCTGCCCCGCGAATCGCAGATTGAAGGCGTCACGGTTCTGCGCCCCCAATCCTTCCGGAAGCGTGAGGATACCTGCTCGGTGGCTGAGATGGCCTATTACCTCCTCACTGCCTTTTTTCCGGCGTGGGAAATCTGCCGCTCTTGGAAACCTGACATTATTCATGCCCACTTCGTCGTTCCAACAGGTGCCCTCGCTCTCGCACTGCATGGCCTGACCCGTATTCCCTATGTCCTCACCGCCCACCTTGGCGATGTCCCTGGCGGGGTTCCTGAGCAAACCGATAACCTCTTTCGCGTCTTGGGGCCTTTCATTCGACCCATCTGGCACAGAGCTGCGGCAGTCACCGCCGTGAGCGGTTTTGTTGCGGCCCTTGCTGCAAAAAACTGCGGCGTCACTGCCAAGGTCATCCTCAATGGCGTGCCGATGCTTCCAGCTCCCGCCGCGATTCGTACGGGTCATCCTCCACGTATCCTGATGCTGGGTCGCCTGAGTCTTCAAAAAAATCCGCTTCTCGCTGTCCACGCTTTAGCCCTCGTCAAAGACTTGCCTTGGCACTTTGAAGTCATTGGTGATGGGCCTCTCTCTGCAGCCATGCACGACCTCGTGCAGAAATATGGCCTTGAGAATCGGATTGTTTTTTCGGGTTGGCTATCTGCGGAGGAGGTTTCCAAACGCCTTATCGTGGCTGATGTTCTTCTTATGACATCAACATCCGAAGGCCTTCCCATGGCAGGTATCGAGGCGCTTAAGCACGGGCTCGCGATCGCTGGCAGCCGAATCGGAGGATTAACGGATCTCATTGAGGAGGGAATCAACGGATTCTTCAGCGATCTGGAACCGTTGGCATTTGCAAAAACTCTACGCACCATGCTCGGTGACTCCGATCTTCTCAGGCGCATGCGCGAGGCTTCTCTTTCAAAGGCTCTCTCCTTCAATTTACCAGATCGTATTAAGGACTACGAAGCTGTGCTGCAACGCGCGGCCTCCTTTGTAAAATGAAGTCCTCTAAAAAATTCCTTATTTTTTGTCTACTCGGTCTTTTTGTTGCCGGACTCGTAGGATTCGCTTCGATCGGTTCGGTTTGGTTTTCAAAAAAATGGCGATCCATACTGGTCATTGAGTCTCCGATCCGGCATCCCGATGCCATCATTGTCTTGGGAGGCGAGTCAGAAGCGCGACCGGTCGCCGCGGCACGGCTTTATTCTGAGGGCGTGGCGCAAAGGGTTTTTGTAGTTGGCACGGGTGACTACGAATCGAATTGCCGCCTTCTCCGTCAAGGTGGCGTGCCTGAGGACTGCATTACAATTGAAAAAAAATCGACTTCCACGCTTGAGAATGCTGATTTTGTTAAACCCCTCCTAGAGGCTGCTGGTGTGCGCCGCGCCTTGCTAGTTACATCCTCGTTTCATGCGCGAAGGGCGCTAACGACGTTTCAACAGCGCATTCCTGGTATGGAGTTTGGGGTCACTACCTCTCGAATCGCATGGTGGGACACCCCGCTTGGCCGCCATCAAGAAGACGAGTGGGCTAAGATCGAAATGTGGAAAATTCCGGCTTATTGGATTTTCCATGGCATCACTCCCTGGGTTAAAACGGAAGCTCCTACAAAGGGTACCTGATATGCCATCCATCTTGTTCATTAACCGAGTTTATCCGCCCGCAGGTGGAGCGACGGGCGAAATGCTCCGTGATATGGCTGAGGCTCTTTCTGCACGGGGTTGGGATGTCTCTGTGCTGACAACTGCTGAGGCTGGTGAATCAAAATATGCCACTCGACGGGGAGTGGTCATCCATCGCGCCGGGGCAGCGCTTTCACGCCGTAGCGTTATCCTCAGAGCAGCCAGTTATTTCGTGATGATCCCATGGTTGCTCGTTCGAGCCCTGCTTCTCAAAAGAACAGATTTTGTGGTGACCATGACAGATCCTCCTATGCTCGCGGTTCTCGGCCCAATGATTGGTTTTTTCAAACGCAACAGAATCATCCACTGGGCGCAGGATCTCTACCCCGAGGTTGCTGAAGAACTCGCGGTGCTGCCACCTGCAAAACTATTGGTCGGATTCCTCCGAGCCCTTTCAAGCGATGCGCTCCAACGCTGCGACGCCGTTGTTTCGATTGGACGTTGCATGACAGCTCGGCTCGTCCAGCGCGGAGTTTCCTATGCGCGCATTTTTAATATTCCAAATTGGGCCCCGGCGGTCACTCCCCTCGAGCGCAATAACAATCCCTTTCGTAAAAAGCACCGGTTGGAAGGGGACTTTGTCGTCATCTATTCTGGAAACATGGGACTCGCGCATGACTTTGAGACCGTGCTGAAAGCCGCCGAATCCCTGCAAGGTCACCCCATCATTTTCCTGATGATTGGTGATGGACCCCGACTTGGCGAAGTTCAGCAGGCCGTAACAACCAGGGGGCTCACAAATGTT
>CANMQB010000218.1 GCA_947499885.1 Spartobacteria bacterium
CCAGTAATCTACCACGGAGTCTTCGGCGAGGGGCTCTTCCAATCCATCTACCCCACCCCGCAGTCAGATGTCGCCGCCTACCTCAGCAGCATCGAATGGGTCGCTCTCACTGCCCTTGTTTTTACGGCATCCATCCCCATACCATTCCTGCGCATCGTTCCTTATTTGATGTTCGGCGGCACATTGCTTGTGGCGCTCTCCTTCATGATCCATGCCCGGCTCGAGGCCAAGCACGACACGATCCCAGCGCGACTGCTCGTCGCCTTCCTGGCCCTCGCGCAGCCGCTCGTAAGGGGATGGGCGAGGTATTTCACATGGCTTAAATTCAAACGCACCCCACCGGCCGTCATTGCCACACAGGAAAAGGACTTCAAACCCTCGCGCGGCAGTACAAAGAACCTCCGCTTCTGGAGTGAAAATGGCCACGGCCGTGAACTCCTCCTCAAAGAAACAATCAGCGCCTTGGAGAGCGAAGGCTGGAACTACTCGATTGATACAGGTTGGAAAAATTGGGACGTCCAAATCTACGGCAGCTTCTGGTGGGGCATTCAAATGCGCACGGTTACAGAATACCACGGTGGCCCCAAATGCCTCACCCGCGTGCATCTGAGGCTTCGCATGGTAGCCACCACGATCTTGATGAATTTCATCCTGCTTGCGATTCTAGCCTACCAGCAATTGCTCATACCTGATGCACACTGGTGGCCGTGGGTTCCCTACGCGATCTTCGTGTTTGTGCTCATCCGCCGGGCGCGCCGCCTGAAACGGCGGGTCACCGATCTGGTGGAAAATGCCGCCCAGCGCTGCGGGTTCACTCGCATCACAAAAAATTCCTGACACCATGTCGGGTCACATAAGCGACTACCACTACGACCTGCCGCCGGAGCTTATTGCGACGCGTCCGATTGCTCAGCGTGACGGCTCGCGCATGCTCGTCCTCCATCGCACCAGCGGAAAAATCGAACACCGATTATTTCGGGAGTTTCCGACATTTCTTAACAAGGGCGACATTGTCGCGCTCAACGACTCGCGTGTCATCAAGGCTCGATTGCTCACCGAACCTCCTGTTACCGAGATTTTCCTTCTTGAAAATCTTGGCGGCTTGCGCTGGAAGTGCCTCGTGAGACCCGGCCGGAAGCTTCGTCTTGGTGTGCGCGTGTCCATCGCGGGAACCACCGCGGAAGTCGCGGAAATCCTCCCTGGCGGTGAGCGAATCATGCAATTTGATGAGTGGCCTGATCTTGAAAATTTCGGCCACATGCCACTCCCCCCCTATTTCAAGAGGGATGCTGAGACGCTTGATGATGAGCGGTATCAAACGGTCTATGCAAACGATCCGGGATCGGTTGCTGCGCCAACCGCAGGCCTGCATTTTACACCAGAAATTCTTTCGACAATTCCCCATGCCTTTCTAACCCTCCATGTCGGAGCTGGCACATTCCTCCCGGTAAAAACGCCAAAAATTACCGACCATACAATGCACGAGGAATCCTACTCGATCAGCCCGCCGGCTGCTACCGCCCTAAATGCAGCATCGCGCATTGTAGCCGTGGGCACGACCGTCACGCGTGTGCTGGAATCCCAACCTCCCGGCCCGATCGAATCCTGCGCCGGGCGCACGAGTATCTTCATTCACCCACCTTATAGCTTTCAGAAAACCGGCGCTCTACTCACAAATTTCCACCTTCCCGAATCAACGCTTCTCATGCTGGTAAGCGCCTTTGCGACCCGCGAGGCAGTTCTCCATGCCTACCAAGAGGCCATTCGTAAACGTTACCGGTTTTACTCCTACGGCGACTGCATGCTGGTCATTGACTGAGAGCGGCAAGTTCCAGGAGGAGGCTTCCCTAGGGAATTGTCACTTGCCCTTCATCACGTAAATGCCATTCCAACTTTCGCCGGGCGGATGCTCCATGAGATCACTCGTGCGCTCGATCATGAGCAGAGATGGTGTCGTAGGGGCATTGGGGTTCCGCTCGGCTCGATTGCGTTCCATAACCGAGGATTTCTCGAAGCTATTGAGCGCTGAAGCCCACCTTTGAGCCTGATAGTGCTCGACCCCTTCGGCGTAGAGACTGAGGCAGAGAATCGTTTCCTCATCCAAATCCTTCCGCAAGCAAACAATCTCGTACATTTCCACAGGCTCACGACGACCTTTAACGATCACCTTATCCAGAAAGCGAAAAACACAGTCACCACCTGCAGCTTCTGCCGCACGCTTCGTTTCACCAGTCACCATGGTATAGACACCATAAGATTTGGCACCACTCTCGCACCGGGCCGCGAGGTTCACAGAATCCCCCATCATCGTGTAATTGAACCTCTTCTGAGACCCCATATTTCCAACCGTGGCGAAGCCAGTATTCAAGCCAATCCGGACCTGCATTTTTGAAACAAACGGAGGCCACTTATCACCTTCCGAATCCCACTTGAGGCACATTTCTGAAAGACGCTTGTGGAGCAACTGCGTGGTAATACACGCCTTGAGCGCGTGATCCTTCAACTCGATCGGCGAATTAAAAATCCCAACAATCGCATCGCCAATATACTTGTCCACGTAGCATCCCTCCTGCATCAGAATGTCCGTCATGGCAGTGAGATATTCATTCATGAGGGACACAAGTTGCTGAGGCGTGAGCAACTCAGAGAAGCTGGAAAACCCCTGCACATCGGAAAAAAACGCAGTGATCTCGGCATCAATGCCACCCAGTTGAGGTTCCTCACCACTTTCGATCATCTTCGCGACAAGTTCATGTGAGAGATAGGTTCCAAACATTCCCTTGATGCGACGTTTTTGCTTTTGCTCGCTAGCCAAGTGAATCAGTGACCCGACGAAGGTGCATGAAACGGCCGCGCCAAGCGGTGCCACAAGCGGAATGATCAGATCATGCGAGGCGAACAGCAGGAAAGCCGCCACGATGTAGCCAACAAACACAAGCCCTCCAAAAATCTTACCAGCGTCTTGAAAGCGCTGAGGAACAATGCTGAAAAGCGCTGCTCCAAAACCGAGCGCGAAAATTAACACGCAGTTGACCCAAACCGGTGGACGCTCAATGAAGCGTCCCGTGATGAGCGTCTTGAAAAGATTCCCATGCACGGAGACAAGAGGAACAGGCTGAGAACCGTTAAGCGGCATCGTGTCAACGTCCTTAAGCAATGCATCCACCGGCCCGATGAGAACCACACTATCTTTGAAAGGTTCAAAAAATTCACGAGCCATTTTTTGTTCCTCCTCCGTGCCGTGATCGGCCGCCTGACCAAAGGCAATAACCTTTAGAATACTAGCGTGGTGATCTTTTTCCATCCAAGCACTGAACCAATTCGGCTCAGCAAGTTGCCTCATTAAGAGCGGAACACTTGCCACTTCTACACCCTCAGGATTTCTCACCACCAACTCGTCCTCCTCAATATGAACCGCAGAGTCATCAAGACCCCAATAAAAAAGCGCCAACTTCAGGGAGAGTGGAAAATAAGTGTGACTCGAAGTCTTTGCAAAAAACGGAACATATCGCACATCACTTCCAATTGTATCGATGAGACCAACGTGCCCCCAAGTCGGCCCCACAATCGGAAACTCCGGCATTTCCGGAAGCTCATCTTCAGGTTGAGACGCAAGGCCCTCGAACATAAAAGGAAAGTTTTTCTTAGCAGTGAATGCAGCCGCCACCACGACGTTCTTATTTTTGTGAAGAGATTTCCCAAGCGCCCGATTTCCCGCCTCGGCTTCTTCACGACCGCCGGCAGAAATTCCCGCTGACGAAAAGACGAAGTCCACCCCAGCCGCTTTGATATGGCCATGGCTAAAAAGCGCGTTAAGAGCCGATGCAAAATACTCACGGTTCCAAGGAAAATTCCCAAGCCGACTAATCGCCTCCGTATCAACGTCCACATAGCAAACCTTGACTGGCACATCCAGCGATCCTCGAGCACTGATCCTCGCATCGATCGTCCTATCTTCGAGAGATGAGAGAAAGCCGTCCGGACCAAGAAACCCTCCATGCTTCAGTAGCGGCACATACGGAACCTGTGAGAGCACTGCCCAAAGCGCACAGAGAAGGACAAACAAAAAAAGGGCGACCGTGTTCTGATGAGTAAAAATTTTAGTGAACACAAAAAACCTCAGGTTGACTCCAACTGGATTAAAGGAACGAAGCTAACCTAACAAGCGTCCCGTCAAATTCCGAATCAAACTTTTTTCCCTCCGCCCAGATCAACCGAAACTTTTTTTGAAATCTCAATTGACTTAATCTTCATTATCGAGTTTTATTTGCCTCCGTTTATCAAGCAGCCATAGCTCAATTGGATAGAGCATCTGACTACGGATCAGAAGGTTTGAGGTTCGACTCCTCATGGCTGCACCACTCTCAACCACAGCGGTTTG
>CANMQB010000219.1 GCA_947499885.1 Spartobacteria bacterium
TGGCCGGTGTTGGCCCTGCAGGTATCCATCGAGGACCGTCACCAGCGTGGTTTTTGCATTTGAAGGAGTGATCGCGGGAAGCACTAATTCACCCACAGGATCGCCCTCGTAAAAAATTCTCATCCCACCCGCGAGGTTAGATGCAGCGGCAACGAGAGCGGTCAGCCAATGCGACAGATAGTGCTTGGGTTTCTCCATTTTCCCGCAATCTCCGGCGAGCACGGTGTCGCCCGTCAATTGAACGGGGCACGAAATGAGGCATCCTGAAATTTCCACACGCAGCATTTGGTCCTTGGGGCTCGCCTTTTTGACCTCACCAGCAATCGCCTGCATTTTTCGAAACACCTGCCACTCTCGATCTGCCAAGAAACCGGGCGGGAGCCCACGAGCGGCGGCGGCAAGGGCCTTCGAGCGGGATTCATTGGGATTTTCACGGAGTTGCTCTTTGAGAATTGCGTCCTTGAGTTTCCATTGTTGAAGGACGTCAAGGTTTAGGGGTGCGAAGTCGAGCGTAGTGTCGTCGTCCTCCTCCATAGGCAGGTCGATTTTTTGGGCTTTGAGGTATCCACGCGCCGGAGATTTCCAAAAGGCAGCTAGTTCAGCGACCGTGGTTTCGACTGAAGGCTGAGTTTTTTGAGGGCTAGTTGCTATGTAAAATGGAAGAGAATCTTTGCAGCTGTTGTTTGCAGCGATTGCGATCTCGCGAACTTTCTCTCCAAATGGCTTCCCGAGCTTGCTTCCAGGCTCGAAGTATTTTGCAGAAAACGGCTGGAGAGGGTGCTCGAGAACGAGGGCCTTGCGTTCCACGCCGAGTGTGGCTGCCACGGCGAGGAGTTCGTCCACGCAGGTGGAGAAGGGTTGTTTTTTGTTGGTGCGGATGTTTTGCGTCGAGGCGGTGATGATGAGGCGCTCGGTGGGTGCAAGCACGGCATCGAGGAACATCTGGCGGTCGTCCACACGCGCATTGCGGTCCCAGATTTTGGGTTGGGCACGAAGGAGGTCCCATGAGGGCGAGATCGTGCGCGACGGGAAGTTCTCGTTCTGCATTCCGACCAAGGCGAGGACGCGGCAGGGGGTGTTGTGGAGTTGCTTGAGGCGGCCGAATGGCGTGGCTCCGGAGATCGGCGCGCGGCGATTGGCTTCGCCGGTCTCCGACTCCATCCAATCGAGGATCACAGCGGTATCGACGGGCGTTGTCACAGGCAAGCCGGAAAGGAAGTGGAAGATTTTGTCAGCCTCGCCCATGCGACCGTCCTCCCCAGCGAGCAAGGCCGCTGCGGCTTGCTTGAGACGCTCCGCCCATTGATCGAGGGTCGCGGCGGTTTGCCAATCGATCATCGTGGAGCGGAGATCGGCGAGCCATTGGAGAAATGTTTCCAGCTCCGAAAAATTCGAGCCCATGCTGTCGGCGACGGGGAGTTGGAATCCGCCCACGGCCGATGGCTCAGGCTCTTGCGGACCGAAGAACTCGCCTGCCACGAGACGATTGATTGAGAACCCCCAGTCACCGGGCTGTTCATCGCCGATCGCAAATCCTTGCGTGATCCCGCTGTCGCGGAATTTGGCAGCGAGGGCTTCCAATTTCTCCTCGTCATCCCCCACCCCGAGCGCCTCGCGCACGGCGCGGAGTTGCATGAGGTCGAGCACTTCGCTGGCCCGACCGCGCCCGCCACGCGTCAACTCGAGCAACGCCAGAAGCCCCTCGAGAATCTCGTCGCCTTCACTAGCGGGCAATTCCGTGAGACGCACGGGCAGAGGATTTTCCTTGGTATAAAAAACGGCTGAAACCAGAGGGGCGTAATTCTCGAGCGAAGGAACGGCGATGAGAACTTCTTCGGGCTTCAGATCATCGATTTCGGCAAAAGCCCGCAGCAACTCGTCTCGGAGAACCTCCAACTCGCGGCGAGGCCCGTAGCAGGCGTGGATGCGCAGGCTGAAATCTGCTTTTAGGCCATCCACCTTGGCGTAAGGGCTGTTCGCACGAACTCCATACTGGATGCGCTTCAAGAGTGTGTCGGGGTCTGAGTCCGCAACCAAATCGACAGGGTCTGGCCAATTCTCGTATTGATCCCCCTTCTCGCCGAGCAAAACGAAGGCCCCTACGGCATGACGCGCCATCGAGATGAGAAGCGGATTGTTCCGCGCCTCGGCATCCATTTCAAAAGTCTCGGGGTCAGATTCGGAGCAAGGCGCCGGGAGATTCCGCTGCCGGATATCAGCCAAGTAGCCAAGACAGGGCAGGATGATGTGGGCATCAACAGACACTCCAACTTCACTGAGGATTCCCAGAATGTCGAGGAGGAGCGGATCCAACGAACCGCTGCCAATCACCATGACTCCACTCCAAGCCGCAGCCAATTTCGCGCTGACTTCAGGGTTCTGCAAACGCTCGGGTAAGAGACAGGGATCGTTGCCAAATTTCTGAAAAAGTTTTTCCCACAGTGCTCGCTGCCAAGCTTCGTCGGACTGATCATCGTGATTTTTGAGAAAAAATTGACCCTGCATCCACCGGGAGAGCATCTCCGGGCGGAAGTGGGCATATTGATCCAGGCGATCCGCCACCGCACATGACATGGCAAAGCGATCCCTCACAGAAGCCGGCGCATTGAGACTCGGAATACCCGGCCCATGCTCAAAAACCAACCACTCGAGACGCCTTTTTGTCCATTCAGCGGACTTGCCGATTCCAGCCTCTTCAAAAACTTCTTTTACAAAGTCCTGTGGCATAGAAAATTCCAATCCCATGCAAATGCCCATTTTACGAGCCAGTTGAACTTGCAGCCAATCCCGAAAATAAACCGAAGGCACCACTAACTTCACGGGTTTCAATGGCGACTCTGAAAGATTGCGGGAAATCTGCGAAATGAATGCTGCCAACAACTTATCTGAGCTTGTGTAGGGAAAAACGGAGGGCATAGTGGATTTTATAATTTTTTTTGGATTCCATACAATAGGAATTCCCTGATTTTAATTTGTTTTTGTTTACTACTCGCTACTATTTCAACCTATTATACCAGACAGCTGCCGCATGTGATGCAACAGGGTAAAATTTTTTATGAACCGGCAGCAGTTTGCCTATCAGTTGCCGGTTTCGGCATTTGAGCGATCTAGCAATAAAAAGTCGCTGCATAGATGAGTTTTTATTAGACAGAATTTACGGAATTAACAGAATTTTTAAGCTGAATTCAGAGGTTTTAACCACAATCGAGTACCAGGGCGGGTGCGAGAAAGAGCAACCGAAGGTTGACCCGAAGGGCAGGCGAGTGGGAACGAACAAGTTAAAGGACACAGAGAGGTTCTACCGGACACTTACAGCATGACACATAGAGTGATAATTCCTGAAATTCTGTCTACGCAGAGGGATATGCGCCGACAAGTTTTGCCCATTTTTCGGGTGGGCTGGCGAGGCAGCGGTCGGCGTAGTGCGCCAGGAGGAAGTGTGGAGAGGTGGTGAGTTTTTGGAGGATTTCGTGTGGGGAGGCCGTCAGGCGAGGTTGGCCTGTGGATGGGAATGCATCGGGGTAAGCGTCCATGATCGCGCTGAGGGGAATGGTGTGGCTCTGCACGAAGTTACTGGCTCGGATGTTTCCGTCCGTGGTATTTCTAATGATTTCGCGGATTTGCGTCGGTGTTTCGCTGTGGTTGGTGAGCGGACGAAGGGCGGTCGCGTGCAGATGTGGGACCATGGCTTCCAGCGGCTGCGCAATCTGGCGGTAGAACTCGGCGTAATCGGCGAAGGCGCCACAGGAGCGGAAGAAAGCCAATTTATTGAGCACGGCGGAGAAGCGGATGACGGCTCCAAAGCGCGGATTCTGAAAAATCCTCCAAGCCTGCTCCGCGCTCATGCGACCCGAGGCGAGGAGCGGATGGTCGTCGTGGGTATCGGGGTGCTGCAATGCCGCCTCGATGATCGCGATGGCGGCATGGTCGACGATCAAATAGTCGCGGCGAGGTGACCTGCGACCGAGCCGCTCAAAAATGGCTTTGCGAACCTCGGAGTCGCGATGGCAAGCCAACTCAATGAGGATGTCGAGTGGCGTGCGCTGCCTTTTGGCGTAAGCGATGAGAAGGCACGGCTCGAAGCAGTGCTTGTGGAGCCTGTAATTTCGCGCCGTGAGGAGCCTCGGCTCACTAGCTACGCGTTCTTGGGAAATACCATGCAGTTTGGTATCGGCAATCAACTCATCAAAAACCTCCTGCGGCAGATTGGGATGGGCGATGAGCTGGTTTTTCATGGCCGTGTAGGGCAGCCTCGCAAGAAATGCCAGCACCTCCGGAAGCACTCGCGGATTTCTCATCAAGGCAAGGTGGACATCCGCATTCTTGGGCGTGATGAGACTCCGTTGCATATCGTTGGAAAGATGCAGCGAC
>CANMQB010000220.1 GCA_947499885.1 Spartobacteria bacterium
ACCGCTGAACTTTGAAGCCGATGGACGGGGGTGTTTTGGTTTTTTCATAGCCTGCCAAGTGGCAGGTTTCAAACATCCCGTCCATCTCTCCTTGAGGTGCATTTTTTTCCTCTATGGGATGCCTGTGTATTCATTAAGCAAGAAACTTGGTCATTTTGATTTGGGAGTTCGATGTTGGATGTTGAATTTCCAACGCCTCAGGCGTTGAAGATTTTCCCCGGATTCAGTATTCCTGCCGGATCGAAAGCGGTTTTCATGCGGCGCATGATTTTGAGGTTCAGGTCGCTTGTGGCGGCTTTGAGGAATTCTTTTTTGGCGAGACCGACTCCGTGTTCGCCTGTGATGGTGCCTCCGAGCGAGACGGCGAAATCGAAGATCTCTTTCATCGCGAGTTCGACTCGGTGCATTTCCTCGTGATTGCGCTCGTTGGTCAGGAAGGTTGGATGAAGGTTGCCGTCACCCATGTGACCGAAGGTTCCGATTTTGAGATTGTGACGCTGACCGGTCTCTTGAATGAAGCGGATCATTTTCGCCAACTCGCTACGGGGAACCGTGGCATCCTCGAGGATGGTCGTCGGCGCGACGCGAGCGAGCGATGAAAATGCCGCGCGGCGTGCTGTGGCCAATGCTGCAGCTTGTTCAGCGGTTTCGGCGACTTGCACAGAGGTCGCCCCATGCTGGCGGGCGAGTTCGGCCATGCGGTCCGCCTCCTCGGCGACTGCGGCAGGGTGGCCGTCTGTCTCAATCAACAAAATCGCCGCCGCATCGCGGGGAAGGCCAACCTTGGCAAAATCTTCCACGCAATTGATCGTCACCGCATCAAGGAACTCCAGAGTGCAGGGAATGATCTTTGCCGCAATGATGGCCGAGACCGTCTCGGCAGCGCTCTCCATCGTGGCAAAAACAGCCATGAGCGTGCGGCGCGTGGCGGGTTTTGAGATGAGTTTGAGCAGGACCTTGGTGACAATGCCGAGCGTCCCCTCGGAGCCGATGAAGAGGTCCCGGAGCGAGTATCCGGCAACATCCTTCACGCATTTGTTACCTGTGAAAATGACATCTCCCGAGGCCAGCACGACTTCCAAGCCCATCACATAATCTTTCGTCACGCCATACTTCAGCCCGCGCAGTCCGCCGGAGTTTTCCGCGACATTGCCGCCGATTGTTGAGATTTTCATCGAGCCTGGGTCCGGGGGATAGAACAGCCCGGCTTTTTCGGCAGCCGTAGCCACGTCGAGCGTGATGGCGCCTGCCTCAACGAGCAGAGTAAGGTTTTTTTCATCCACCTCCAGAATACGGTTCATTTTCGAGAGGCACAAAACCACGCTTCCCTCCACAGGAATACTCCCACCACTCAATCCCGTGCCTGAACCGCGCGTGACCACCGGCACACTGCATTCCCCAGCGATTTTTACGAGTCCAGCCACCTCCTCCGTGCTGGTCGGAAAAAGAACGAGATCCGGCATGGTCTGGAATGTCGCCGTGCCATCAAACGAATAGGGAATAAGGTCTTCTTTCTCCTCAAGGCGTGCTATATGAGGAAACTGTGCTGCTGCCAAAGACTTGAATTTTGCAGTCATAAAAAGTGGGATAGGACTAACTCTACGATCAAAGTAATAACAAACGATAATGTTCGCTCAAGAAAGACATAACTCGATTCGAAAAGTTGTGAGGGAGAAGCAACGCCTAAGCTTTGCCGAACTCCAAAATCTGTTTCGGGTCTCGCCAGCCACGCTGCGCCGTGATTTGAGCGAACTCGAACGGGCAGGCGATCTCATCCGCGTGCATGGCGGCGTCCTTGATCCCCTGTATGCCCGCGCAGAAATTTCCTTCGATGAACGCCAGCAACGCCACAACACCGAAAAGAAATCTATCGCAGCAAAAGCTAACGAGCTCATCCCCGCCGGATCCAGCGTTTTTGTAGATGCCGGCTCTACCTGTTTGGAGGCGGGAAAGTTGCTCATGCGTCGCGCGGATATACGCTTGATTACGCACTCCGTCGCCTTGGTCGCTGCGTGCTCCCATGCCGAAGCCGGTATTGTCTGCATCGGAGGGGAATTGCGCAAAGTCAGCGGCGCCCTCGTCGGAGGCACTGCCATCAACGCCTTTGCAAATCTTCAATTCGACTTCGCCCTCATCGGCGCCACAGGTTTGAATTCCGAAGGCTGTTGGACCACGGAGTTCACTGAAAGCGAGATCAAAAAAAACATCATCGCCCGCGCCAAGCGCCGCATCGTTCTCGCCGACCAAAGCAAATGGCACGCTCCCGGCACCGTGCTATTTTCAAGATGGGATGACATCAACGACTGGCTGGTCGACAGCCTGTCAACGACCCCATCCCCAGTCATCCCCAAAAGCGTGACAATCCATCAAGACCGAAATTAGCCCCCCCAGAACCATCGGATCCTCACGAAAAGCAGTGGCTCCTGTTTCAGCGATTATTTTACCATCCTCTCCAGTTTGGTGACGCGGCCTCCGGTGATCCATTCGACGACATAGATATTCCCATGCGCGTCGGCGGCTGCGGAGTGCGGGCTGTTGAATTTGCCCTCTTGGACCCATTCGCGGTTATTGGGCCATCCTTGTTGGCTATCGGCTCCAGATTGAAAGCCGAGCCGAGCGACAAGACGGTCGCCAGCATCAAGAACCGTGATTCCCGCAACCAATTCCGGGACGATCAGTTTGTCTCCCATGCGGGCGCTGACATCCGGACTGTGTAGGAAGTCCGCACCGAAGCTTCGGCGATAGGTTCCATCCATGCCATAGACTTGAAAACGACTGTTTCCACGGTCGGCGATGTAGAACTCTGCCTCGGAGCGGCGGATGTCGAGCGCCAATCCATGAGGGCAACTGAATCGACCAGCCCCTTCCGAACCATCGAGCGTTCCCAGATAGGTGCCACTTCGGTTGAAGCGATGAACAAGATGCGAACCATAGCCGTCGGCGACCCAGATGTCGCCATTGCCACCGAAGCGCTCCTCCGCCACAGCCGCCCATGTGGGAATGTAATTTCCGCTGGCATATTCGGGATGTGGCGGTTGAGGCAGACTCATCAAGACTTCTCCATCGAGGGTTGTTTTGACAACAGATTTGGTCTGCTCATCCACAAGCCACAAAAGCTCGCGGCCATCTTCCTCCACCAGAGTCAGTCCATGGGCACCTGGAAAATTCCCCCATTTTTTCAGAAGGACTCCATCGGGCGAGTAGAAGAGTATAGCAGGATCGGCCTGATGAAAAATGACGACATCCCCATTTTTTAGGACAGTAACGCCATGGGTGCGGCCGTTTGCTTTTCCAAGTGGCGATTCGGGGATCGTAATCCAGTTCTCGATCCAGCGGTATTCGTTTGATTCGATTTTGAGACTCATAGGTATGGTTCTTTGGCGGAAGTGCGGTCTAGCACTTCCGCCATGAAATCAAACAATCAATGCATGCGCTTGCGGTTAACCTCGCGATACCTTGCCTTATCCGGGTAGGTCTTGGTCGGGTCGGCATAGTTGTTGCCGGCATTGTCCTTTCCACGGGCGAGGTAGATGTGGTGGTAAGTCTCGACCTCGGGATTCAACTTCACATTGGTTCCCATGAATCGCATCGTGTAACCGCAGCGGCGGATATCGCTCGTGTTGGGCTCACTTCCGTGCATCAAGCGGGCATCGTGTAGGCTGCACTGGCCCGCCTCCAGAATGCAAGGCACCGCGAGTTCCTCCCGCCGTTGCACGGGATCGATCTCCAGATGGAAAACATTTTTTACCGTATCGACATCCACATAGTCCGAAAACCCTTTTTGCCCTTCGGCATGGGTCCGTGGAATGACCTTCATGCATCCATTCACCAGAGTGGAGGGATCCACCGCCAACCATACGGTAACGATCTCTGTCGGAGCCTTCGCATCGTCGCTCCAGGCGACCATTGATTTCCAGTAGGCCGAATCCTCGTGCCAAGGCACGCGCTTGCCGTCGCCCTTCGGCTTGCAAATGAAATGCGTCGAGAAAAGGGCAATATCGGAACCGATGATCGGCTCGACAAGGTCAAGAACAGCATCCGACATGGCCCAGCGGAAAAGTTCGGTGTCCATGAAGTGCGGGACATCCATGGATTCCGGACGGACATCCGGCGGAAGGTTGGCGATCTTTTCCTCAAAGTGTGCCCTCAAGGCGTCGAATTCGCTCTGTGAAAACACAGGCTCCTTGGGAAGCAGATATCCTTCACGACTGAATTTCTCAACCTGTTCGGTGGTCAAACGGGGTTTGGTGTATGTGTTGCTCATAAGGCCTCCCAATCTAAGCGAACCCGGACAATGCGTCTTCCTTTGTCGAAAGATTGTTTTATGTTATAGAAATATTGTAACTACTCAGGTAGCCCCCCACA
>CANMQB010000221.1 GCA_947499885.1 Spartobacteria bacterium
CCTTCCCCTTCCCCTTAACAGCCCTCAAGCCGCATCTCATCTCGTCGAAGAGTGGATATTTTTGAACCGTTGGCAGGGGCTCCTTCACGAGGCCATGTCCTGCCTCTAAGTTTCCCCACCCTTCTCCCTTGCACGGGGATTGGCATACTTCCATCATGGAGGGCACTCCCAGCACTTCGCCCAATACCAACTCGATACAAAATGTCTTCCGAAACGCTCACGCCCATGATGCAGCAGTACCATGCCCTCCGGCGGGACTTACCCACAGGCACGATGCTGCTTTTCCGTCTTGGGGACTTTTATGAAATGTTTGGCGAGGATGCGACCGAGGCATCGCGCATACTGAATGTGGCACTCACCAAGCGCGGCGCGACCCCAATGTGCGGTGTCCCGTACCATGCGGCTAGGAACTACATCGAAAAGCTCATCGGCGCAGGCTGGCGCGTTGCCATCTGCGACCAAGTGGGAGAAGTCATCGCCGGCAAACTCGTGCGCCGCGAAATTTCCCAAGTGCTCAGCCCCGGGACGCTCGACGACTTCGGTCTCGATGACCGAAAACCGAATTTTCTCGCTGCACTCAATAAGCGGGGTGACAGCCACGGACTCGCCTACTGCGACCTGAGCACAGGCGAATTCCGCCTCACTGAACTCGACTCGCTCGCCGCCCTACTCGATGAACTCGCCCGTGTCTCGCCAGCGGAAATCCTCATACCCGACCATCAGACAGAGGCTTTTAAACAGGTCGCTCCACAGGCTCCGCTGGATGGTTATATTTTTGAATTAGAGCCGGCCGCCGAGTTGCTCCGCTCGCACTTCAAGGTTCACACACTCGACGGCTTCGGATGCGCCGATCTTCCTGCAGGCACCGGGGCCGCCGGAGCCCTCCTGCATTACATAACACGCCAGATGCGCCGCCCCGCCGGCCATTTGAAGCAACTTCAACCCTACCGCCGGAGCGAGTTTCTCATCCTCGATGCCTCGACACAAAGCCACCTCGAGCTGGTTCAATCCCGTGCCGGACGAGGCATGACCCTACTCGGGGCACTCGACCGCACAGCCACCCCCATGGGGGCTCGCCTTCTGCGCGACTGGATTCTCCATCCGCTCAAAGACATCTCGGAAATTGAAAAGCGGCAAGATGCCATCGCCGCCCTCCTCGACGACGCCATGCTCTTGGGAGATCTTCGCACCCGCCTTGCAGATATCCGTGACATCGAACGCGCCACGGCGCGGCTTAGCGGGCCATCTGGAAACGCCAGAGATCTTTCCGCTCTAGCACAATCCCTCGAGCGCATTCCACCCCTTGCGGCGAATCTCGGGGGGCTCCACGGCTTCACCATTCCCTCCACGCTTCTTTCAGGCCTCACGACGCGTCTGCACGCTCTGCCAGAGCTGGGTGAAAGGCTCCGTCGCGCTATCGTTTCGGAGCCACCAGCCATCATTCGAGAGGGAGGTTTCATTGATAACGGCTACGATTCCGACCTCGACGAACTGCGCTCGGCCTCACACGAAGGAAAAAACTGGATCGCTGCCCTCCAAGAAAAGGAAATCGAACGAACGGGCATCAAATCCCTCAAAGTCCGTTTCACCTCTGTCTTCGGCTACTTCATTGAAATCACCAAAGCGAACCTCCCATCAGTGCCAGCAGACTACATTCGCAAGCAAACGACCGTAAACGGCGAGCGATTCATCACCCCAGAACTCAAAGAATTTGAAGGCAAAATTCTCGGCGCGGATGAACGCGCTCGAGCACGGGAACTCGAAATCTTTGCTGAACTCCGAGGTGGCGTTCTGGCGGAAACCCACCACCTCCAAGAAACCGCTGCCACACTGGCAATCCTCGACGCCATTTGTTCGCTCGCCGAAACCGCCCGCCTCCAAGGGTACTGCCGCCCAGAAATCGACGACTCCAGCATTTTGGAAATCTCCGATGGACGCCACCCCGTGCTCGACCAGCAAACCGATGGCTCACGCTTTGTCCCAAATGACACCAACTTGGGAGCGGACGGGAAGAAGTTTGCGATCATCACTGGTCCAAATATGGCTGGGAAATCCACCTACATCCGCCAAGTTGCACTCCTCACGCTCCTCGCGCAGACTGGCAGTTACGTTCCTGCCAAGTCCATGCGCCTCGGCCTCACCGACCGCATTTTTACGCGCGTAGGAGCAAACGACGACCTCTCGCGCGGCCAATCCACCTTCATGGTCGAGATGAATGAGACGGCAAACATCCTGAACAATGCCACCGACCGCAGCCTTGTGATCCTGGACGAAATTGGACGCGGCACGTCCACCTTCGACGGCCTATCCATCGCTTGGAGCGTCGCCGAGTACCTGCACGACAAAATCAGCTGCCGGGCCCTCTTTGCCACCCACTACCACGAACTCACCGACCTCGAGCGCACACGCAGCGGCATTCAGAACCTCAACGTCGCCGTCCGTGAGTGGAACGACCAAATCATCTTCCTCCGAAAAATCCTCCCCGGCCGTGCAGACCAAAGCTACGGCATCCAAGTCGCCCGCCTCGCAGGCCTCCCCGACTCGATCATCTCGCGCGCCAAGGAAATCCTCGAAAACCTCGAAAAATCCGAACTCAACGCCGCCGGCCAGCCCACGCTTGCCAAGACAACGCGCAAACGACTCGTCCCGGACCCCGAGGCCGCCCAACTGGCATTGTTTTAAAAAAATTCCCCATCAACCGCCAGTCCTGCCCATTCGGCAAACACGAATAGGCACCCGCAAGACAGTGCGGCCCCGCCATCCGAGCCAAGCGCCGCATTTGATTATGTGGGAGTCACACGCCCAGCACATTGTGAAAAAATAGCATCTCCATACTCAGGAGCGCTTTTCATCGAAAGAAAAGAAAATATTGCCTGACCCCAGTTTCCGGATTTTAATGACAGACCAAACTGCAAGTCATTGTTGTGACCGAAACTCAGTCATCGTAATGGAATCTGCACTGCATGATCAGAAGACTATCGCCCTCAACTTGATAGATAAGACGATGCTCTTGAGTGATCCGTCTGGACCACCAACCTTTCAGATTTTTTTTGAGTGGCTCAGGCTTACCGATTCCAGAAAATGGACTCCTCAAGGCATCCCTGATGAGTTCGTTTACTCGTTGGAGGATTTTACGGTCATTCTCCTGCCAGTAAAGGTAGTCTTTCCAACCGTTGGGGAGCCAGCTTAGTCGCATAGCTCGCCGGGTTGGATATTGCCTGCCGCGTAATCAGCCAGACTTTGCTGGATTTGAGCGGCGTTCGCTCGAGTCGAGTTCAAATGCAAAGTCGTTTCCATGGCTTCATACTCTTCAATCGCTAGCAGCACCACGACCCCGGTCCCGTTTCGAGTGATAGTGATAGGTTCGCGATCACGGGAAGCGGTTTCCATCAGGCCAGACAATTGGTTTCGGGCTTCAGTGTAATTGATCGTTTGCATGAGTCTTTACTCACACATGGACAGAATTCTGTCAAGCTTTGATTTTCGACGAGCAAGTGGACCCAGAGGCAAGTCTTCGTCCCGATCTGGTGTTCCAAAAGATTGCCAAGCCCGTCCTGGTCGGCTCTGCCCGCGATCACGAATAGGATTCCATCAATCTGTGGAGCCGTGTTTTTACATCCAAATGAAAGGAAATGTTGCCTGACCCCCAGTTTCCCAGCGGCATTCAGAACCTCAACGCCGCTGTCCGTAAGTGGAACGACCAAATCATCTTCCTCCGAAAAATCCTCCCCGGCCGTGCAGACCAAAGCTACGGCATCCAAGTCGCCCGCTTGGCAGGCCTCCCCGACTCGATCATCTCGCGCGCCAAGGAAATCCTCGAAAACCTCGAAAAATCCGAACTCAACGCCGCCGGCCAGCCCACGCTTGCCAAGACAACGCGCAAACGACTCGTCCCGGACACCGAGGCCGCCCAGTTGGCATTGTTTTAGCCCTGATCGCGGTGGTGGTTTCGCGTTTCAGGCTCGAATGTGCTGTTTGGGATGATGGGGGCGACTGCGCCGCGCAAGTCGGACGGCGACGGCGCGCCATCCCTACCTTGGTGGCACGATGGGCGCTGCCGCGCCGCAGTGCGGCAGCACCCTTCGTAAAAAACTGGTAAGGCCCCGCGCCGTCGAGGGCCCATGACTCAGGCGCGGATGCGCCGTATCGGCGCCAGCGAAGCGAGTTTCTGGTCTGCGATGCATCTCCACACTGCTAGAATGAGCTTCGTTCAGTCCCTCCTACTTGGGAATTGGAGATTTAAAAACAGGCCGTTTGGGACAGCCTACTGATCTTCAATAAAAAAAGGGGCTCCCGATAGCGGGA
>CANMQB010000222.1 GCA_947499885.1 Spartobacteria bacterium
GTTGGGAAGAACGAATTCCAGGATGAGGGGGCGTGGGCCGGGATTGGCTTGAACGGCGGCGAGGATTTTGTGCAGGGCGGGTTCATCGAGCCGCTCGCGGGCGAGGCGTAGGCGCACCGGGCGCACGGAGGTTTTTTCTTTGAGCGCGGTGGTGGCTCCGGCCGTCGCGCGGATCGCTTCGTCGCGGCGGGTGATGCGTGTGTTGATCGCGACCGCCATACCGGCCACAAAAAGAGCGGCATTCTTTGAGAAGGATTCATCCCAAGCCGTGATTTCGAGCGAGCCGGTGAAGTCCTCAAGAATCATGATTCCAAAAGGCTTCCCGTCCTTTTTGGAAAAGCGCTTTTCGACGGACATGATCAACCCGGCAAGCTTGAAAGTTCCCGGTTCGGTTGCCTCGCGCGCTTGGGCGATCGTGTTGTATTTTCCAGAGTCAAAATTTCCTGCATAGCTATCGAGCGGATGCCCGCTCACGTAATAGCCGAGGAGATCCTTCTCATACTTGAGCATTTCGAGTTGGGACCAGGGTTCGATTTTTGCCGCATTGGCGGACTTCTTTGGTTTTGCCAGTGGAGCATCTCCAAAGAGGGAAATCTGCCCACTCGCGCGGTCGCGCTGCAGGGAGGCGGCGGCGCCCATGGCAGGTTCGATTTCCGCAAATAATGCAGCCCGGTTCCTGTCCAAACCGTCAAAAGCCCCGCACTTAACAAGGCTCTCGAGAATTTTGCGGTTCACCGTGCGCGAATCTAGGCGGGAGCAAAAATCCTCTAGAGTGCGGAAGAATCCACTTTTTTCTCTTTCAGAGATGGCAGATTCCATCGCCCCCGCGCCAACATTTTTGATGGAAGCAAGACCGAAACGAATGCCAGGACCACTCGCATCGGGGGAGAACTTCAGCGAGCTGGCATTGATGTCGGGCGGTAGGACGGGAATCTCCATACGGCGGCACTCGGTGATGACGACTGCAAGCCGGTCGGTATCGTTTGCATCAAAGGTGAGCATGGCCGACATGAACTCCCGGGGGAAATGAGCTTTTAGGTAAGCTGTTTGGTAGGATATCCATCCGTATGCGGCGCTGTGCGACTTATTGAATCCGTATTGTGCAAATTTCTCGATAAAGCCGAAAATGGCATCCGCTACCTTTGGCGGAATGTTATTGTGTGAGCCGCAACCTTCGACAAAGCGTTTGCGTTCCTTTTCCATCTTCTCGGCATCCTTCTTGCCCATCGCGCGGCGGAGCAAGTCGGCCTCGCCAAGGGAGTAACCTGCGAGCACACTGGCAGCCATCTGGACTTGCTCCTGATAGACAATAATGCCATGCGTTTCCGAGCAAACCTTCTCGAGGAGCGGATGCAGGTATTCAACTTTTTTGATGCCTTTTTTGCGCTCGATGTAGTCATCAATGAACTGCATGGGGCCCGGACGGTAGAGCGCTCCGATCGCGATGATATCTTCGATACAGCTTACATCAAATCGTTTACAACAATTTGTGATACCGCCGCTTTCCATTTGAAAAACGCCGAGCGTTTCGCCCCGATTGTAGATGTCAAACGCGGCGCGGTCGTCAATTGGGATATTATCAATATGAAAATCCGGGCACTTGGCATGGATAAGTCGCACGGCCTCCTGCATGATCGTGAGCGTGCGCAAGCCGAGGAAGTCCATTTTGAGCATGCCGAGGTCGGTGAGCGGTCCCATGGCATACTGAGTGACAACTTCGTTTTCCTTGCCACGAGACAGCGGTATGAATTCATCAAGCGGCCTGTCGCCGATCACCACACCGGCGGCGTGAATACCGGTATTACGGCTAAGTCCCTCGAGCAAGATAGCATAGTCCCAAAGTTGGCGAACGGGCGCCTCATTCTCGATGGCAGTCTGCAACTCAGGGTTTTTTTCGCGCGCCTTCTCGAGGTCAATGTTGAGCTCGTTTGGGATCATCTTGGCCACACGGTCGCCATCGGCATAGCTCCACCCAAGCACTCGAGCCACGTCGCGAATCACGCTCTTCGCGCCTAGCGTTCCAAATGTAACAATTTGAGAAACAGAACGTTCTCCGTATTTTTGACGGACATATTCGATCACTTCGCCTCGACGCTCCATGCAGAAATCCACATCGATGTCAGGCGGGCTCACGCGCTCAGGATTCAAAAACCTTTCAAAAATCAGCCCGTATCGAAGCGGGTCGATATCCGTGATGCCAAGGACATAAGCGATGAGGGAACCCGCTGCCGAACCACGTCCAGGGCCAACGGGTATGCCACTTTCTTTGGCGTGCCGGATAAAATCCCACACGATGAGAAAATAACTGATGAATCCGGTTTTCTCGATCACGGAAAGTTCGTAATCGAGCCGCTTATTAAGCTCGGGGTCCGTATCCACGCGCGCACCAAAGCGTTTGCAAAGACCTTGATGGCAGAGGTCCCGAAGATATTGCTCACGGGTGCGCTCATCAGGGGAATCAAAATTTGGGTATTTTGGCTTGCCAAACTCCATCTTAAAATCACACCGCTCGGCAATGCGCAGCGTGTTATCACATGCCTCGGGAAGCTCGGCAAAAAGGGCGCGCATCTCCTCGGGCGACTTGAAATAGAGCTCCGGACTGTAGCGCATCCGTTTTTCATCCACGACATTCGAGGCCGTACCGATGCAAATAAGCACGTCGTGAGCTTCGTGGTGCGACTTCTCGAGAAAGTGCACGTCGTTCGCCGCGACTATTCCAATATCCAGATTACGAGCAATTTTTACAAGTTGAGGATTGATTTTTCTTTGCGCATCGAGGCCAAAATCATGCAACTCGATGAAGTAATTTTCAGCACCGAAAATATCGCGATACGCGGCAGCTGTGGACTGAGCCTCATCAAAACGACCCGATGCCAGCAGCGAGGCGACTTCACCCTTCAAGCATCCACTGAGGGCAATGATGCCTTGGGAATGTTGAGCCAAACGCTGCCGGTCCACACGTGGCTTGTAGTAAAATCCCTCGAGATACCCCGCGGTGGAGAGCTTCACGAGATTCCGATAACCCTCTTCATTTGTTGCCAACAGCGTGAGATGAAAGGCCGCATCCTTTGCCGATGACGCGTTTTTATCGAGCATTGAGCCTGGTGCAACGTACATTTCACAGCCAATAATCGGCTTGATACCAGCCTTCTCGGCTTGTTGATAAAATGGCACAGCCGCATGCAAGTTGCCGTGATCCGTCACCGCCACAGCAGGCATCCCAAAACCTACCGCCTTTTTGACCAACTCATCCAAGCGCACAGCCCCGTCCAGAAGCGAAAATTCGGAGTGACAATGCAGATGAACGAACGACATGCCGAGATCCTATACCAACGCGCCATGCTTTGTCGAATAGTCGCAGTGCAATTTACAATTCAAGGATGCTGAATCCATTCATAAATTGATCCGTCAAATCCAAAAAATCCAAGCGACTCACCCCATGAGATGATCCAGCAAAGAAGCGAGGATTTGAGCATTTTAAATAACTGCCACGGCATTGATGAGTTCACCTGATTCTGCAAATTGGAATGCAGCAGCTTATGCTCAAGTAATGGAGATGCTTTGCTGAGAAATCTGCCTGCACCGTCAAGTGGGGCGATCACCCTACCAGTGTCAGAGACGAACGATTTCTTTCAACAAAAAAAAGAAGCCGACTCTTGCGAGTCGGCTTCATGTTTTAAGTAAGACTTCGGTATTTAATTAGAACGCGAAGCGAAGACCAGCGCGGCCAAGGATTCCGCTCTTAGGCTCTTCGGAAGAGTAAACCCAACGAGCGTCGGAGAAGAGACCGATGTTGTCGGTAACGCGGTATTCAAGACCACCACCAACAGTACCGAAACCATGACCACGGCGACCTTCACCGTAGGCTGCACCACCACCGATGAGGGCGTATGGGGCGAGGTTGATCGAGCAGATTGGATAGCGGAGGAAGAGGTTACCTGCGGTAACCCATTCAGCTGGAGTTCCTTGGTGACCGAGAACGTCTTGTTCGACACCGAGACCGATGAATTTGGTGAAGAAGTAGTTCACTCCGAGTCCACCACCCCAGCCTGGACGGCCTTGGTTGTAGAAAGCGCCGGCGGCAAATGCGTCGACTTGGAGTTCTTGATCACGGAATTTGCATTCCGGAGCTGGAGCTACTGTTTGTTTGAAGGTCTTGGCCGAGGTGCCAGCGAAGGCGCCTGTGACTGAGACAGCAACAGTAAGAAGTGCGAGTGTGAGTTTTTTCATAGTGTATTATTTTAATCAGCTCCGCAGGTTTTCACGAGCGTTGCTTGGACCATTTGTAAAAAAAACGACA
>CANMQB010000223.1 GCA_947499885.1 Spartobacteria bacterium
TCTCCGCGCGCCGCCTGGGCAACACCTCGGAAAGCGACGCTGAGGCTCTTGAGTTTCTTAAATCGCGGCGGAAAGAGGGAGTCGGACTGTGATGGAAGCCTTCTTGATGCGGCTGCAGAATTTCGCCTTCGCCTCGCGGCGATACGGGGACATCTATATTGCCACGATTATCGTTTGCGTGATTGCTCTGATGATTGTGCCGATTCCGGCATTCGTTCTGGACACACTCATCGCATTGAACCTCGGGATTTCCTGCGTCTTGCTCTTCATGTCGCTTTACATGAAGAGCGCCCTGGCCTTCTCGACCTTTCCCAGCCTGCTTCTTGTCACGACGCTCTTCCGATTGTCGCTGAATATCACCACCACGCGCATGATTCTGGTGGAGGGTTACGCAGGCGAGATCATTTATACCTTCGGCAACTTTGTGGTGGCTGGAAATTTTATCGTTGGGGTGGTGATTTTCCTCATCATTCTCCTCGTCCAGTTTATCGTCATAACAAAAGGCGCCGAGCGCGTGGCCGAAGTCGCGGCGAGGTTCACCCTCGACGCAATGCCCGGCAAGCAGATGAGCATCGATGCCGATCTGCGCGCCGGCAATATGACTGTGAAAGACGCTCAAACCCGCCGCGGCGTCATCGAGAAGGAAAGCCAACTCTTCGGCGCGATGGATGGCGCCATGAAGTTCGTCAAGGGTGACGCCATCTCCTCGCTCATTATTACAGCGATTAATATTATCGCCGGCATCGCCATCGGCGTTGCCCAACGAGGCATGCCCATCGAGAAGGCCGTCACCACCTACTCGATTCTCACGATCGGCGACGGTTTGATTTCGCAGATTCCCGCTCTTCTCATCTCTATTTGCGCGGCCATGATCATCACCCGCGCCAGCAGCGAGGAGAGCGGCGGCCTGGGTGGGGATATCGTCGAGCAAATCTTTGCTGCCCCCAAGGCGCTTATCATCGGAGGCATCGTGGTTTTTGTGATGGGCCTCATCCCCGGTTTTCCTAAGATTCAGTTCTTCATTCTCGCGGCGATCATCCTCGCTCTCGGCTATGCTCTGCAGCGCACCGCGCAAAAGGCCAAAGGGCGAAGGCGCACCGAGCGGCTCCATGGTGGGGCCGAGGGAACGAAGCAGAGCGCCTCTGCGCCCCCATCCGAGGAAGATGAGGAGGACAGCTCCACCGAGTTTTCCATCACCGTCCCGATCATGCTCGAGGTCGATGCCGCCGTGCAGGAGTATGTCACCGCCGAGAGGTTGAACTCCGAACTCGTGCAGGTGCGCAAGGCCCTCTATCTCGACCTTGGCGTGCCATTTCCCGGAATCTATCTGCGATTCAACCAAAATCTTCATTCCGGCAAATACCAGATTCTGCTCCAAGAGGTGCCGATGTCTGATGGAGCCATTCGCCCCGGTTACCTCTATGTGCGCGAGACCGAGGAGAACTTGTCACTTTTCAACATCCCGTTCGAGCCCGTCGAGAAGCCCCCGGACCGCCGTGTCGCATTCTGGGTGCCCCTTGCCTCGCAGGCCCGCCTTGTGGAGGCCGCTATCGCCTACATGGAGCCGCCGAAGCTCCTGAGCTTCCACATTTCGCTCGTTTTGCGCCGCTACGCATCGGATTTCATGGGTCTGCAGGAGACCAAGGGCCTGCTCACCCGCATGGAGGCGGAGTTTGGCGAGCTCGTGCGTGAGGTTCAGCGTGTCATTCCCCCACAGCGTATCGCCGAGGTGCTCCAGCGCCTCGTGCAGGAGGACATCTCCGTCCGCAACCTGCGCCTCATTTTCCAAGCCCTTATCGAATGGGCTCCGAAAGAAAAAGACACACTCGTTCTCTCTGAGTATGTCCGCATCGCCCTCAGGCGCTACATCAGTTACAAATTCAGCGGTGGGCAGAACATCCTCGTTGTCTACCTCCTTGAGCCCCAGACCGAGGAGGCCATCCGCAAAGCCATCCGGCAGACCTCCGGCGGCAGCTTCCTCGCGCTCGACCCCGCCACATCCAAAAAACTCGTCGACGAGATCAAGGCCAAGGTCGGTGGCGCCCTCCAGCGCGAGCGCACACCCGTCATTCTCACTTCCATGGATATCCGCCGCTTCCTTCGCAAGCTCGTGGAGCTTGAGCTTCCCGACCTCCCTGTCCTGTCGCACCAAGAGCTCACCGAGGAGATCAACATTCAGCCCCTCGGCCGCATTGGATTAAAATGAAAACTCGCGCCGTTTTTCTCTTCGCTCTGCTGTTCGTTGTCAGTCCGCTCCGAGCCTCCGACGCCCCCGGCATGCTCCGCGTCCTTGCCTACGACCGCTCGATCCCGCGTGAGGTGTGTTTGGATTTTACCAATAAAACTGGCATCGCCCTTGATATCACGACCGCGATCTCGAGTTCTGAAGCTGCGGATTTCCTCTATCGAAAAAAAGTCCCTTTCGATCTGTTGATCGTCTCAAACGATGTTGTCCAATCGAAGCTCGATCGCGAGGAATTGCTTCCGTTGGACCGAAAAAAAATCCCCTCCTTTGCAAAAGTGAAATCCGCTTGGTGCAAAGCGGCAGGGGATCCCCAAGGAAACTTCCGTGTGCCTTTCGATGTCGCTGCCATGGGCCTTTTGGTCGATCGACGCGTCACCCAAGCCGAGGTGAGGGGATACATGGATGCCTTCCGCAAACCCCGCCCCGGCGGCGTTGCCGTGCTGGTTGACCAGAGAGACTTTCTTGCTGCCGCTCTGCTTTCGCTCGGCGCCTCGGTCAATGAGCTCAGCACTCAAAATCTTCGCGCGGCAGGCGTCCTCCTGCAAAGCTGGCTGCGCAACACAGCCCCGGCTTCCAAGGGGATCTGGACCAATGGCCATTCCGATACCTTCAATGACCTCCGCGCGGACCTTGTCGAGGGACGCCATGGCGCCGCTCTCCTCTACAGTGGCGATGCCATACCGCTCATGACCGAGTTTCCTAGCCGCTACGAGTGGATCGACCCCGTCGAAGGCAGCCTGAAATACATGACCGTCTTTGCGATTCCAAAACAATCCGCGCGCTCCGAGGCCGCTTATAAGCTCATGGACTTTCTCCTCCAGCCCGAAATTGCCAGTCAGATTATCGTGGCCCCCGGCTTTGGCATTCCTCTTAATGCTCCGTGGTCGAAGATCCCGCTAGACTTCCACGGCAACCCCGGTGAGTTGAAGGCCGCCGAATTGATGAATTTCTTCTCCGTGCAAAAAGACATCACTCGCGAACCCCGCCAGGAGGTAGACGCTCTTTTCAAGTCCCTGCCTGCGCCCACAGCCCCGCCTGCTCCGTGATTTAACCACCGAGGACTCGGAGAACACGGAGGGGAAGAAAAAGCTGACATGCTGAAACTTGAAACCTGAAATGCCCATTCCGTGCCCATCCGAGCAATCCGTGGTCAAACCCCGCCTTCGCTACGACTCTTAAAACTTATTTATCACCATTCACCCACCTATGAAAAAAAACTCCATCCTCCTACTCGCCGCATCAGCCTCATTGTTTCTGCTCACCTCCTGTGCCACCAAGCCCGTTCCCGTCGCGCCAGGCTACACGAATGACAGCGACGACTTCGACAACGACATCCCGAAAAACGAAGTCCCTGCGAATGTCCTTGCCGCCGCCAAAGCCCAAACTCCCGGCTTTGTCCTCACGGAGGCCAACCTCCAGCAACGCGGTGCCACCCGCCTCTTCGAGCTCCAAGGCCGCGCCAATGACCGTCCCTACGAACTGGTCATCACCGCCGACGGTCGAGTGCTCAACATCGAGCGGGATTAACCCTAACTCTTCTCAACTGGCAAAAATGTCACCGCAGCCCCTTCACTCACCGGTAGCCTTGGAATCGATCCTAGCGGCATTCGCCGATCTGGTTGGTGTGCCAATCGAGGGTGACTCGCCGATCACGCTCGAGAAGGTGTTTGAAAACTTTGCCATCCGCGTTGGCGCCCATCCCTTGAATCACTCGCTTCTCGTGGTGCTTGTCGAGATCGCGCGCCTCGATTTCCACGATCCCGGTGCCTTGGCCGGATTCCTTCTGCACCTCCATCATTTCAACGCCTCCCAACGCCCGACCGACCGCTGGCTTTCCACGGTGGAGGAGAATGCCAGCGTGTGCCACTGCGGGGAGTTCAAACTTGATGGTGTCCGACGCCACCGCCCTGCACACGCTCCTTTGCGAGGCGATCGACCTTGCCGAACCCCTCGAGCAAGCCTGCCTC
>CANMQB010000224.1 GCA_947499885.1 Spartobacteria bacterium
GGTGGATCAATTCAAAGTCGGTGACGCACCGCAGGCGGCTCTCGATCTTCCCGATACCGGAGCGTGGGACATCCCAACCAGCACGCTGGCAGGCCGCAGCCAAATCCTCCTGCGTCCAAGACATCGCGACTCGCAGACGGCGGACCTGCGGCCCGATCAGGTTTTGGTGTTGAGCGCCCATAGTGCTGGAATGAGCACTTGACGCTACAGGTCGGCATGGTCAGTTTTGTTCCGTTTTGGGAACAAACTTATGAAAGCAATTCTTTGCAACCTTGCCGCGATCGGATGCCTTCTGGCGTTGTTCGATCTGCCTTCTGAGTTTTACAAAGTTCTCCGATTTGTGGTCGTCGCAGCTTGCATCGCTGTGATCCTTGAGATTCAAAAGACTGAGTCCTCTGAGAAGGTTAAAACCTGGACAAGCATAGGAATTGGGATGCTTGCCGTAATATACAACCCCATTCTTCCCTTGAGGTTGGAACAGGCAGAGTGGTTCTGGATCAACTGTGTGGGCGCTGTAGCACTTCTAACGACTCAGCATCAAAAAAAAATCGCAACAATACTCCAACAAATAAAAGGTCACCAAATTGATGGTAGCGCCAAACGCCAGCAAACTAAGTTTTCTAAAACGGAAATAACAATTTTCAGCCTCTTAGGAATCTCCTTCATCACGCTACCCTCGGTCTTTTTTCTAAAAGATGACAGAAGCGGGATTGCCCTTGGCTTCTTTCTAACTTTTATGGTTGCAGGATTGGGAGCATATCTTGTCGCTGGTGTAGACGGTCTTTTAAATGGGGATAAATACAAACGAGAAAGCGCTTTCGAAAAGGAGTTTAACGATACTATTTCTAAAGCCAAACACGCTACAAATCAGAGCGATAGGGAAGAAATTATCCGGAAATTTCTCTACAGCTCAAGGGGCAGTAAGAATCAAAAAACAGCGGATAGGCCCGACAACCTACAATTGCCTATCCGCAGCACCCAGCAAATGGGCCCAACCGTGTGCTTAGATAAGGATTGTCCCGTGCCAACTGAAGAGGAGTTGCTTAAAATGAACATCAAGGGCCTTTCTGAAATGCTTCTGGAATGCCTCCGAGAAAGGGCTGGACTGATTTTAAATGCAGTCAATCGCAAAGCTGTAGATTCAAACGCTGCAGCCAAGGCAAGCAGGGAGCTGCTTCGGCTATCAAACAGGATTAGCAGTGTGCTGAACAAGGCGATCGGCAATTTCGACACCGATGAAAGTGACGAGGAAATCAGGTCCTCCCGGAGCACCGAAGAGTTGGCTGCGCAAGCCTACATGAGGTTTTTCACCGCTGCTGTAGTCCTTAAGATACATAGCAATGATGACCTTGCCGATGAAATCGACAGACAAATAGAGGAAATTACTGGGGAGAAGAAGACCAAGTTCGGCTGACTCAGCAAACGAACATAAAGCTACTTCAATCCTCCTCCGCCTCGCACCGGTCCGGTTGGTCGAACTCCAGAAAGTAGACCTCCTCCAGCGTCAAATCACTGCCCATTTTCTTGTAGGCGGCTTGCGACTCCTTGAGATTCTCAATCGTCGTTGGCTCCAGCCCGTAGGTCAGGGCGAGTTCCTCGTCACTCAATTCAGGCTCGTTCATGCGTTCCTTTGGTTTAGCCGCCTTGCAGCCGCTTGGAATACCGCCAAACGCTGAACCTCTTCATCATTAGGATCAGCATTTAAATCCATCGCTATTTCGGAAGCGATCCGATCCAACTCTTTCTTTTCCGCTTCTGGAGTTTTAACGGAAGCAATCTCTTCGAGAGTGAACTTCGGCGCCTCGCCACCGACACGCTCGATCAGGTCGAGGATGGGTTCGGAATCCCCGTCTGGCTTGTTTGATCTCGAAGACATGGCGATTCAGCGATGCGTTAAGCTAATGAGCTGCATTAAATCGGCAAGACTCTGCTCGATTCCTCTGGGTAGTATGTTTCGAGCATCTCCAGCAGCCCCTGTAGGACTGGAACCGTCAGATACTCCTCGCCCTTGGTCACCCTGTCCCGCTCCACCCATGTTGACAGGCGCGTCTTCTGCGACTTGCCCAATTCGCGAGTTCTCTCCTTCGGCCATGCCGCTTGCATTCTCTGGCGTAGAGGACTCAAGCTCGATGTCGGTGTCTGCGTTAGTTCCAAGGTTTGCATGAAGTTCGGGATAGACTCCGAATCCTCATCTGAAATGTTTGATCTCGAAGGCATGGCGACTACTCCTTCGGGCGGTTGATGAACATTGTCACGCCCGGCTTCGCGCTGCCCTTGTTGGAGTAAACCCGCTCGGCTCCGAGCGCCTTGCAGATATCCTCGATAGTCGCTCTCGGATGGGAAGGCGGCAGCGCCCGATCTCGCTTGAGTGCCTCCGCGAGAGCTAATGTTGCCGGTCTTGCTTTGGTCGTTGATGAAGTCATTGACTTTTCAGGCTCGCTCATACCCTCTCCATCACGCCGAATCTCTGTCGGGTCAAGACATGAACATTACTATGACACGGAAGCTGCCCTCGTCCTGGTCTTCACGCGGTGGACAAGCAAAGTTAATTTTAACTGACAAAGATAGGAAATGATTTAAAAAGCCATTCGGCAAACAAACTCACTTTTATGATAAAAATTAGCATACTTCTGGCTGTTGTTTCAATCCTATCGGGGTGCATCTCAAAACGGGAAATATCATTCCAGAAACAAGCTCAAATCCCAGCAACAGCAAAAATCAACATAGTCACGCCAAGTGATGGCATTTATATGGATGAAGACTATCCCAAATCAGGAACCGTTGTTGCTCGAAAACTTGTTGCCGCACTTCTTCCGTATTTCCCAAATACCTCGAATGTTTCTGTGAAAAATGACTCAGAGTTTTCGATTGCTCCTCAAATTTTGCATTGGGAAGATCGGGCCACAGAATGGTCAGGAAAGCCAGACAAGGTAAAAGTCTCGCTCCCACTCTATAAATCTGGCAACCTAATCGGATCAGCAACAGTTTCCGCAAAAAGCAGTTGGTGGACACTTGGGGGTGACCATCCCGAAGATTTTTTAGACCTGCCATTTGAAGTTTACGCCTCAAATTTGGCGGCAAAACCGAAGCAAGTTCGATTGGTCAAAGTAAATTAGGATCAAGAAGAATCGTGTAGCTGTAGTCGTTGATATTTTCCCATCCAAACTGGATGGAAACCTCATCACACTCCCGCGCCTGCGCGTATTGTTCGCGAAACCTTGCAATCACTTGCAAGCCTCTCGGCTATTTGTTGCCACTTTGGGCGATCCTGCGGCGGTTGGCGATGTAGGTATGGGAAACCCCGGCAACCCGCGCCAGTTCTCGATTGGAGAGCTTTGGCTTTGCGGCGATTAGGCAGTCGGCGAGGAATCGTTTCTTTGCGTGAGGGACTGCAGCCAATTTTCGTGAAACATCAGCATTTTTCATCATCGCCCCAGAGGATTTGTTGCCAGCGGGCGAGGCGGAATCCGTTCCACAAATTCCCGCAAATCCGTTGCCAGAGGGCGCCGGAATCCAGCGCTTTAGTTCATCGTCGCCGGGATGGTCGGCTTGATTCCCCCAATGGAACCAAGTCTTGCCCGCGATCATGGCGGCGGCGGCTTCGGGCTTGATGGAGTCAGGGAGTTTTTGGAATGGGATGGTCATGGCATGATGGCGCGTCTTCGCGCCGTGAGGCGCTGTGGCGCGTTTTTCTTTTCGGTGAGTGTCACGGGCGCGGAGGGTTCTGCTTGGATGCTCTGCGCGGCCCGCTGGATGTCGCGAACCTGTGAGGCGAGGGCGCGGAAAGCAAAGTCCGCCGCTCCCGCCGTCGATCCGGCAAAGATGATCGGGCAGAACCTCACGGCCCAAGAGGCGAGTGTTCCGCTGATGGAGTTCGGATGGATGCCACGGGCAGCGCGTTGGACATCGGACAAGCTCCCCTCCACCACGATCAGGAAGCGCCCGACATAGCGCCCCCGGCGAAGCTCCCGCTCGAAACGCTCACGGCTTGCGCCAATGCATCCGGCGAGGTCGGAAGGGGTCTTGCGCTCGACCACCACGCCTTCGGGAATTCGGGCGAGGACGATATCACCCGTTTCGAGTGTGCCGCTCTCGATGCGCCACCCCTCCGGGAGATGCGCGGCCCACGGATGCGGATCGGGTTCGCGTGTGTCGAATAGCAGAGTCATGGAAAATACTGG
>CANMQB010000225.1 GCA_947499885.1 Spartobacteria bacterium
AAGCCGAGCGAGACTTTTGGAATCCGATTGCAAACTCCTCGCGAATTCTTAGAGTCTCTTTAAAACCATGAGCACGATTACCACCGAAATTCCCGATCCTGTCTTAAAAAGCATACAGCAAATAGCAAAAAACGAGGGTATTCCTGTGGAACGCCTTGCTGCTATTGCCATCGCACAAGCCGTTGGGGCATGGGGCATCCAAAGATCGGATTTCGAAGCACGGGCGATGCGAGGCAACAGGGAAAAATTCGAGCGTGTTCTTGCAAAAGTTCCAGATGTCGAGCCCGAGCACGAATGGGATCGTATTCCGCAGAAGTGAGTTCTGTAAAAATGAAAGAAAATGAACACTGACCCCTAGTTTGATAGTTTATTGTGTAAAATTCTGTAATTCTGTTAATTCTGTCAAAAAATAACGACGAAGTCTTGGTCCGGGTCGAAGGCGTTTCGAAGAAATTCTGTCGGTCGCTGAAGAAGTCGCTTTGGTATGGGGTCTGCGATATTGCAGGGGAGTTGCTTCCTGGGAGGAAGCGGCGAGAGACGAGGGACGAGGGACGAGAGCTATCAGACAGATCAGCTCAAGACATCAGCCGCTCGACTCTGAACGCTGGACTCTCGACCGCTGCCGCCTCAGCCCCCGACTCTCGACCCTCGTCTCTCGTCTCTTCCCATGTCCGACACCGTCATTCGCTACAGCACCGGAGACGCGCCATTGACAATGCCAATCTCAAAAGCTAAATGAATCATGGAAATGGAACAAATCATATCGAGCCCGCAGGGAATACTGGAATTGATCCGGAAACAGCCGCGAATGACATCCGAGCGATTTTGGATGCAGGTGGAAAAGGCGCAGGAATTCTCGCCCAACGAGGAGCCTTGCTCGAATGGGCGGAAAGAGCGGGAAGAAGATACCGCGAAAGCTTCTGGATAGCAGGGGCCCGCATCGGGGGGCTTGAACATCTTGTTTGGAACGATGCGGAAAACCAGCTCGTTCGAAAAGCAACCTACGGCGGCAGTTTTGGGCGGACAGTTCGTTTTCTGGATCGCGGGCTCGTTCCAGGGACTCCGTTGGATTATTTGGATCGCTGGTCGCTCCACAACAAATTGTTCGGAGCCATCACAAAAGTCTCCGGTATTTTGGAAACGACAAAAGGCGATATTTCGATTCTCATTCACCAAGAGCCGCTCTTGGGTGAACTCCCAGATGAAAGACAGATCGCGGATTTCATGAAGCTATATGGATTCAGCCCCCTTCCGGGAAAACGCTTTGCATGGGTTGGTCGATCATTGGAGGTCGTCATTTTCGATGCCCGGCCCGCCAATTTTGTTCTGGTTGATGGAACGCCAATTCCTTTCGATTTGATTACTTTGCCAACCTCGCAAGTCAGCGGCCTCCCTTTGTCAAAATGACCTTCCCGCCTAGCTGCCTTTCCAGAACCCGCAACGCTCGACTCTGGTCTCTCGACTTTCTCCACATCTTCTTCCAACCCGCCACCAGTTACACGCCACTCGCCACTTCTTTCCTCTCTTCCCATGTCCGACACCGTTATTCGCGTTGAAAATGTTTGATTCGCGCCTTGCCCTCGGGTTTGATTCGCTGGGTTCCCACCCTGCTCCTCCTTCGGAGCTGCCTTGCGGCAGTCTTTCTCGACCTTCCCAGGTCTCGATTCACCCTACGGGCTACCTTCGGCAGTCTCCCGCGCAGGTTCCCTCCTGCCTGGGTCACAAACTCTACCGCCTCGGCGAAGTCGGCACCGGGTCGTTGGCGCATGATGTGAATCCCTTGGATAATAAGCAAATGATGCAACCAATCTTTGACCAAAAATGTCGCAAGAATTAGAACTGCTCCAGAGCCGAATTCACTTCATTCGAGGTGAAAAGGTTATGCTCGCTTCGGACCTTGCCGAGATTTACGGCGTTGAAACACGCGCTTTGAATCAAGCGGTTAAACGAAACCCTGGAAGATTTCCGAGCAGGTTCATGTTTCAACTTACAGCCGAGGAGGTCTCAAACTTGAAATCACAGCCTGTGACTTCAAGTTGGGGTGGTGCCCGTCGAGCCCTACCCTATGCCTTCACCGAGCATGGAGCAGTCATGTTGGCAGCCGTGCTCAATTCAGAGCGCGCTGTGCAAATGAGTTTGCATGTTGTTCAGGCTTTTGTGAATCTCGGGCATCTGATGTTGGAGCACAAAGAGCTCTCCAAAAAAATTGAGGCTCTGCAAGGAAAGGTTGGAAAACATGACAAACAGCTACAAGAAGTTATAGGTGCGATTCGGATGATGTTTGCTCCACCAAATCCAGAAGACAGAAAAATCAAAGGATTCGGAAAATGAGTGATCGGGATGTTGTGATTCGGGTGGAGGGGGTGTCGAAGTTGTATCGTTTGGGCGAAGTCGGCACGGGGTCGCTCGCGCATGATGTGAATCGTTGGTGGCACAAGGTTCGCGGGAAGGAGGATCCGTATCTCAAGATCGGGGAGGTGAATGATCGCACGAAGTCTGCGAAGCAGACGAGTGCGAAGGAGCTGGAAGATAGGCCCAGTGAAGTAGCAGACGCACTTCACGGGCCAAGGAGATCGAAGTTAGGGACCGCCGAAGGCGGTGGGGAGGGAACCGCAGGGGGGAATCAGCTGGCCGATGCTGGTGATTCGCAAAGCGAATGGAGCGGGAGTTTTGAAGGGCCATCTTCAAGCTCGCTTGGAAGTGGGCCTGCAAAAACGCCGCCAGACCGGGCACCGGTCGTGCCAGCATCGGATTCTTCATCTGTGTTAATCAGTGAAATCAGTGGTAAAAAATCTTCTGCCGTCTCTGCGCCGAAGGCGCAAGCGCCTTCGGACTGGGTCTATGCGCTGAAGGATGTTTCTTTTGAGGTCAAGCGCGGCGGGGTCCTCGGGATCATCGGGCGGAATGGGGCGGCGCGCAAAGCGCGCGGACGACAGGACGGCGGGACGGCGGGACGACGGACTGGAGGTATGACGCCGGTGAACCAGGCGGCGGGGCAGCCGCTCGGACCCAGGCAGTCGGGCGACTGCACGGGAGACTGCCGCAAGGCAGCCCGAAGGGTGAGACGAGTGGGAACGAGCGAGTCAACACTGCCAGAGGCAGCCCACAGGGTGAGACGCCGAGGGAAGGCGCGAATCAACTCCACTTTGCTCAAGATTCTTTCGCGGGTTACCACGCAGAGTTCGGGGCGGATCAAGGTGAAGGGGCGGATTGCTTCGTTGCTGGAGGTTGGCACGGGGTTTCATCCGGAATTGACGGGTTGCGCGCGCAGCGCGCAGGACTACAGGACGACTGGATGCTGAATATCATGGAGGATAAACCACACCCCAATTCTGAGGATCGGAATTCCACCCGGGAACTTCACAATTCCTTGAGCCGGGTTTGCAAGAATTTGCCCACGGATTTTCAGCCTTGGGGAGAACGCGACCGGGATGCCGAGTGGGGCCCCGATTGCTCGTGCGGATGCAAATTTTTTCTCAAACTCCCTGGCCAACTCGGAAACGACTGGGGCGTTTGTTGGAATCCGGAAAGCCCCAGAAGCGGGCTCCTGACTTTTGAGCATCAAGGATGCCGGCACTTTGTGGAAGAAGAAGAGCTTTGGGATAAAGAAAGATTGCTGAAAAAATGATGCCACTCCAAATAATATGGATTCAGTATATATAGAAACTTCAATCGCATCATTTTATCACGAGACTAGGCGTGATGCGGAATCCCTCGCCCGAAAGCATTGGACTCGGTATTGGTGGGTTGAGCGTCGCAGTTTCTTTGCTTGCCATACTTCTATCGCCACAATCGATGAGTTGGAGCGCGGCAACCACCCTTTGAAAGCTGAAAAGTTGTCCGTTGTGGCTGAATTGAACCTTTTGGAAATCAACGACGATATCCGAGATATTGCCAAGGTTTACATAGCAAACTACCTCATGCCGGCCGAGATTATCGGTGATGCCCTGCATGTCGCTATTGCGTCCTACCACAAAATGGATTATCTGTTGACATGGAACTGCAACCACTTGGCAAATGCCAACAAGAAAAACACTTGCGACGCCTCAACGAGCGTTTGCGCTTA
>CANMQB010000226.1 GCA_947499885.1 Spartobacteria bacterium
TCGCCCTCCAAGGGGGAATTAAGGGGTGTCGCCTTCCACTTTTTTTGTGAGGTTTTTTTCGTGCCAGGAGAACAGGCGTTTGGCGTCGCGGAAGACTTCTTCTTGGGTGCTGCCGAGGAGGACGATGAGGATCTCGGAGCCATTGTGCTTGGCGCTTGCGACGAGGCATTTTCCACCTTGGATGGTGAAGCCGCTCTTGAGACCGTTGAAGTAGGCGGGGCGGTTCCAGAGCAGCATGTTGGTGTTTTCGAGCAGGATGGTGCGTCCATCGCCGTAACTGAAAGGAATCATTTCCTGTGCGGCAAAGTGACGGATGAGGGGAACGCGATAGGCGTGGTAGGCGATGATGGCGGAGTCCCTCGCGGTGGAGTGTTGGCCCGGCAAATCGAGGCCGTGGGGGTTGAGGAAGACCGAGTTTTTGGCGCCCAAGCGACGAGCGCGGGCGTTCATGCGCGAGATGAAATCTCCATAGGATCCATCGGCCGCATTGGCGAGTGTGCTGGCGGCATCGTTTGCGCTACTGACGAGCATGGCGCCGAGGAGATCGAGCCTTCGGTGGCTGGAGCCTGCGATGAGACCGAGTTTAGTCGGGGGCTGGAGTTGGTCCCAGATTGTGACCTGCACGTCGCGCTCGAGGCCCCCTTCGGAAATGACTTCCATGGCGGTGAGGAGCTTCTGTGTGCTGGCAACGGGCAGGGGCTCGTCGGCATTTTTTTCATAAATGGTCTGGCCTGATTGCGCATCGATCATGATGGCACTTCGAGCGCGCAAGGCAGGCGCATCTTTCGTCTGCATGGCGAGCGGCACGCGAGCGGCGATGGTGCTGGCGGGTTTGAATCCGGGCTCGACCGTGGAATCCGGCTCCATGTAAGCGCAGCCGTACAAGATCGCAAAAACGAATGCCGTGGCGAGCGGGGTTCGAACGAGAAATTTCAGGCCGCTGAGCGATTGGTTGCCACCTCGGCGGGGAGGCATAAATGGTGTCTTCATACGCTTCTAATGGAAAGCCGCGAACCCTGTGAAGCAACCTCTGGAGAGCAAAAGCAGGCTAAGACCCCATAGAGCCCCCCGTGTGGGGGTCTTAAGTTCAGAGCATGGAAAACAAACCTGAAAACCCTAATGAAAAGCATCGTGCATTGAGGAATCTGCTTTTGCCTAGTCTCGCGTTTCTGCTTCTTGCGGCGCTTGTGATCATCGCCTTCGCCGTGCGGGGATCCGCTCAGGCTGGAGGCACGATAACGCTTCTCTTTTTCGATCGAAACGGCACGCCGCTCACTCCCACGCAGGTCCGCACGACTTCCAACAATGGCGGAGCGGGCTACAATAGTGACTTTTTGTTAAACCCAACAAACATGCGGGCGATCACGAGCGGGCCGCTTTATACATCCGGCACAAACTTGGCTTTCAACATTCCCTCGCAAGCTGTGGCGTTGGCTTTCAACTGGCCTACTCAGCCTGGAGGCTACCAACTCCTCGTTTTAGATAACGGCGGCGTGGGATTCAGCACGGGTGCGACGATCAATTTCACCTATCAGGCCGCGCTGGATGTGAAAAAGAAACTCGATGCGGCGCGCTCGGCACGACCCGACTACGTTCCGTCGGCGAAATTTAACACCGCTTATCAGTCAGCAGCCTCGCAACTCGCCAGTGTCGATGTTTACAGCCCGGAATCGGCCAAGGGAAAAGCCGGTCAACTGGCATTGGACCAGCTGGCTGTGGCCTACGATGCGATCCTTGCAGAGCATGGCCCGGTGTACGCAGCAGCGAACAAGGGCACAGTGACACCTTGGGTCGGCTTCACGATTGATACGGTCTCAAACTACCAAGCGAATGTTGATCTGGTCGCCACAATGGCCGCTCCCTACGCGTGGATTCGCATTGTTTTTGACGCGGGTCAGGCTCCTTCTGTTTACACGACACTGGTTAATTATGCCAAAAGCAAGGGAGTGAAGGTGCTCGGCCAACCAGTGGATTCCACCTATGATAAGGGCTACACGCGGGCTCAATACAAACAGCGCTTCATTGATTACATCACAGCCTTTCCGCAGATCGATGCTTGGGAGGTGGGCAACGAGGTGAACGGCAGTTGGCTCAGTAGTGACATCGGACTCCGCATCGCGGATGCGGCCGCTGAGGTGAAGGCGCGCGCGCCGGGCAAGCCGACGTTTCTGACATTTTTCTGGCAAATTAATACCGACTCTGTGGCGAACTCGATGTTCACGTGGGCCAATACCAATCTCCCCGCCTCGACGCGGGCCAACATCGATGTGGTCACCTTCTCGCAGTACCAGGAGCAAGCTCCCATGGGGGTCGTTTTTGACCAAGTCATGAAAACCCTGCGCGCCGAATTTCCGACCCAGAAGATTGGCTTGGGAGAATTGGGTTACTGGATCGCCGGCCAACAATTCTGGTGGGCCTACAACCAGACGGATACCGTGGCAGCCAAGCGCGCCGTGGCAGAACAATACTACAATGCGAGTTTTGATTATGCCGGCAGCATCGGAGGCGTCTTTTGGTGGACCTACATTACAGACTTTAAAAGCGATACAGCCATGCAGCAAGTCGTGAAAAACCTTCGCGACAAACTCCAAAGCGGATCGCCCACACCGACTCCGACAGCTACTCCCACTGCCACGCCAACGGCTACCCCCACGGCCACGCCAACAGCTACCCCGACGCCAACTCCAACGGCTACTCCCACGGCCACGCCAACGGCTACTCCGAAAGTGACGCCGACTCCAACTCCGACGCCTACACCCACACCGGCGACCGGCGGGATGGTTTACAACGGATCTTGGTCTGCCACGGCTAAAATCCCCGCCTTGGCAAGCTATCAGGATTTTTATCAAACCGTGCGAGTCACACCCAATTCGAACTACACCGCCAGCGTGTGGGTGAAGGGCAGCGGATCACTGGAGCTCCAAGTGTGGGCCAATGCAACTTGGACGAAGAAGCTATCCTCAGTGCGAGTGAACGCCGGCTCGACTTGGACAAAAGTCACAACGCCCGTGTTCAACGTCGGAAATCGCCAACGCATTTACATTAGCTTTGATACAGCTTACGGCAATGCCGCAGGTACGATGTATCTAGACGAGGTCTTCGTTGGAACGTCAGGCGGTGCAAATCGCGTCACCAATCCCGGCTTCGAAAGTGGCCTCACCGGCTGGAACAATGATGCCCCCGCCGTGTTCAGTATCCAACAAGGGCTGTGATGCTATTGATTTTAACCCGAAAAAACGGATTTTTAGACAGGATTACAGGGTTTACAGGAGGATTATGGAATGTTGGAGGTAACACAAAGCATGGAGTATTGTAAGCGTTGCGCCGAGCACCCCGTTGTTTTTTGAGGGGTTGGTGTAAATGTCGTAGGCGAATGCCACGACCCTTACAGCATCTACGCCGCCTTTTTCAGCGAGAGTTTCCTATCCGCCCACTTTCCCGGGGTGAGTTCTGCGACCTGCCAACTTGTGGTCTCGGTGATGCGGGTGAGCACGTCGCGCAGATACTCATGCGGATCGATACCGCGTCTGCGGCAACTTTCGATAATCGTGTAGATCACGGCGCTGCGCTTTCCGGCCTCGGCGTCTCCAAAAAACAGCCAGTTCTTCTTGCCGATGGCCGTTGGTCGAATCGCATTTTCCACGCTGTTGTTGTCGATTTCGATACGGCCATTGGCGACATACTTGGTGAGAAGGTCCCAGTGCGAGATGGTGTAGCTGATGGCTTTTCCAAATGTGCTCGATGGGAGATGCCTTTGGGATGCCTCCATTTTTTCAAGCGCCCGCTTCAGGCGGCTCAATATCAACGCGCTTTGACTGGCTCTCACGGCCGCTCTCAATGCAGGCCCAGCCTTGCTTTCGCGCAGGCGTGCTTCGATGCGGTAGAGATTTTGGATTTGATACAGGACCCAGTTGGCGCGCAGTGGCACATGCTCCCGCGCCTCATGGAAGTGCCGCCGCGCGTGGGCCCAGCATCCCGCCAGTTCGATGCCTTCGCGTTTGTT
>CANMQB010000227.1 GCA_947499885.1 Spartobacteria bacterium
CTCGCCGCAGGTCAGCAGGCCATCCATCGCCCGAAGGCCAAGAGAGAGCGGATGCTCGACAAGGCCGCGCGAGAGCGGGTCGGGAGGCAGGGCGTTGACGGGATATTCGGCTTCCGCGACGAATGGTTCGGCAGAGGTGTCGAGAAAGTTGCCGAGTCCATCGAGCACGCGGCCGAGAAGTCCCTCACCCACCTTGATCTTGTGGGTCGTCCCGGTGGGGCGCACCTCTGTGTTCGAGCAGAGGCCCTCGTAATCACCCACAGGCATGAGAAGGGCGGTGGAGCCGGAAAAACCAATCACCTCGGCGAATTGTGGTTCCTTGGCTCCGGGACGCCAGACCTCGCAGAGTTCCCCCACCTGCACGCCGGGAAGGAGCGCCTTCACCAGCACGCCGGCGACCTGGGTGATTTGGCCCGAGAGTCGTCGGGGAACGACTGCGGCACCGGCCGAGCGGAGGCGCTGAAAGTAGCCTGGAAGCAGTTCGGCGGCCGTCATGGTCTCATTCCTGCGCGTTGTGAAGGGCTTTGTTGATGAGGGCGAGTTGGTCCTCCAACGCGCAGCGAATGATGCCCAGGGGCGTTTCCAAGAGGCAGTCGCCCGGTTCGACATCCTCGCGGCCTCGACATTCCACACGGGCACCGCCGGACATCAGTTCCGAAAGTTTTTGAGACACCGGCACGGCCTCACGCAATTCGGTGGGGTTCACACAGAGAACAACCGTCTGCTGGAGATTCACCGTTTCCAATACAAGCGTGGCTGCCTGCTCGATCCTCTGTGCCGGAGGCATGTCCTTGAGCAGGGTGCGCAGGCAGGTCATCACGACATCACAGATTTGGTGGTGCAAACCGGAGATCATCTTGGAGGTTGCCGCAACGGTTTCCAGATTGTGCAAACGGGCCTCGAGGAGACCTTCCTGCAGGCCCTTGCGGCAGCCTTCTTGCCGTTGAAGTTCCGCCTCCTTGGCGGCTTCCTCTTTGCTGCGGGCCTCGATTTCCCTGGCTGCTACAAGCACTCGCTCGGCATCCGCCAGCTTGAGGGCGTCGGCCGCTTTCAATACGGAGCCGGACAGCACCACAGGAACATCATTTTCAATGCGGAGAAGGTGCGAACTCATAAAGAATGGTCAAGTTTCCTAGCAGCGGCGATGCACTCCATTGCAAGTTTTGGGTCCTCCGGGGAAAAAGCAGGCAGAGGCTCCATCCACACAGGATCAGGAAGGATTGCAGCAAGGCGGGATTCGATACCGGAGGGAAATGGCGACACCGCCAGGCGCAGCGAGAGCAGTCCGCTGCGGCGAAGAGTATCGGCAGGCTTCAAAGCCCAAGCCAGCGGCACAACGGCAGGCGGAAGCGCAATCCTGCCCACGAGTGGCCTCGCAGCAAGCCGCTGCAGCACATCAACGCCAAAAGCCTCAACGAGCGCCCGGCGCACAGCTTTGGAGATTGAGACGGCGATCAGCCCCCGGCAACAAATGGCACCGGTCAGGATCACCGCCCTCTCCAAAGCCTCCTTTGGCTCAAGAACCAGCGATGCGACATCGCTATTGGGCATCCAATCCACCCAAGTGGATTCCCATTTGAAACTGGACCGCAGATAGCGGCGGGCGAACGCATCCGCACGCGGATCAGCTTCGACGCGGGCGACCCACTCCACCGGGAGATGTCCCTCGAGAGGAGGATGCAGATTCAGCGACATCCATGACTCGAAATGGGCCTCCTTCGGAGCGATTCCCACCCAGGAATCAGCCAGTTTTTGCCAGGTTTCTTTACTGGTGATGCTCATTGGCGATCAATCTGTATCCCAACGTCAACCGGCGAGCGGGGGCTCAATCGACTCGGTGGCGGAGGGCGCATCGGAGCCTTGGGAAACCTTTCGGATTTTGAGGTAAAAATAAACAGCGGTTCCCGCGCTGCCGAGCACCAAGAGAATGGCTACAGTGAAGATCCTGAGGAGTATGCCCTTGGACTCCGTCTTCACGGAAATACCCAGGATTTTGGCCTGTTCAGCGCCGGCTTTGAGAGGATTGAAGAAGTCCACTTCGTCCGAGCGCACGAGTGTGACCGCCACCTTGTCGTAGCTCAGACCTTCCACGCTGTTCATGACGAGTTGTTTGATCTGCGGGATTTGCGTGGTAGTGTCAAAACCGGGGCGGATTTTTAAAAACACGGAAGCCGAGGCGGGATTGTTTTTGTTGGTGTAGGGATCGTTGCTGGGCAGCACCAGGATGACGCGCGCCGTGATGACGCCGTCGATATTGCTGAGCATCTCGGAGATATTTCCCGCTAGGGCGTGCATGAAGCGGATTCGCTCCTCGCTGGGAGAGGAGACAAGACCGGTTTTGGGAAACATCTCTCCGATCCCGTCAAAGGTTTCCTTCGGAATGCCATACCATTTCAAGATGTCCACCGCACTGGCGAATTGATCCCTCGGCACGGCCACCGCGAAGAGATTCTCCTTCACAGGACGCTTGGTAGCCGAGATGCCACGTGCAATCAACAGGCCAAGCATCGTGTTGGCATCGCTCTCCGTGACATTGGTATAGAGGTCCTCATTGCCACAGCCCACAAGGGAAAGTGCCAGCAAAAGGATCAGCACACGACGCAGCAGAACAGGAAGGCGCAATCGATGAAGGCATCCGGACAGGATTTTTTGAAAGGAGCGGATTTTCATTTTTTCTTTTTGGAAACGGGAGTCGGGGATGGCGCGGGCACCTCCTCCACGGGCAGGCTGAAGGCGGCCTCCTCGTCAAGAGCCTCCTGCTGGAGCGGAGCAGGATGAAAATACTTGGAGTAATCGCCCAGGTTCTTGTTCTCGAGTTCCACGATCCGAGGAGTGATAACAAAAATGCGCTCGACCATGTCATCCACCCGTCCCTTTACGGAAAAGAGGTAGCCGAGCACAGGAATGCGCTGGAGCCACGGGTAGCCACTGCTTTGCTTCTTATCGACCTTCAGGAAAAGACCACCAATGAGAAGGCTCTGGTCACGCTTCATCATCGCCTGCGTGGTGAGCGAAGACTGCTGCACGGTGGGAATGGATGTCACCTGCCGCGCGCCGAGTTGTCCATCCTCGATCTTCACCTGCAGGTAAATTCTTTCTTTGTTCTTTTCGATGGTGACATGCGGAATGACCTGCAAATTCAATCCCGTGCTCACATTGAAGAGGTTGCTCACATACTGGCCGGTGGAATTCACATAAAATGTCTCTTGGCGGCTTATGCTTGCGGCGAAGTTGTCGAGCGTGAGAATCGTGGGGCGGGAGAGCGTGCGGGCTTTGTTTTGTTGTTCCAAAGCATTGATGGACGCCATGATTTGAGTGGTTCCAAAGACGCCGCTCGCCAGGATATTGGGGGCATCGGCCACACTTGCAGCGTCAGCGGCTCGCGAGAGGATCGGAGCGGACAGCACATTGGGATTAGTGAGATTGTTTGCCTTGGCATCCGCCAACTGCTTCACAGCAGCGGCATCGTCAACCAAGATTCCTTGGCGACCGGTCGCGCTGGCACCAACCCCACCCTGTCCTGCGACACCCACACCGATAGAGTTGAGCCCAAGAGTGCGCGTGGTTCCGATGGCCAAATCCACAATGGCCGCCGAGATTTCGATGACACGCACAGGGACATCCAGTTGGGCGATGGCTTTTGAGTAAGACGGCATATTTTCCCTCACATCGCGGATCACCACAGCGTTACGGCGAACATCCGAGGAAATCGAAGCCTGATTGGTGATGTATGATCCCGGAGTGCCTCCGGATTCGGACGCAGAGGGTTGTGGCGCAGACGATCCAGAGCCAGCAGCGGGCGAGTTGCCTTGCTGTCCGGCGGGTCCTGTATAGAAACCAAGACGCGCGGCCTCGGCAGCCTGCTTTGGACCGAGCGCGCCAACCATCGCCTGGGGCTTACCACTCGTGCTGAAAGTCTCGGTTACCGCGCCGCCACCCTGTCCGTTCTGGTTCACCAGCTCGTTTAGCAGCGTGGCC
>CANMQB010000228.1 GCA_947499885.1 Spartobacteria bacterium
CGCTGGTATGTGGTCGCAGTGAAACCTTTTGGGCTGCCTTCGGTAGTCTTTCTTCGTCCGCGCGGAGCGTTCTGTTGGAGGGGAGGATCTTTTCAAGAATCAAAAAATTGGATTCAGTTTCGCCGCGCAATCCATTTCTCAAACACGGCAGATTGTGGCCTGTTGAGTCAACTGCATACTCAGATTGATTCTTGAGATCCGGCCATTTGAGAGCACCACTCGATCCAGATTTGTCGAATCCCTTCTTCAAAGCGAGTGGCTTGGCCGAGATGATCACAGAGGATGCTCTGAGTGAATTCGGCGCGGAGTGAAGTGCGAAGCTGCGTGCGGAGGTTTTTATCTTTTGCCAAGGCAATGGCCCTTTTGATGTAGAGTTCCTTCGTTTCTGTGGCCCATTCGGCATGGCCGATGGCTGTGAGGAGTGATAGTCCGACGCGAGCGGCATGTCGGTCGCCGATAAGTGAAACCACAGGAACGCCCATCCAGAGGGCCTCGCAGGTCGTCGTGGTGCCATTGTAGGGAAATGTATCGAGAGCCACATCCACGCGGTTAAAAGCGGTGAGGTGGTCTGCAGTGGATGACATGAAAGCAGAAATCTCCACTCGATCTAGGGAGATTCCACAGGCCGTAAGACGTTCAATGACATGCTTCTGAACTTCAGGATCGTCTAGGTAGATGCTTTTGATGAAAAGGCGCGAGCCTGGTAACTCCTCCAGAATGTGTGACCAGACCTTGAGGGTTTCGTCCGTGACTTTGAGGAAATTGTTGAACGAGCCGAACGTGATTGGCTGGTCTTCACCTGGCATCGCAGGGTGGGGGGCGTCGGCGGGGGGGTGGTAAGCCCATGCACAAGGGGAGAAGCGGATCAGTTTCTCTTTTGCAAAGGCATCGGCATCACCGCTTGGGTCGGTGGTTTCATCAACGAGTCGATGAGTAATGGCTGAGAGACCTGTGGTATTAGGATAGCCGAGGTAGGATATTTGTAGTGGGGCGAGGCGACGCGAAAGGAGGGGGAGCCGATTCATGGCTGTGTGACCCGCCAGATCAATGAGAATATCCGGGGCGTCTCTTTGAATCAAAGCCGCTGCCGCATCGTCCTCCACGCCGTTGAGATTGGTCCATTTGCTTGCGAGGCCCCGCAGAGTGGCACTCATTGCGTCTTCGGTATCGTGGCAGTGGTAAAGCAGTATCTGCACTCGTGCGGAATCGAGGTTTTGCAAAAGTGGTAGGAGAAAAGAAGCCACCGAATGTTTACGCAGATCTGGGGAAACAAAACCGATGCGCAATTTCTTATCAGGTTCTGGCGGATTGAAAAAGACCGTGGATTCTTCGCTTGGGTAGAGTTTATCATACTCCTGATGGGCTTCAAAAATGGCACTTTTTTCCCATTGGGGAAGGTAATTAAGAAGCATGTTGCGAGCGCTCAGAACGAAGGCATTCTGGGGTTCCATCCAAAGAATGGAATTGTAAAGGTCCAAGGACTCTTCGGCTTTGAAAAGTCTCTGCAAACCCAGTGCTCGAGCGCTCGAGGCCGCGACGAGGACGGGATCCAGCTGCAGCGCCCTGTCGAGGCACTCCATCCCTTCGGCTATATGCCCGCCTTTCTCCAAAAGCGATAAGCCGAGGTTGCTCCAAGCCATGGCGAATGCAGGGTCGATTTCAATAGCCTTGCGAAAATGGGATTCGGCAGAGGCGAAGCCATGAACCACCGCTGTGAGCTCGCCGAGGAGTTCTTGCGCATTCGCGCTTGAGGGTTCGATTTCTGCGTATTTGGTAAGCGATGCCATGGCTTCACGAGGTAGTCCCATGGCGCGCTGGCAGCGTGCAAGATTTTCCCACACCTCAGCCATGTGAGGGGCTTTTTTCAAGGCGCGTATCAGATGTGGCTCCGCCTCGGCATGGCGCCCGGAATCTGCCAAGGCCATGCCTAAAAACATCCGGCATTCGAGAGAATCGGAATTGAGTTTGCGGGCTTTTTGCAAAAGCTCAATCGCTTCGTCTAAGTGGCCGCCCCTTTGAAATGCCATTGCCCCGGAAAGATACCACGCATCGAAATCCTTCGGGCACTCGCGCCTCACTTTGGCATAAACCCGCTCTGCATCCTCGTGGAGGTGAGATTTGTGAAGCGTTAAGGCCTCCTCAAGGAGTTGGGTTCTTTGTTTGTGGTTCATGTGGCGAGGATTTGGACACTCTAGCAACTCTGTTAAGTTTTAAGCAAGTGTCGGCTCAGGAACTCCTAATCCCACCCAGATGCCTTTGTTCCCTCAGTTGATTTGTTTTGGTTTCACGACAAAGTGCTCGGAAAAAAACGTCGAGTCCCATTGGCTTGCCTGTGGGCTCGAGCCATGAAAGAATGGCCTAGGTATGTTCTCTTCGCTTCGTTCCGCCCAGTGCCTTCTTGGCGACTTCCTTGTTCCTTGGGAGATTGCCATTGGCACGATCGGTTTCCTTGCTGCTTGGATCATTCTCCTACTCATCGAGCAACTTGGATGGACGCGATACATTTGGAATATTCCGCTCCTATTCGTTGCTCTCGCCATCTTATTTTTTTCAACTTTAGGAATTTGTTTCGCGCCATGAAGCAATACTCAAAATATGCTGTAACTATTACAGTTGTTATTCTTGCGATTATATCCTCCCTCGGCTTGTATCAGCGTTACACCAACGAGCCTTGGACGCGCGATGGGCAAGTGCGAGCAAACGTGGTTGGAATCGCAAGTCGTGTCGCTGGGCCCATAGTCCAAATTCCCATCCGCGACAACCAAGAGATTAAAAAAGGCGACCTCCTTTTTGAGATCGATCCCTCCACGTATATTGCAACTGTCAACAATTGCGGCGCCAAGCTTCAACAGGCCGAGGCTGCGGAGGTTCAGGCCAAGCAGGAACTCGATCGCCAGACCACTCTTTATCAGACGAAAGTCAACGACCTGCGCGACCTGCAAAATGCTCAGGATTCGTACGCGGCTGCTCAGGCCGATACTGCTGCAGCCGAAGCGAATCTTCAGACAGCCCAGCTCAATCTCAGCTACACAAAAATCTTCGCTCCAGTGGATGGCTATCTCACAAATATGAATACCTCACTCGGTACCTACGTTTACGCAGGCGAGCAACTTCTGGCACTCGTGGATTCCAGTTCCTTCTGGGTCGCCGCTTATTTCATGGAAACCCAACTCCATCACCTCCAAGTCGGAGGCAAAGCTTCCATCACCTTTATTGGGCGAAATAACGAGCCATTTGAAGGCCTCATCGAAAGTGTCGCTTGGGGAATTTTTGATTCGAACGGATCCACTGTCGAACTCCTCCCAAATGTGAGCCAGACGATTGATTGGGTCCGTCTCCCCAATCGTTTTCCTGTCCGCATCAACATTACGGGAAAACCTCCCATTCCCCTTCGCATTGGTCAGACCGTTTCGGTTTCCACATCAGCGGTTCATTGAGCCAAAGCAAGGAAGAGAGGAGTGGTGGATTTTCAGGCTAGGTTCCTACCAAGTAGGAGCGGCAAAAGCGACGTGAAGAGAAATTAGCTCACCATTTCTCAGGCGCCACGTTCACTCTGGTGACACCTGGTGGCTTGGCCCACAGTGATCTGAAAAATGCCGACGCGCTCGGTTTGGGTCTAACTTGTGAATTGCATCAGCAAAATGTTGAGATCGTGGCTCACAACCAAGGTGCGGGCATCCATGATCCGCGAGGCGGGCAAAATGAAGCTTGGTATTCTTTAACCGTTCAGTCCGGTTGCAAGAGGCTTACTGGACATTGGCCTCGCCGAAGTATCCGGCAAGGATCGTTTGGGTTTCCCTGGATTCCTGCATCTTCAAGAGTTGACGATTCAGCGCCATTCTCAGCGGACTTCCGATCGGCATGGCGAAGCCATAGTTCTCGACTTGGAAAGTCCGACCCACAACCCGCAAAGGAAGTCTCGGATTGTTAAAATCGAACGATTGCAGCACG
>CANMQB010000229.1 GCA_947499885.1 Spartobacteria bacterium
AGATGAAGGGCGATGCTGCTGCCACCGGGCAAGGATTTGACGAGCATCACCAGCAGGGCAATGACAAACACCTCGACCATGGCGTAGCGGGAGATCGCCCGGAAGAAATCCAAAAAGGGTTCCGGCATGTCGCCAACCAGAAAGCACTCCCACCAGAGCACGCTGAGCTTGGCTATCGGCAGAACCAGCGAGAGCAGGCCCAAAAGGATGGTCAGGCCGACCTCTCCCCCCTGCCAGAGTTGAAGGATGCCGCCTGGCAGGGTGAGCGTGCGGGACTGCATCTGGTCAGCGGCGCACAGCCGCACCAAGGACGTCCACACACCGGCACCGGGTTGGATCGTGAAAAGCGGAAGAACAATGCCCGCACCAAAGGCAATGCTGGATAGGGCGACCAGCCAGGGGACCATGCGACGGCGGAGATGCATCATGGGTTGCCCGGCAGGTTCTTCTGCAACCACTTTTTGGCGGCTCCTCCTTGTTCTTGGATTGCTTTGGATGATTCCTCCAAGATCTTACCCGCATCGCGCAGACTGCTTTCAGCTTCGACCGAGAGGGCGTGCGCGGCAGCTTGCGCGGCTTCCTGCGCTTGGGTCGCAAGAATCGAGCCAGTGCTGACCATGACGGGAGGCGGGTTACTGAGCCATTCGCTGCTGGCGGCGACGTGATAAGGAGCCTCGCCCTTGATCGGCGTGATCTGGTCGGGATTGTCGGCAACCATGATCTGCATGCGGCGAAGCGTGCCTGGCGAGGTGATTTCGTTACTGCCCAAACGAAGGTTCTCGGGGACAATGCTGACACCTCCCGCGAACTCCCGGTCAAGCAAGTCTTCATCGAAGACGCCGATCACAAGGGGCTGGCCTTTCTCCAGCCTGACCCGCGCAACCCGCTGAACGGAGGAGGTGCTGATTTCTCCGCGAAGGACGGATTCGATGTCAACCGCCACGGGCTCCCAACAGGCGATGATGGCGTCCTGAACCACCACGGTGCGGAGAACGATTTGATTCTGCCAAGCGATCATCGCAGACAGATCCGGCGCGCTTGAATCAGTGTCCCAAGTGGAACCGGTCGGATTTTTAGGCGAAACCTCCGCCTCCGCGATCCAGACGGCGTAGGTCACTCCCTCTTTGAGTTTGGCGGATGATCCAGCCCCCACACCGGTCAACCAGCCCGAAAAAACAGTTAACGCGACGAGGATGACGGGAACCCCGGCCTTGAACCAAAACGGCAACGATGATCTGGTCATGGAATTAATTAGATGATTAGGTGGCCGTGGTCCAAATTGCAGCAATTCTGATTGCTTTTTCAAAGCAAGTGCAGCTCAAGGCCACCAACCGAGAAACGCGCTGTCAAGCGGGAAACCCTCTGAATGGGTAGGCTCGGCGAAAGGAAGCCCCAAAGACTCGCAAACTGATCTCACTTACGACACAGAGCTCGCCCCCAATATTAAGACATAATCGCGATTTGATCGGGTGTCGGGCTCAAATCTCGATTTGAGGCTCTTTTTTCTTAAATCGTTGCAAACTAATTTTAACGTTTTATCCTGAACCGCGGGTGAACAGGTCGCCGTGACTTTGAGCCACTACCTGCTAATACACCGCCGATCCATTCTTCAACGAACCATCTCCACAACACAAAATCATGGCGCATCAGGCTAAAATTCACATCGGACTCGAAATCGGCACCAGCAAAACTTGCTTCGTCGTCGGCGAGGTTAAGGCCGGCTCCGCCATCAAAATCCGGGGAATCAGCGTCACTGAGACGGCCGGTGTAAAAGAGGGCGAAATTTATGATCTGGCACAAGCGTGCGAATGCCTGACAGACGCGCTCGCCAAGGCTAAGGATGCCAGCGATGTCGAAATCGGCAGCGTCTATCTCGCGGTGACTGGGGCCCACATCCGAGGGACCAACTCCCGTGGAACCTACCACTTACCAGATGGAGAGCCTAAAGTTACTCATGAGCACGTCGAGGAAGTTTGCAGCATTGCCCGAGAGGTCGGCATCCCCCAGGACCACGTCTTCCTGCATCCGATCATCCGGAGCTACCGACTCGATGGCATCGAACACACCACCGCTCCGGTCGCCATTCATGGTAAGACTATCGAGGCGGATTTGCACATCATTCATGGCTACGGCGATCGTATCCAAAGCAGCATCAATCTCGTCAAGAAAGTGGGATTGGAGGTCGATGATATCGTTTTCTCTTCCATCGCTGCCGCCCAGATCGCACTCGACAGCGAGCAACGCGAACGCGGTGCGCTGATTATCGACATCGGCGGCGGCACCACTGACTACGCACTCTACCTAAATGGGGCCATCGCCGCATCGGGCTGCATCCCCAGGGGTGGCGACCATGTGACAAACGATATCCATCTCGCCACCGGCCTGCCATTTTCAAAAGCGGAGCGCCTGAAAGTAAGCGAAGGTGACGCCTCTGGAGATCCAGAAAAATCGTTGGGAACTGCTCAATTAACCGACGAAAGGGGGGGCGAGGAAGTCGAAGTCCGTCGGAGTATTCTGAATGATGTAATCCGCCAGCGGCTTGAAGAAATCCTTAGTTCGGTGCGTTCCAGTTTGCCTGCTGGAGCAGTTGACTCAATGGATGCCGGCGTTTTCGTTACTGGAGGAACAAGCCAAATGCAGGGCTTTGGCGAACTTGCTGCCGGTGTTTTCGGTCGTGATGTCAACCGACTGGGCCCACCGAAATTCAGCGGAATCCAGGCGGATTTCGAGGATCCTCGTTATGCCACGGCGATGGGCTTGGTCCGCTACGCTCAAATCATCGAGACCGAACGGGCCGGATAAAACCAGATGATCTCATGCGCTCCGATTTGAAAATCCTGCGCCACCAGACGAGTAGAAACTCTGTTCTACTCCACCACGAATGCGCGCAGTAGATCCGATGGGCTGAACGGTTCGGGATCGGAGCCCGCAGCGCGCACCTCTGCCAGTGCGTCCTCAAGACTCAAGCCAAGCATCATCAAAAGAGCCCCGGCAGCACACCCGGTCCGAACCTGCCCGGCTTCGCAATGAATCAAAACAGACTCTCCTGATTTCAGCGCAGCTACCATCAGCTTCAAAGATTCCTCCAGCCGCAGTTTATCATTTGCCAGACATGACGCACGCAGCGGTAGCCTGTGATGCTCAGCAACTAACAGTCCTTGGGTCACAGCCTCGCGATACGACGCCGCGAGCTCCCATTCGCTATCTGTAAGGAGGCACCAGACCTTTGAGATCCCTGTGGTCTTAATCTTGGCAAATTGATCAGCAATTACGCCCTTTCCCCCTGGCCGCTCACTTAAAAAAACCTGAGCGCTCATCGGAAAGCCCGCACCAGCAGGTATTGGCAACCGCCGAAAAATAGATTTTTCGTTCATCGGCAAAATCAAAACCACAACTTGAGAAAATTTAAAACAAAGATTAGCATTTCGCAATAAAAAACCCCGGATGGTTCGCACCGTCCGGGGTTTCTTTGTATTCAGGAATCAGGATCGGGCATCCACCTGATGGTGCTTTTTCAGAGCGGCGAGGACGGCTTCAATCTCGTAGAGGTTGCATCGCGAGGACACTTTGATGCACGGAATCACCCGCCTGGCAACCCAGCCGTCGATGGTTCGAGGGCTGATCGACAAGCGCTTGGCGAGTTCCTTTTTCTGGATGAGGGTAGGTTCAATCGTATTCATGGTTACGCAGCGTCCTCCGTGTCAACGCACCGATTACTCCGACGTGCGGCCAGCTTCCGCCATCGATCCCGAAGCGCCCAATCCAGCTCGGGCGGTTGCCATCCCTCGGGCGGCGTCATCCCAAACCATGTCCGGGCGGCTTCCTCATCCACGATTTCCCGGTAGTGGCGGAAGATCATTTTCGGGGAGTTGCCTGCCTCCAGAGAGGTTCGAGCTACGTCGCCTGTCAGTGATACTCGATAACTGATGAACGAGTGTCTGAGGGCATT
>CANMQB010000230.1 GCA_947499885.1 Spartobacteria bacterium
GTGTTTATTGAGAAGTCGTCCTAAGCCTGTATAGTCAGAAATCTGTGACCAAGTTTTTTGCCGCCGCCATCGTGATTTTTCTGCTAGCCGGAACAGCTTTTTATAAAGGCTGGCCGCCATTCTCAGCGTCGGAAAAAATCGAAGATTTTCCCACCTACAAAGCCCGCAGAACCGAAATCTCCCCCGAGTTGCCTCTAGCTGGTGAAGTGAAGCCCTCCTTGCAAGTCGATGTGAAGCCCGAGATCGGTGGCAAAATTCGCCGTATTTATGTGATTCCCGGACAGAGTGTGAAAAAAGGCGACCTATTGGTGACAATTGACGATACCGATTTGCTCAATGAGCGGGCCGCCGCGGAAGCTGAGATCGAGGGTGCGCGCCTCACGATGGGAAAATCCAAGGGCAACTTTGATCGTGCCCGCCAGCTCCATGAGCGCAAGCTCCTCAGCGAGGAATCTTTTTTGAACATGATGGCCGATTTTCGCATTGAGGAAAATGGCTTGGATAAAGCCCTCCGCCGGAGGCAGACCGTTGACGACCGCCTGGCTAAGACGCGGGTTCTTGCCCCTTTCGATGGAACCGTACTTGAGATTCCTGTGAGCGAAGGGCAGGTCGTCGTGGGCGCTGCGAGCGTCAACTCTGGCACCAGCCTCATGATTTTTGCCGATCTCTCGAGTCTTCTCGTCATCTCCCAAGTCAACCAGCTTGATGCGCCGAAGCTGAGCCTAGGACAGGAGCTGATCCTTCAATCTCCTGATTCCGACGAAGCCACAGCCTCTGCAAAAATTTACTTCATCGCCCCGCTGGCAAATGTCAAAAATAACATCAAAGGATTCGAGATTCGGGGGCTCATCAACCGCAATGATGCGGGACTCAAGCCTGGCGTCTCGGTCAGCGTGCGCTTGGCACTTCCAAAGGCCAATGGCATCGCAGTGCCTATCGGTGCGATTTTTGAGAACGATGGGCACAAGGTGGCCTACGTGCTCGAAGGTACGAAGCCTATCCGCCGCGAAGTCACTGTGGGGGCGATCGACTCCACCCAGGCGGAAATTCAATCAGGCATCAGCGAAGGTGAGGATGTGCTATTGGTCGAACCTCCCGAGCCCTCAAAAAAAGACAAATCGTGAGCCTGATCCACCTCGAAGATCTGAGCAAAGTCTATCGCGTGGGTGATCAGGAAATCCGGGCTCTGGATCAGATCGATCTCCGCATCGAGGAGGGCGAATTCCTTTCGATCATTGGCTCCAGTGGCAGCGGCAAATCAACGCTCATGCATCTTCTCGGGTGCCTCGACACTCCCACTTCGGGCCGCATGGAAATCTGCGGAAAAGATCTTGCGAAGGCCTCTGGCGACGAGCTTGCAGGCGTCCGCAACCGCGAGATTGGCTTTGTTTTCCAAGCGTTCAACCTGTTACCGAAACTCGATGTCGTCTCAAATATCGCGCTGCCTTTGGTCTATGCGGGTGTGCCGCATGCGGAGCGTCTAGTCCGCGCTAAAAAAGCCGCAGCCGACGTGGGGCTTGGCGAGCGTCTTTCAAACCGCCCGCCGCAGCTTAGTGGGGGTCAGTGCCAGCGCGTTGCCATAGCCCGTGCCCTCGTCAACAATCCTCGAATCCTCTTTGCCGACGAGCCAACCGGGAACTTGGATTCCGCAACCGGCCGTATGATTTTAGAGATGTTCGACGCGCTTCATGCGGCAGGAAAAACCATCGTTCTGGTCACCCACGATCCTGCCATCGCAGCCCACTCACGCCGAGTTATCGAAATCCGCGACGGTCGGATAACCCGGGAATACAATCCATGAATCCGCTTGTCGCCATCTCCATCGGCTTGCGGGAAATTTCTGCTCATAAATTCCGCACCTGTCTGTCCATGCTTGGCATTGTGCTTGGGGTGAGCAGCCTCATTGCCACGATGGCCCTCACGCGCGGAATCGAGGATGGAACCCGCAAATTTATGCAGCAGATGGGTGGGTTGGAATTTGTCTCCATCGTCAATAAGGAGCCCTCCAGTAAAAAATTCGAATTTGCCAATCTCTCACCCGGTCGGACTCTCCGTGATGCGGAGGCGCTCAAGCAATCGGCCAATTTCCTTTCCCATGTTTCGCCCGAGATTTTCTTAAGTACGGCCGTTGCCACCGATGGGGGGGGGAATCCTGACCGCCGCATGGTGAGGGGTGTCTATCCGGATCACTTCGTCATTGGCATGCACCAGATTCGCGCGGGACGTTTCCTGACGCCTCTTGATCTCGAACGCGGTTCGCGTAGTGCGGTCTTGGGTGATTCGGTTGCCAAGCAGCTTTGGCCTGACACGCCGGCAGAGCTTGCTGTCGGGAAAACCATTCTCATTGACTCCCGGCCTTTTGTGGTTGTGGGGGTCCTTGCACTCTACGAGATGGAGGCGCAGGCTCGCGCTCGCAAATCCGGTCGCAGCGTGAGTCGCCGCTATGACCCCTTCCGCCAGAAAAATGAGACAGTCCTCATCCCGTTTAACACCATGTTTCACGAACTCCGTTCAGGGGCATTTCCCTTGGATTCGCTTGATACCATGAAACTCGAGACGCTCACGGTGAGGGTGGACGATTTGGATCACTTCCAACCGGCTCTCGATCAGATCCGATCCATATTGGACATCACCCACCGCGGGGTGGATGACTACGATCTGGAAACGCGGCAGGACTGGTTCGATCGTATGGAGAGCAGTGTGCGCGCAGCCCGCCTCAGTGGAGGCCTCATCTCCGCGATCAGTCTCGTTGTGGGAGGTATCGGGATCATGAACATCATGCTCGCCAGCATTTCTGAGCGCGTTCGCGAGATCGGCATTCGTCTTGCTGTCGGCGCCCGCCAGCGGGACATCTTCTGGCAAATCCTCATCGAGAGTGTTCTCGTATCGTTTCTCGGCGGCCTTCTTGGGATTTTGGCCTCGCTCGGTCTTATCGAAATCCTCAAATCCATCTCGCCAACGGAAAACATCCCTGTGCTCACACTTGATGCGATTTTTTTGGCGGTCGGCTTCGCCATTGCTGCCGGTCTCTTCTCCGGCCTGTATCCAGCGGCCAAGGCGTCCAGCATTGATCCTATCACCGCCCTCCGGTACGAGTAGCTAAGTTCATCTGAACGCGTGTGGGGTTGTTTGCGCAGGGGAGATGAGGCGGGCATTCTGCAATCCCTCGTTGGCGCCTACCAAGTGTAGCGAACTTTGTATGCTACCGTTTTTTCTTCATCAGGCTTGAGGGAGACGCGGAACTCGATGGTTTGCGCGTCGGTTTTATTAAAATCGTGAGTTTTTTCTTCGATCGACCAATTTGCCCAGCGGAAGAGGTGCTCAACCACACGGATCTCGACTGTTTCTTTTTTGCGGTTCCGAAGTTTGATTTCAAATGATTCGTCGAAAACATGGTTGCTTTCATTGATTTTGAAGTCGGTCCGCTTGCGTTCGCCTACGAGGTCGAAACTATTGCCAATGTAAAGGCGCACGCGCTCCCCTTTTGGCGTGTGTTCGATCGTGTTTTCTCCGACGAACTCGAGTTGGCGATCCCCGTCTTGGGAGTAAAATCGGACCCGGCCTTTCGGTAGGGGAATGCCAAGTTCATTGCTCTCGGAATTTTCGAATTCGCGATAGACGTTGATTTTTTTGTTGGATGTCGCCCCATAGCTTGGGTCTGTACCCACGCTCATGCCAACGCGCCAGCTGCCGAGGGCCGCCCCGTCGTAAATATAAATCCGCTCGGCTTTCACTCCCGTAGCGCGCAGGAACTCCACTTGCTTGGTTTCCATGTCGCGAAGGGTGGTCAAATTCGCCAACGAATAGAGGTGAAATTCATCGAAGGCTTTTTCAGGAATGGCGCTAAGTTAAGACCTTGTTTGGGTGTTTTTCGACGCCCACTTTTCGATGTGGCAGGTTGCCCATTTCTTTGCGGGGTTTTGTCATCAGGCGGTAGTTTTTCG
>CANMQB010000231.1 GCA_947499885.1 Spartobacteria bacterium
CATGCTTGGCGACGCCATCAGCCATGCCGTCCTGCCAGGATTGGCGATCGGCTTTCTCGTCTCAGGCACGCGCGACACGTTTCCCATGTTGCTTGGCGCTGCCCTAGCTGGAGTCTTTACCGGGGTCGTCAGCGGAATGATCGAGCGGCGCGGCCACGTCGAGGCAGGGGCATCACTGGGGGTCGTATTTTGCAGCCTTTTTGCACTGGGTCTTATTTTAATCCGCCTCGCGGCGGACCATGTGGATATCGATCCCGGATGCGTCCTTTATGGTTCACTTGAACTTGCAGTCATTGATTCCGCCATCGTACCGCGAATCGCCTGGCAGTCCGGCGCGATCCTGGTCGTGAATCTGATTCTTGCGGGCGTTTTCTTTAAAGAGCTCCAACTCTCCGCATTCGATCCGCGATTTGCCAACGCTAGTGGGATTCCCTCCGGTTGGCTTCAACAAGGTCTCACAGTGATCACCGCCCTCACGACAGTAGTCGCCTTTGAAAGTGTTGGCAGCATTCTTGTCATTGCCATGCTCATCGTCCCAGGAGCCACCGCGATGCTCCTAAGCCGAAGCGTGACTGGCGTCTTGCTCGGGAGTCTGGCTGTGGCTTTGTGCAGCGCAGTGGTAGGCCACCTATCAGCCATTTCGATCGGCCCCGTCTTTCTCAGCCTGCTGACCGGGCACGGAAATCTGGGATCACTCAGTTCCGCTGGAATGATGGCTGTGTGCGCTGGGTTTATCTTCTTTACCATCCTTGCTCTGACTCGCCTGACACAAAGGTTCTTTTCTCGAGTCAAGGAACACCCATTAACCCCACAAGCCTGAGATTTTGAATTTGACATCCGCCGCCGCACGGCGAATTCTAGGGTCCTTATCGCGGGTATAGCTTAGTGGTAAAGTTCCTGCCTTCCAAGCAGGCCATGAGGGTTCGATTCCCTCTACCCGCTCCACTTTCTCCTGAGCAATCAGGGTTCAAGCAGATTCCTAACTGGATATTTCAATCCCATGACTACCTCGTTCTCTGAACCCATTCTTGAAAAAATTCGTCTGCAAAAAATCATTGCCGTAGTGGTTATTGACTATGCCGAAGACGCCGTGCCTCTGGCTCGTGCATTATATGACGGAGGCATCTCTGCGATTGAACTCACGTTGCGCACGCCCTCGGCATTTGATGCGCTACACCGTATTCTTCAGCATTGCCCAGAAACGATAGCTGGAGCCGGCACTGTGATTTCGACATCTCAAGTTGCAAAGGCAGTTGAAATCGGCGCGGCTTTCGCTGTGGCCCCCGGACTGAATCCGGATGTTGTGCGCGCCGCAAAGGATGCACGTCTTCCCTTTGCACCTGGAATTGTTACCCCCACGGATATCGAAGCCGCGTACAGTCTCGACTGCAAATTGCTGAAGTTTTTTCCCGCTGAACCAAGTGGCGGCATCACTTACCTGAACGCGATTTCCGCCCCCTACGCCCATCTTGGCTTGGAATACATTCCCCTCGGTGGTTTGGATGAAAACAATTTCACTCGCTACCTCGCACTCAAAAATGTGCCGGCCGTGGGTGGATCATGGATTGCCCCTCGTGACCTGATCCAGAAGAAGGACTGGTCAACAATCACTGCCAACGCGCAAAGGGCAATCCAACAGGTTTAAGTCTTTTTTAATGCCGGGGGCCAAAGTTGCGCACTTGAATCCGATCTTACTGGCCCAAAAGCTTCATGCATTTTCCGACCATTGAAGTGCAGGCAAAAATAGGTGAGAAAGAATAGCTAAATTCTCGAATTTTTCTCTTGAAAGGCCTACGTCCACTTTTGCTGCAGCAAATTGAAACTCGGCTTCCCGGCGTGAAAGTGATGCGTCTGCGCCTGAATCGTCATCTGCCCGAGGTGGATGCACTCGATGCCCACTCCCACACTTGGTCTCAACTGCTTTGCTATTTGTCGGGAATGGGCACCCTCACTATAAGAGATCAGGATTGTCCCGTTTCGCCGGGAACTTTGGTTTGTGTGCCTCGGGGTCATCGGCACAGCTTTCGAGAATTGAGAGGCCGCAGACCACTCTGCCTAGCCATTGACCTCCAAATCCCTCCTCTCAAGAACGCCAAACTCGTTGCAATTCTTAATCACTCGGAACTAAGGAAAATTCGACATCACCTTGCCGAGATCAGTCGGCTCAAAAGACCTGAGTCTTTCGAATCTAGGCTGAGCGCGTCCTCCCAAACTCTAGCCATTCTCGACATCCAATTTCGAGCGCTCGGAATTCTTCCAAGAGAATCAGCACCGGTTCCTGCATTCGTAAAAAGTTTTAAGAACCTCATCTCAAAGCCAGATTCTCTCCATCGGAGCATCAAGGAACTAAGCGCCACGCTGGGCTATCAATCCGATTACCTCAATCGCGCTTTTAAACGCATCACAGGGCTTTCTCTCAGTCAGCAGCGAGAGGCTGTAAGGCTTGAGATCGCGAAGGCGGCTTTGAGGGAGGGCTTACCATCAGGAAGCGCTGCCGTGCGCGCGGGATTCGATGACACAAATTACTTTTCACGCTGGTTTAAAAAACACACCGGCACGACCCCCTCGGACTTCATCCCATTAAAAAAGCACCGTACGACAGTAAAAAAATAAAGTCGTATTTGTGCTAACTCGGACTCGGTTTGTCATAACGCAGCGGCTGGAGTTGTGCGACGCTGTCAGCATGTCAAAACCAGCAACTGTTCTAGTCACAGGCTCGAGTCGAGGCCTCGGCCGCGGCGTAGCGATCCAGCTCGCTTCCGCAGGATACAGCGTGGCGATTCACTACGCCAACAACCGTACCGCAGCAGAAGAAACGTCAGCAGCTTGTTCTGAGGTCGCAACCCACAGCGCTCAAATCTTTCCTATTGTCGGAGGAAATGTCGGCCTCGCAACCGATCGGGACCGACTGATGGAGGAAACACTCAGCGCATTAGGTCATCTCGACGCCCTCGTGAACAATGCAGGAATCGCTCCGCGTGTCCGAGCCGACATTGTTGAAGCCACTGAAGATATCTTTGATGAAGTCATCGCGGTGAACCTCAAGGGTCCATATTTCCTATCCCAGATTGCTGCAAAGTACTGGCTTGCGAATCCCGGTCAGTCGGTCTTGCCCGGTGGTTACAAACTCATTTTCGTTTCCTCCCTCTCCGCTAACACGGCGTCGATTCAACGAGGTGAGTATTGCATTTCCAAGGCCGGCCTTCATATGGCATCCCAGTTGTGGGCGGTCCGGTTGGCCGAGGCGGGAATTTCAGTTCTCGAACTCCGCCCAGGAATCATGGCCACTGACATGACTGCAGGGGTGAAGGGAAAATACGATGAGCTTCTTGCTCAGGGGCTCGTGCCCCAAAAACGTTGGGGTAATCCGGATGATGTGGGCTTGGCCGTGAAATCAATCCTCGGGGGCGCATTCCCATTCTCGACTGGCGATGTCATCAACATCGACGGCGGGTTCCACCTTCGCAGGCTCTAACTACCAACTTATGATATCAACCGACCCGACACTCCATGTTTCAGCGCTCTCCGCACCGTTAGAGCATTTTTTTTCCCTCGCTAAGGCTAAGATTGCCTCCATCGACCACGAATATGATGAGCGCAAAGGTTCGCCTGTCTTTACGGTCGGCGGCAAATACACGACACGAGGATGGACGGAGTGGACTGAAGGTTTCCGCTACGGAATTGCCATCCTGCACTTTGACGCCACAGGCGATGAAGAGAGCCTTGCCAGCGGACGCAAGAACACTGTTCGCCGAATGGCTACACACGTCTCGCATATCGGAGTTCACGATCACGGTTTTAACAACCTCTCAACCTACGGGAATCTTCGCCGACTTATGCTGGAAGGTCGTCTCCCAGAAAATGAGTGGGAGCAAAATTTCTACGAACTGGCCATTAAGACAAGCGGTGCGGTCCAGGCTGCACGATGGACGGAACGGCAAGG
>CANMQB010000232.1 GCA_947499885.1 Spartobacteria bacterium
GATTTCAGCGAGAACGAGATCCAGCGAGGCTGAGGCCTGCTCGCCAGTGCTCACGGAGACGGGTTCTCCCCGTTCGAGGCAGTCGATAAAATAGGCGAGTTCGTGGTAGTAGCCATCATGGGGAGGCATCGATAAGGCAACCGGCCCAGACTCGCCTGCCGCGAGCGTGAGCACGGATCGCGAATCGAAGTCGAGCACCGCGCGCTCAAAGACAGCAGTGTAGCGCATTTGGAATCCCCAGTTGGCCGGGTAATTCCAGGCTCCGTCGGCCGTCACGATGCGACCCTCGTAAAGGTATTGCGTAGAGATGCTGCTCCAACCGGTTTCATCGCGCAGGCCTTGTGAGACGACCGCTTCGGGCGCTCCGAGGAGGTGAAGCAAAAAATCCGTGTCGTGAATGTGAAGGTCCAGCGCAGCTCCCAAGCAGCGATCCGGTTTATTCACCCAATCACCGATACTGTATCCGGGGCGGCCCGTGCGACGGCTCAGCGAGAGCGAGAGCAACCGACCGTGCTCGCCGGAGTCCACGATCCGCTTCAGCTCGATATATTCAGGCCAGAAGCGGATGCAGTGGCCGACCATGAGCTGCCGATGAGCCTGGTGCGCAGCTAAGGTCATGGCCGAGGCATCATTCCTCGTCAGGGCGATGGGCTTTTCGCAAAAAACGTGCTTGCCAGCGGCGAAGGCCTCAAGCGCGATAGTGCGGTGCAGGTCGGTCGGCAGGCAGATGTCCACGACCGAACATTCCATCTCCTCCAAGGCGGACGCCAAACTGGCAAACACAGGAACGCCATCCAGCTGACTCGCCCGCAAGAACTCGCCCAGATCATCACCCCTTGGGTCAACAACGCCTACGACGCAGGCATCGGGAAGAAGGTGGTAAACCTCGGCATGCTTCTTCCCCATGAAACCGAAACCGGCGAGCAAAACTTGTTGCATGCGGCAACATGTAACAAAAAAGTTTTGTTACGTCAAGAGCTCTCAATCACAAATCATGCGGTGCTCCCGGGAGAGAATATCGCAGGGAGTTTAAGGTGTTGCAGGGGTCCGTTAATCGCCATGCGGGCAGCCTCGGCACCCATGAGGCGAAAATCGAACCCCGCGGAGGTTATCGAGCGGTCGAGGGCAATCCTGCTTCCCATGGTTGTGACGAGCCCAACGCGCCCGGGGACATCCATGCCAGCTTGGCGGAGAGCATCCAGAACTGCGACGGCGGCATTGTCCTCCGTGGCGACCAGAAGGGTTTTGCGACGCTCTTTGCGCAAGCCGGCCACCAGATTTTGGAGGGCGGAGGAAGAGGCATCCAACGTGACCACAGGCGCCTCTCCAAACGGCTCCTTTGCGGCCGCCTGTAGTGCATCGAGCATTTCCTCGGATGGCGCGTAGCCGCGAAAGGGAAGGATTATGATGAGCTTGGAGAATTGGTTTTGCGCGGCATGGTTGACGACCATGCGAGCAGCATCCTGCCCATCGGCAGAAACGCAACCGAGGAAAGGCAGATTCGTGCTGCGATAAAGCACAACGCCATGCGGGATGCGTTTTTTAAATCGCGCCAAAACACGTTCCGGCCATAACTCGTCAAGAACGACTCCCCGGATGCGTTCGGAATGGATGAGGAGAAAATCCTCCATGCTTTGCCTGATCTCTTGATCAGAGCCCGATAAGGAAAGCGCCGTTGGGTCGGTCTGCCGGAAGAGCACACGATCATGGACAAGCAGCATGGCCCGCTCCAGCTCTCCACACACATCATCCACCCCCAGCATGATTTCGCGGCCCACTTGGGACCAGTGCTCCAAGCGCCGGATCAGGCAGGCGAGCATTGCAGGCTTTTCTAAAAGCCGGCGGGCCTCCGGGAGAAAATATCGACCGTTGGCAGCACGCCAAAGCTGCCCGGAATCGCTCAACTCATTCAGGACCCGAAAAGCGCTGACATTAGAAATCCCGTAGCTTTTTCCCAAGAAACGCGTGACGGGCAGGGCTTCCAGCAAAGGCCATCGATTGGTGCGGCTAATCTCGATCAGACTTTCCCGGAGAGCAGTGACCCCGTTTCCCTGCATCTTTGGCTTCACTTGAGGCATTGGCCACATGCTTCAAGCAAACCAGAGGGAAAGTCAAACCCGCCCATTTTCCCTCTCAAACATCAAGCTCGAGGCAAGGCGCTCACGGCTAGTCACTGCTTCGATATGGGCCGCGAAAGCTCCTCGATCAAAAGATCGAAAACCAACTTATGCCCCTTATCGTTGGGATGCATTCCATCTTGATGGAGTAACTCAGAATAAGGTTCTCCAGAGTCTGAAGGATGCTTGGAATAGGCCGCGTTGATATCGATGAAACGAACGTTTTTTCTCACGGCCAATTCGCGCAATCCCGCAACATAGGTGTCCAGGATCACATTGAATCCCTCCTCATCGTCAACGACGTATGGCGGTTTGCCATATAATTCACGAGTCTTCTTCGACCAGGACATGCGTTGGGGGGACATTAAAATGACCTCGCCGTTTTGATTTTGAATCCTGTCGATCATTGACTCCATGTTCGTCAAATAAACAGGCAATTCCACGCGCGGTTTTTCTTTGGGGGGATCTTTCCAAACATCCACTGCGGAATCATTGATTCCAAACTGTATGACCACCAAGGAGGGATTGTGGGCCAAGACATCTTTTTGAAATCGCTGAAGAGCCATCGCCGTGGTGTTCCCCGGAACGCCTGCATTGATCACTTCGATAGGGATATTTTTCTCCTGAAAAGTTTGCTCGAGAATCTCGCTGTAAGTTTTTGTTCCAGGGCGCAATGCCGTCGAACTAGCACCGAATAGAACTATTGGTCTCTTCGATGCTGTGGTCTTATCCATGAGGGACTCCGCTTTTGCAATTTTACTAAAACCTGAAATAGAGGCGATTATAAGAATCGAAGATACAAGCTGGCGTGCAATATGCCTGGCTTTTGTTTTGTGGAGTGGATTTTTATTCATCGGGGTTCGCTTACTTCGCTATTTTAAATACGGAAGCTTGATGCCGAAAAAATCGGCAACAGAGACTGAGAAAAGGCTTCGGGCGGTATTTTCATCGAGCCCAAGCCATCGGCGGATGTTATCAAGCCCCTCGTCAGGGGATAAAGCCGACCCAGCAAAACCTGAATTGGCAGAGGAGCGAACGATGCGATCCGCGCCAACTTCCAGCTCATGGTGGGCGATGGAATATTTCCCGGGAGGCGCGCCGGCCGCAGCCATGCAATCCGTCGTGAAAAGCGCCTTCCCCGGGGGCTTTGCGCGAAAGAAATTCTTCAAGGTCGATGGCGGGAGATGAATCCCATCGGGAATGAAAAAAGCGACCAACTCGTCTCGCGCCAGAAGGCGCTGGATGACGTTGTCGTGACGATGCATCTCGATCGGAACGCCATTTCCCAAGTGGGTGCAAAACTTGGCGCCTGCAGCGATCGCCTCACTGATATCGGCATCCGACGCATTCGTGTGGCCGAGCGAAACCTGTGTGCCTGCACGGACGGCGTAGCGAATGATCTCCGCACTACCGGGCAACTCCGGAGCCAATGTGAGAAGTTTAATATTGCCCCCGGCGGCTTCCTGCAGGCGTTCGAAGTCTGCGATGAGCGGAAGCTTCAAGTGCAGGGGATTGTGGGCTCCATAAAAACCCGGCACAGGCGAAAGCCAGGGGCCCTCGATGTGGTATCCGCAGACGGCCGCGTGGATCACCGGGTCGGCAGCCCGAATCCGCTCGAAGTTTTTGAGCTTGGCACAAAGCGCGTCGATTCCATCGGTGATGAGCGTCAGGAAAAACCTGTAGGTTTCATGGGCCGCCAGCGCCTCAACCGCCCTTCGAGCATCCGCAGCCAAAAGGTCAGGCTGCTGGAAATCCACTCCCGCGAATCCATTGACCTGAATATCGAAGAGACTCGATGGCATTAGCAAAGGAGCAGCGGGAAAT
>CANMQB010000233.1 GCA_947499885.1 Spartobacteria bacterium
CGATCACAGGATCGAGCTCGCCTTTGCGGGCCTGCTCGGTGAGGTCGCGTCCATAGGCTTTGAGCGCGGGGGTTTTTCCCGATGCCTTGCCAGCGGGTGCAGACTCGGCGGGCAGAGTATCGCTATCCTCATCCGGGGCAAAGTTGGGATCGAGTTCCTTGAGGATTTCATTGCGGGTGCGCTCGATATCCACCTCGAGGTTTTTTAAAACCCGGGCAGCGACGCCTTCGCCCTCGCGAAGCAGGCCAAGGAGGATATGCTCCGTGCCCACATACGAGTGCTGAAGGCTTTTGGCTTCCTTCCCAGCGAGGGCGAGAACTTTTTTGACCCGGGGAGTGTAAGGGATATTGCCGACCATTTTTGTCTCGGGACCGGAGCCAACCTGCTTTTCGACCTCCATACGGACGGTCTCAAGATCGAGCCCCATTTTTTGAAGAACATTCACAGCCACACCTTGACCGAGCTTAATCAATCCCAGCAGGAGATGCTCGGTGCCCACATAGTTGTGATTGAAGCGATCCGCTTCTTTACGGGCAAGGGCAAGGACCTGTTGGGCGCGAGGAGTGAAATTGTTCATCATTGGTTTTCGGTGGTGGCGGGTGTAGCGATCCGGAGACGGGCAATATCCGGTTGCGGTACCTGGGAGAGTTTCGCCCGAATAATGGAAGCGCGCAAGGCGTCCCTTTCCTCGGAAGACATTTTAACGACCTGGGCATCCTTTTGAAGGTGGGCAGGCTGGGTTTCGATAAAAAGCTCATCCACTGGAAATCGGTGCGCGTCGGGGAAAACGGCCAAGTCGATTCCCAGCTTGATGATCGAAAGGAGATTGAGCGCCTCCTTGGAGCTGATCGAATAAGAATGGCAGAGCAAACCATAGGCACGACCGATCTGGTCATGGAGAGTGATGGCTTTACGCTGCGCCAAAAGAGCCCGGGCGTTCTGCTCGTGCTCGATGACCTGCTCAATGACGCGGTTCAAACGCCCGATGATTTCCTCTTCCGCTTCACCAAGGGTCGTCTGATTGGAGACCTGAAAAAGATTGCCCATTGCTTCCGTGCCCTCGCCGTGAAGCCCTCGCACGGCAAGGCCGATTTTGTTTACAGAATTGATGATTTTGTTGATCTGGTCACTCATCACCAACCCAGGCAGGTGGAGCATGGCAGAAGCCCGCATACCGGTGCCGACATTCGACGGGCAGGCGGTGAGGTAGCCGAGCTCCGAGCTGTAGGCAAATTCCAAGCTCTCCTCGAGCTCGGAATCCACACGATCGATCATCTTGAAAACATTATCCAATTGAAGCCCGCAACGAATGGCCTGCATGCGAAGGTGGTCCTCTTCGTTAATCATCACGCTGAGTGATTGGGGAGCATTCATCACGACAGCGCTTCCGACGCCCTTAGCCGCATGCTCGCGGCTGATGAGGTGGCGCTCGACGAGGACTTGCTTCTCAAGCGGCGAGAGGGCCTCCAGATTTTCAGAATAAGACTCTGCCATCTCGGGGAGATGCTCCACAGCTTGCTTGACGAGGTTCATCACCTCAAGACGCTCGGATTTTTTGGCCCAGCCGGGAAATGGCTGGTCACGCAGATTGCGGGCCAAACGCACGCGGCTCGAGACAACGATCTGCCTGTTCGGTCCATCGCCAGAAAGCCATTCACCGGAACTTGCGATGATACGGGAAAATTTCATGAGGCGAGATCCGTCTCCACTTGCCGGATTTGATCACGGAGGCTGGCTGCGAGTTCGAATTCCTCCGCCTCGATGGCCTTGTTCAGATTGGACTGAAGGGTTTTGATTTTTTCGTCGTGTTCGCGGATTTTGAGAAAAGCGGCAGGTGTTTTCCCCGTGTGACCGGTCCCCTTGTGCATGTTTTTCAACATCGGCGAAATACCATCGGCAAAAACCGTGTAGCAATGACTGCAACCCAGACGACCGGTTTTTTTGAAGTCCGCTTGAGTGAACCCGCAAACGGGGCATTTTATGGCAGCGGGAGATTTTTCAATTTCTTGGGATGCCCCCAAGCCAAGAAGGAGGTCGGCGAGAGCGAATCCCGTCGGATCATTGACTCCTTTCTCTTTCGAGCAAGCTTCACAGAGGTTCACCTTTTGCATTTTTCCATCGACGATCTGCGTTAGAAAAACACTGGCCTCTTTGGTCTGGCATACGTCGCACTGCATCTTGTTACTTATAGATCAGCGTGCCGGTGGATGCTGTCAACTCGTGGAAACGAGCCATGAGCTTTTTCGTGACAGGACCGGGATGTCCATCGCCAATTTTGCGCGTGTCGAGCTTCACTGCGGGGATCACCTCGGCCGCTGTTCCAGTTAAAAAGCACTCGTCTGCAGTGTAGATGTCGTAACGCGTCATCATGGGCTCGTGGATTGGAATCCCGAACTCGGCAGCGAGGTCAAAAACTACGGAACGAGTGACTCCCGAAAGGGCCCCAGAGGCGATGGGCGGGGTAGTGATGACGCCATTTTTGACGATAAAAATGTTGTCGCCAGTACACTCAGCGACAAATCCCTGCTCATTGAGCATGAGACCCTCGCCAGCTCCGGCATTCTGCGCCTCCAACTTGGCGAGCACATTGTTGAGATAATTCAGGGATTTGACCATTGGGCTCAAGGCGCCATGGGGAATACGACGCGTCGCGCAAGTCACGACCTCAAGTCCGTGCTCGTACTTATCGGGCGAATAAAGCGTGATTTTCGAGGCAATGATAACGACGGAGGCCTTCGGGCAGAGGGCAGGATTGAGACCTAAGTCACCAACACCTCGCGTCACAACTAGGCGAACGTAACCATCTTGGAGGGCGTTTTGACGGATCGTTTCCAATGTCGCCTCGGTAACGGCTGCTTTGTCGAGACCGATGTCGAGGCAGATCGCACGAGCCGAATCGAAGAGCCGATCAATGTGTTCATCCAAACGAAAGACACGACCGTGATAGAAGCGAATTCCTTCGAAGACCCCGTCGCCGTAGAGCAATCCATGGTCAAAAACCGAGATTTTTGCGTGCTCCTTATCGTAAAATTCGCCGTCTATGTAGATTTTCATTGAGGAAAGACCCAGCTGCCCATGCGGTTGTCTGGGGAATGCATCTTAGCCAAGCAAACAAATTTTACAAGCATTCACCCTAGTCGATGCCTCAGGCCATGGAGGACACTGGCAAATCGCCATATTCAAGCAAGTGTCCGGCGGCAATTTCGTGAAGGCTTTCTGCAGAGATGACCTGCTGGAGCTTTTCACGAAGACGGGCCCCTCCGGGCAGGCCGCGTGTGTAGGACATGAAACGGGCCCGCATGGATCGGATGGCAAGCTCCTCCCTGCCTCCCCACCACTCGATCTCCCGTCGAGTGTGTTCAAAAATAAAATCCCACTTCATCTTTAGTGTGACAGGCTCAGAGACGGTTTCCCCTCGGAGCGCAGATCGGATTTCACGAAAAATCCAAGGGTGGCACATCGCAGCGCGTCCAATCATGAGCCCGGCGACATTCGTTTCCTTGAGCCTCTTCAGGGCAACCGCCGCGGAGTCGATGTCACCATTGCCAATCACGGGGATTCGCGCGGCATTGGCGACCGAGGCGATGACCTGCCAATCAGCCTCGCCCGTATAACCTTGCTCCTTCGTGCGACCATGCACTGCAAGGCGAGAAATCCCTTCACCTTCGAGGATGGAGGCTGTTTCCAAAGCGTTGACCGAACGCGCATCCCAGCCGATTCGGATTTTTGCGGTGACTGGCAATGCTCCTGCAGCGCGCACTACCTCACGAGCCACGCTGGCGAGTAAGGGGCAGTCCTTCAACAATGCTGCCCCCCCATTACGGGCCACGACTTTGTTCACAGGGCAGCCAAAATTGAGATCAATAAAGTCCGGAGCGGCCCAGTCAATCACCGCCTTCACGGCATCCGCAAGGCGTAAGGGATCCGCTCCGAAAAG
>CANMQB010000234.1 GCA_947499885.1 Spartobacteria bacterium
CGGTTTTTAAAAGCAAATATCTGAAACGCTCGAATGCGCATTATTTGCAAGCTACTGACAATAAATGAAAAGAAAATTGCCCTCTTGACAACGCTTTTTCAGAGAAGTGTTCATTTTCTTTCATTTTATCAGAAATATATTTTTTAGAATGAATTGTGATGCTGATGGGAGCATGGAAGCTGGCTCGTCTGTGGGAGTAGGAAGGCGTGGATGTCCTTCTTCTAAGTTCGTCCATCAGATTGTTGAGGGCGTCGATTTTTAAGGATGGAAATCAATCCTTTGAGTGTGTGCCTTGCTGTGGTGAGTGAGATAAGAGGACGGCGCGTGCTGTTCCTGAATCTCGAACGTTCGGCGGCCCGGTACAGCCGGCGTTGGTGTTTTGATTTGCAGCGCGCTTTGTGAGGAAAGTCGCAAGAGCATGGAGTCGAATGGGCTGAATGGAATCGCGTTAAACTAATGATCGTTTATGCGGTTTCTGCTGGGGGAAGGCTGATGAAATTTTTGGCTTGTCCCGTTGAGGGGGATTTTTTAGGAGGTTGGGGTGTCCTCTGGGATTTCGATGGCATCGCAGAGATCGCGCCAGCCTGGGAAGTTCCACTGGTTGGGAAATCCTCGGCACTGGAGTGGCTTGGTTGGTTGGATGCGGCAGTCGCGTCCATCGAGGAAGACGCAGGCGCCGTCGGGTTGGTCAGTGAGGGCGAGGCCGTCGCGGCGAGGGCGGAGGCGAGTGAACTGCTGGATGAAGTCGATTTCTGAAAGGCCGAGAAAATGGGAGATGTCGGAGATATCGGAATCAGTGAGTTTGACGAAGCCGGGCCAGCGGCAGCAGTTTGTGCAGCGCTGGCAGGCGTAGCGTGGGGCGGGAGAGTTAATCTCCGAGTCGCTTTGCTGGGAGTAGGTAGTTGACGGCATAATCACGCACAGCGTCTTCGAGGGGTGTGGTGGGCTTGGAGTAGCCGGTGGCACGGAGTTTCGATATGTCGGCGCAGGTGTGGTACTGATACTGGTGGCGGATGCTTTCGGGCATATCAAAAAACTCGATGTTTGGGTTTTTTCCAAGTGCTGTGAAGAGCGCGTTGGCGAGGTCGGTCCATGTGCGGGCTACGCCGGAGCCGATATTGTAAAGACCGCCAGCGTCTTCATTTTCGGCGAGGTGGAGTGTCATCTCGACGGCGTCTTTCACGTAGATGAAATCCCGCATCTGGCCGCCATCGGGGTATTCCGGCTTGTAGCTTTTGAACAGGCGAATGCGGCCGGACTGCTGAATTTCCTCAAATGCCTTGCAGACTAGGCTGCGCATGTCGCCCTTGTGGTATTCGTTTGGGCCAAAAACGTTGAAATACTTGATTCCGATGATGTCAGGGAGGATTTCTTCGCGGGAGGCGTAGAGGTCGAAGAGGTGCTTGGAGTAGCCGTAGAGATTGAGCGGGCGGAAGGGCGAGAGGTCCTCGGTTCTGTCATCCATGCCAGCGGTGCCATCGCCGTAGGTGGCCGCTGAGGAGGCGTAAACAAAGCGTGCGCCGGAGAACAGGGCCCATCGGCAAAGGGCTTTGGTGTAGGCGTAGTTGTTTTTCAGAACGAAATCGGAATCTGTGACGGTTGTGGCAGAGCAGGCGCCGAGATGGAACACGGCCGAGAAGCGTCCAAATTGGTCTGCATCCTCTTCGATGCTGGTCAAAAATTCATCTGCTGGTACGTAATCCTCAAAAGTGAGTGGGAGCAGGTTGCGCCATTTTTCATCCTCGCCGAGGCGGTCGGTGACCACGATCTGTGTGATGCCTCGCTGGTTGAGAGCGTGTACGAGGGCGCTGCCGATGAATCCCCCTGCACCGGTGACGAGAACGCGGGCTTTCTCGTGGAGGAGGACGTCGGGTGGATTGAGTCTCTTTTCACCACTGAGGCGTGATCGGAGCGGGCGGAATTGGGGTTTCATGGATGCGGGTCGGTTGAGTCGGAGAGCGCGGTGGATCTGGTCAATTTAGCTTCAGGCCCATGGTCTCGAGGGATTCGTCGAAGAGGGCTGTCTTTGGTCCAAAGATGTACTTCGCACCGGCGATGTATTCGCGCGCCTTTTTTTTGTTCCCTGCTTTGGCTTCTCGAGCGGCTTGGGCATAGTACCAGGCAGGGGAATCGCCGGGATACTTGATGGCATTCATGACTTTTAGAGCGCGGTCGTTTTCGTTGAGTTCCAAGTCACAGAGTGCGACCTTGAATTGGAGCAACTCGTTTCGCGTGTCTGATGCTCTCATTTCCTGAAAATGGGCGCGGGCCTCGGTGTACTTTTTTTGCAGAAAAAGAATCTCTCCGAGGTTGTAAACAGCGGGAAAAAAGCCCGGCTGCTTTTTCAGACTTTTGCGAAAATACGCCTCCGCTGCAAGGTAGTCCTGCTTTTTGGAGTAGGCGGATCCCATGAGATTCAAGATGAGCGGATTCTCGGGATCTTGTTTCTGCAAGGCCTCCAACTTGACAAGGGCCTCGTCATTTTTCTTGGCTTCAAAATCCGCCAAAACCAGTTCGATGGCTGCTTGGGTGGAATCCTCGGGAAGCGGGGTGGAAACCTGGCTCCAAGAGACATCCCAAGCCAATAAAAGTGATAACAAAATGACGATGTGCATATGCAAGAATGTAGCAACTCTGAATGGCGCGGGAATGTCGGGCAATCCCAAATCCTCTTGCCGCTGCATGGCAAAAAAGCAGGAATCGAAGATATCGCCAAACGCGACCAAAGTGGTTACTGAACTGGAATGAACAACTCGGATGCTGGGCCTTTGGAGATTGAGCGAAAATTTCTCATCGTGAGCGATGCTTGGCGTGGGCAAGTGGAGGGGTCTCCAAAACGCCTCTCGCAAGGATACCTCTGCTCGGATGCCGCGAAGAGCGTGCGCGTGCGTATCGCTGGAGATCGTGCCACACTTACTGTGAAGGGCTCTCGCGAGGGAATAAGCCGATTGGAACTGCAGTACGACATCCCCGTCCGTGACGCCGAGTTTATGCTGGCGCTGTGCGAACGCCCTCTGATCGATAAAACCCGGTATATCGTGCGTCATGATGGCATGAAGTGGGAGGTAGATATTTTCCACGCCGAAAACGATGGCCTGATGGTGGCCGAAGTCGAATTGGAGCGAGAAGACCAGCCGGTCAGCCTTCCGGAATGGGTCGGGCAGGAGGTTTCACTCGAGGCTCGTTATTACAATTCCTGCTTGGCTCGTGCTCCGTATTCCACATGGAAGCTCTAGCTGGGAGAGATTGCAGCCCCCCACGCGCAGTCGCTGAGAGCTGTCAGTCTTTTTTGTGAGTTTAACGATTTCCTGATTCCTTCAGTTGCAAGCGGAGGATGCGGCGAAGCTCTTCGATGCCTTCGGGGCTTTCGTTGACTCCGTGGCTGGAGGGAACGATTTTTTCGGATTCGGCATTCGGGAGATGGGAACTCCAGTAGGGAACAACGCCGTCGGAGCTTTCTGGCGTGTCACCTTTTCCTTGGTCGCCGATCACCGAATGGTAGGTGACGGACTTGGACATAGGCAGCTTGAGGATCGAGAGAAGTAGCGGGGACTTGGCTTGCAGGAAGCGGATGCTGTTAGCGGGGGCTGCGAAGAGATCGCGCAGGTTGTTTCGAATCGTCCCAACCATCACGTGGCGGTCATGGTTTGAAACGATCTTGGGCAGGCGTACCAAGGCGGAGAAAAACCCTGCCAGAGGGTTCATTGCAAGCTGGCTGCCTTGATGTGGTGTCGCCATAAAAACGACACGGCTTATGTCTTGCCGTGGTTGAAAATTCACGACTTTCAGGAGGTGTTCCTTGGCTGAGGCGCTAATTTTCATTTTCTCCGGTGGGGTATCTGTGAATTGAGCCCAGAGGTCTTTTCCGCCTTTGCGAACGAGGAGGCTGGATATGAGGCCGCCCATGCTGTGGCCAACAAGAACAATCCGA
>CANMQB010000235.1 GCA_947499885.1 Spartobacteria bacterium
TTTCCCGTTTTTTGGGTGTTCGTAACCCGCCAAAGTTGCCCACTGCCTGTGATTTCGGCTGTATCACCGACTTGGCCTCCCATCTCAGCATAACAAGCGGTGCGGTCGAGAATCACAGCGGTGCGGTCTTTGATAGTCAGAACCTCGAGCACGGTGCCCGTGTTTGTGAGCGAGTCGTAGCCCGTAAAAACCGTGGGCGTGGTCGTTTCGATTTCGGAAAGCGTGATCACTTGCTTTTTCTGGGCCGCACGGGCCCGGGCGCGCTGGGCTTCCATGAGGGTATTAAACCCCGCGGTGTCCACTGTGAGACCACGTTCCCGGGCCATGAGCTCGGTGAGATCAAGAGGGAAACCCTGTTCGTCATAGAGTTTGAAAGCAAAGGCTCCAGAGATGTCGCCCTTCATCGCCTCTTCGTTGAAAAGCTCGATACCTCGATCGAGGGTTTTGTTGAAGGATTCCTCTTCGAGTTTCAAGACATCCTCAATGTGCTTCTGCTTGGAACGGATTTCCGGAAAAACATCTCCCATTGTGCGGGCGAGGACATCCACGAGCTTGTGGAAAAATGGCGTGCGAAAACCAAGCGCGCGGCCATAGCGGACGGCGCGACGGAGGATACGACGCAGCACGTAGTTCCGGTCGCTATTACCGGGTTGAATGCCATCGCCGATGGCAAACGTGAGCGTGCGGATGTGGTCGGCGATGACGCGGAAGGCCACATCGATTTTTTCCTGTTCCGTGTCGCCTGTGGACCCCGCGACGGGTAGCGATGACGTATAAGATTTTCCGCTGAGTTTTTCGAGCTCATCGAAGATCGGGCGGAAAATGTCGGTCTCGTAGTTCGAGATGCGCGCGTTGGCAAAATCGGTGAGATTTTTTGTGCCTTGGATGATCGATGTGACGCGTTCGAAGCCCATGCCGGTATCCACATGGCGGGCGGGAAGTGACGAGAATGTGCCGTCGGGATTCGCGTTAAACTGAATGAAAACAAGATTCCAAATCTCGATGCAGTCGGCAGAGCCTTTGTTGACAAGCGCACCGCCTGTATCGCCCGCAGGCGTGAGATCGACGTGCAGCTCCGAGCAGGGTCCACACGGGCCGGTTTCACCCATCATCCAGAAGTTGTCCTTCTTGTTGCCATTGACGATGTGGACATCCGGATCAAGGCCAACGGCGCGGAATTTTTCCGCCCAGATTTCCCAAGCTTCGGTGTCGCGCGATGAGGGATCGCCCGGCGCGGGATGGTAGATCGTGGCGTAGAGGCGTTCGGGCGGAAATTTCCATCGGCCGATGACTAGTTCCCAAGCCCAATCGATGGCCTCTTTTTTGAAATAGTCACCAAACGACCAATTCCCGAGCATCTCGAACATCGTGTGGTGGTAGGTGTCGAGGCCCACGTCATCGAGGTCGTTGTGCTTGCCTCCGGCGCGTATGCATTTCTGGGTGTCAGCCGCACGAAGATCGGATGCCGGAAGTGCGTTTGCCCACTTCGAGACATCGGGAGCTTTTTGGTCGAGAAAAAATGGCACGAACTGGTTCATGCCAGCGTTTGTAAAAAGAAGGTTTGGAGAATCGGGCAAGAGACTTGAAGACGAAACGATCGTGTGTTGCTTCTCCCGGAAAAAATCGAGGAACGATTGGCGAATTTGGGCGGATGTCATGATAGAAAATTTGTCGCGGTAGGAAACCCGAGTCCGGCGGGGTTGGCAATCGCGTTCAGGTGGGAGAGGAGTCGTCCTTGGCTAAATCAAGGACCTCGGATGCCGTCTTGAAATGCATTTTTGCGTGGGTTTCGAGTGCCTCGGGGCCTCTTGCTTGAATGAGAGCGATGGCAGCTTGCTTGACTTGGGCTGATACACCGCGAGGCAATATGATGCCGGATTCCCTGCCTTTTTCCTCCAGCCAGTCGATGAATTTTTCACGTGCCAGGATGGATGCGGCAGCCACGGCATAGTCCGACTCGGCCTTGGTGCGCTGGTCGAGTTGGATTTTACGTCCTTTTTCCATCAAGGAACGTTCCAAGACTTGCACGTTGGCGAATTTATCGGACAGCGCGCGCGGGCAGTCGGGGCAAAGTTCGCACAAATCTTCGATCACCCGCGCGTGACCCCAGGCCAGAAGACGGTTCAGGTTTCCGATTTTGCGGTAGAGTGCATTGTAGCGGGGCGGGGCCACGGTTACGACACTGGCCGGCACACGCGCTTTGCGAATGGCCATCGCAAGTTCACGGATTCGTCTGTCGCTACCGATGGCCTTGCTGTCTTGCACTCCAACGTCTCGGAGGATGCGAGCGATCTCAGGATTCACATAAACGCCTGCGATAACGAGTGGGCCAAAAAGATCGCCCTTGCCACTTTCGTCGATCCCGAAGTGGGGTTCGAAAAGCTCGGGATTTTCCTCCTCCTCTTGACCGAATGATTCGGTGCCGAGGATGCGAGGTTCGAGGGTGAAGAGAATAAAATCCTCGATTCCTTTTCCTTGGATCACGGCTTTTGGACCTTTTTCATACACAGCCACGGTGAGTTTCGTTCCACGGGCGAAATAGAGCATGTAGGGACGCTGCTCAAATTCGTACCCCTCTCCTGCCAGGTGGCCCCGCAGCGTTTGAGCCTGCTCGGTGGTGAGTACCACGGTATGGGAATGTAGAGGTTTTGCGGAAGACATTCGGGAGTTTTGCGCGTAATTCATCCGGCGTGTCGAGATGATAGACGAAAAGAAAGCATCGGAATTTAACAAAGCACTTCAGGCATGGTTCAGCTCTCAAGGTCGCGTCCTGCCTTGGCGGAGCAATCCTTCGCCTTACTTGGTGCTGGTCTCCGAGTTCATGCTCCAACAGACCACGGTGGCCGCCGTGAAACCATATTTCCAGCGATGGATGAAGCGCTTTCCGGATGTTCAATCCCTCGCCGTAGCGACCGAGGAACAGGTACTGAAACACTGGGAGGGTTTGGGCTACTACTCCCGAGCGCGCAATCTCCATCGTGCGGCAAAGGCCATCGTGGCCCAGTTTGGCGGTATCATTCCCAGCGACATGACTCTCCTTCGCGCACTCCCAGGGGTCGGGCCCTACACGGCTTCTGCCATTGCCGCTTTTGCATTCGACCACTCGGTGCCCGTACTGGATGCCAATATCCAACGCGTCATCGCCCGGCTTTTCGATTTCCGAGAGAACATCGCCACCGCTGAGGGGAAAAAATTTCTTCATCAGGCAGCAGCTTCGCTTCTCTCGGAAAATGAGGGGCGCCAGCACGCTTCCGCAATGATGGATCTTGGGGCCACAATCTGTCGGGCCGGGGAACCGGACTGCACGGCATGCCCAGTTCGAGCGTTTTGCAAAGCCACGGATCCTGCGATGCTCCCGCTGACTCCGCCAAAAAAAGCCATCACTCACCTTGAGGACTGGCGCACCGTGACCATTCGTCGAGGCAAGATTTTTCTGATTCAATCGCCAGGTCCGACTTGGAAGGGACTATGGCTACTCCCACCTGCGGAATCCTCCGCGCCACCCATCTGCTCCCTGACCTATGCGATCACCCGCTACAAGGTGAATCTCCACATCGTCAACGCGGAGGCCATGCCGACTTGGCAGTCATTTTCGCAAGAAAATCTTCCGCCTATGCCAAGCCCCCATCTCAAGGCGATTGCTCTATTTAAACTTCAAAAAAAGAAATTGTAACACCGAGTTGCATCTGGCAAATAAAAGCCGCCCATGAAAAAGCTCCTCCTCCTACTCCTTTTATCAAGCCACAGTGTTCTATTCTCGGCTCCGGAATCTGACGATACGCCAGGGACTCCCGTCGGCTATGACTCTCAAGACCAGATGTTCGGCTACTCGCGCTTTTGGTCGTACTACAATCCTTATCCTTCAAATTTTATCGGCTCGAGCGAGTGGGTGGACGGCAACGCG
>CANMQB010000236.1 GCA_947499885.1 Spartobacteria bacterium
CTTCGCCGGCAACCGCACAAACATGCTCGCGGGCGCGGTGCACCTGGTCCTCTTTGCCGCCTATGCGGTGCTGATCTTCGATTGATGGGATTCGAGCTTGCGGCCGCCGGTATTCGCGTTTAGCTAAGGGTCTTTCCTTATGGGGCCCTCGATCACCAGTTTCCAATCCGCCGCTGCCGATGTGATGGCGAATGCGGTGAATTCTTCTCTGGATGATGTGATCGGCACTTACCAAGGCCGGAAAATCACTGCCGGTGGCAAGAATCCGACCGAGGCCGGTTTGGAATTCAATGACGCCACGCACTTTTTCCAGGAGGCGGAGAAACCCGAGCCGGTCAAGAGCCGTAGCCGTCAGGCTGCCGACGCCAAGGCCCAGCGCTTTCGCGCCGCCATCGCGAATGTTTTTCCCGAGCTGCAGCGATCGGAGGTGCTCACGCGTTTCATGGCCCTTCTTCGTCGGATGCAGCGGGAGAACAATTTCAACGAGCTTGCCGAGGAAATGAAAAATCTTTTCCCCGATCCTGCGGTTCGATCCGGCGTGGTGGAGGCAATGTCCAATGATCTTTCTGCGGACGAATGGGGAGGAGGTAATGACGAACTCCACGATGAGCTTGAGAAAATCTCTCAGCAGTTGGAGCGGGAGCATGGTCCCGAGATTGCGGCAGGCAACAACATCGCCCCGGTGCTTAATGAATTTGTCTCCAAACGGCCAGAGGAAGCCGGCGAGGTGCGCGATGCCTACCGACGAGCGGTTTTCGACTACAAAACGCCTGTAGAAGCCTATCGCTTCATCGCCACAAACCTCGCCAAATTCTCAGGCGATGCGCAAGGCCCCGCCTTCTTTTCCCCGGCGGATGGCGAGAATTTCGAGCGACGCCTCGGCGTGGCCCTGGATTTTCTGGCAAGTGCCCTTGCGGCCGATCTTGCGGCGACGAACCCCTCGGGCGCACCGGCGCATTTGCGCGAGGTGGTGGATGGCCTTCAGCAAGTGCGATTCCTCGGAAATGCCCACGAGTCCTGCCGCAGCCTGCTGGTGAAATTTCACAATTCCACGCGCCAATCCGTGCCTGTTGCGCCCTTCCGCCTGATGAGCGCGATGCTTGATGCTTCAAGAGGCGAGCGGGTGTCGGACGCCGAGTTCAAGCAACTGGCGCTGGAATTCAATGTTCCGCCGCTCGAGCCATCGATTAATTTTATGACCCAGTTTCGTGACATCGTTCGAACGCTTCCTGCGCGGGCGTTTGAAAAAACCGAGACCCGCGAGCGGGTGCTCGACTCCATGCAGACGGCGATCGACCATTTCATCGATGAAGAGGAGGCGGCGCTCGGATGATTGACGCGGCTGTGGAGGAATTCGGATTTCTGATTGGCATGGAGCGTCTGGCACTTGGCCAAGATGGTTCGCTGGTGCTCGCGATCGAGCCCATCGACACGCTTTGCCTATCTCGTCGCGACCGTGACCTTTGCGTTTCCCTCTCGAGGTCCCGCCAATACCCTGCCGAGCCCTTGGCTTCGAGGATGCTGGAATTGTTGCATTTCGAGCGGACTGGCGGGCTTGGTGTTCATTGCCGTCGAACGGATTTCGGGCGCTCCACGGTGCTTATGCTTGTTCTTCCTGGGGGGGCGCTTCGCGGTGGAGAGATTTTGGCTGCGCTCGACCATCTCACCGCGCTTCACAACACTGCGGAATTAGTGTAGCGTTCGCCCTCCCATGGCCACCATCTCCAACGCGCCCGGTGCCCTCGATTTCCGGACAGGAATCGAAAGGGTTTCCTATGCGGCAACCGGGCAGAGCGATCCCACGCTCCCGCTGAACCGTCCCGCCCTCAGCGAGCAGGCGGTCCCCAGCAAGTTGGCCGGGCTTTTTCAGGACCAGGCGGTGGATTTGTTTCTCGCGGACTCGCTTCGTCCGAAGGAAATGACCTCCTCATTGCTGGGGTCTGCATCTTATGGCGAGCATTTGTTAAAAATGCGCGGGCGCTTGCGTGATCTACGGGCCGCCTATCCACGCCGCGACGAGGCATTCCAGGCCGGGCTGAAACTTATCGAGGAGGATTGCGAAAACCTCCAACTCCTCGATGCGCTCCGGCGCGTGATGATTGGAGGTTGAGCCCATGGGAACCACCGACGCCATGCCGATCCAAACCATGAGGGAGACTCTGCACCTCTTGGGCTGGCTAAATGCCCGCTACGGACGGCCCGATCGCGCGGTCGGGTATTTCGAATTGATGACCGTCGTGGATGGCCTCAATGCCACCTCGTGGAGGACGCTCGCCACCATCCAGCTTTCGCTCGAAAAAAATCCTGAGGCTCTCGTGAGCGCCGCCAAAGCCCTCGAGCTTGGACTCCCTCCCGAGGAGGCTGCGCTTTGCCATCTCGTTTGCGCCATTGCCGCTCGCCGGCTTGGCGACACCAGCGAGAGCGACCGGGCCGCCGGGGAGTATTTGAAAGCACGCGTCCTTTCGGGCCAAGGGGGAGGGGAGTCGTGATGGAGAACTTCCTGCTTCGGTTGCAGAATTTCGCCTTCGCCTCCAAGCGCTACGGCGACATCTACATCGCGGTGATCATTGTCTCAGTCATCGGCCTCATGATCATGCCAGTGCCGCCGTTCCTGCTCGATACGCTGATCGCGCTGAATCTCGGCATTTCGGCCGTCCTACTTTTCATGTCCCTCTACATGAAAAACGCGCTGGCATTCTCGACATTCCCGAGCGTGCTGCTGATTACGACGCTCTTCCGGCTCTCATTAAACATCACCACCACCCGCATGATCCTTGTCGACGCATACGCGGGCGAGATCATCTACACCTTCGGAAATTTTGTGGTCGGCGGAAATTTTATCGTGGGCGTGGTCATTTTCCTCATCCTTCTCATTGTCCAATTCATCGTTATCACAAAAGGCGCGGAGCGTGTGGCGGAGGTCGCGGCGCGCTTCACTCTCGATGCCATGCCGGGCAAGCAAATGAGTATCGATGCCGACCTGCGCGCTGGAAACATGACAGTCAAGGACGCCCAGGCCCGCCGCTCGGTGATTGAGAAGGAGAGTCAGTTGTTCGGCGCAATGGACGGAGCGATGAAGTTCGTCAAAGGCGATGCAATCGCATCCCTCATTATGACCGCCATTAACATCATCGCCGGCATCCTCATCGGCGTGTCGCAAAAAGGCATGGCTATCGACAAAGCTGTCACTACCTACTCGATCCTCACCATCGGCGATGGGTTGGTTTCCCAGATTCCCGCGCTGCTTATTTCGATTTGTGCAGCGATGATCATCACTCGCTCTGGCAGCGAGGAGGGCAACGGCCTTGGCGGAGATGTGGTCGAGCAAATCTTCGCTGCGCCCAAGGCCATTATCATCGGCGGCATCGTCATTTTCGCGTTGGGCTTGATCCCGGGGTTCCCGAAAATCCAATTTTTCACCCTCGCGGTGATCACTCTCGCGTTGGGCTTCGCCCTCAAGCGCGCAGCGGACAAAGTCAAAGGCCGAAAGCGAACTGAGCGGCTCTATGCGGGAGGCGGGGGGGCAGCAAAGAGCGGTCAGGTCCCTCCATCCGAAGAAGAGGAAGACGAGGACAGCTCCACCGAATTTTCCATCACCGTTCCCATCATGCTCGAGGTGGATGCTGCCGTGCAGGAGTATGTCACCGCCGAGAGGTTGAACTCCGAACTCGTGCAGGTGCGCAAGGCTCTCTACCTCGACCTCGGCGTGCCATTCCCGGGCATTTACCTGCGTTTCAACCAAAATCTCCACTCTGGGAAATACCAGATCCTTCTTCAAGAAGTGCCGATGTCCGATGGAGCCATTCGCCCCGGCTACCTCTATGTGCGCGAGACCGA
>CANMQB010000237.1 GCA_947499885.1 Spartobacteria bacterium
TCCAGATCAAAACCACCCCAGACGCCAAAACGACGGTCGAAAAGTTCACGCTCAACCTCTCCAGCTGCCCGGATTGCAAATACGCCGAATACGCCTGCATTTGCTCACACACGCATTGAGGCAAACAGGCGGCGTGTCCCTCGAACTCGGCTCCGGTAGCCTCCACGACTGAAAGAACCACGGCCTCCTCTTCGCACCCCCGCGCGGTAGCGCGATTCGTGAATCTGGGAGGGTCCATCGTCCCGCCTGACCCATTTTCAGCCGCGAAGCGGCGTCCTAGGGGGCGTCTCGGTCGTGCACGCGCACGGCGTGATAGGAGCAAAGCGGCGTGCTGGCAAGTCGCTCAGTCTTGGGTCAAGCCGGAGGTTGACCCTCCAAAGTTTTGCGCTCTGCAGCCAGGTTGCTGGGAGGTTAATCCATTTCGAGGATCCAATCGGCATTGGGCAGGAACAACTGCCACTCGTCTTTGAAGATGTTCAACTGGGCGTGGAAGCGGAGTTTGGAGCTGCATTTGCCAAGAGTGGAGACAAGGCCAGTGCCATGCGGCATTTCGAGGCAGCGATTGAGGCCAACCCTCACTTCCCCGAGCCACGATCCGGAAAAGCCCTACTGCTGAAAAATCAAGGCCACCTCGATGCTGCTGCCGAAGCTCTCGAATCCCTGCTGCGCGATACCAGTCCGGGAGATGCCCGCAGCAACCCCGTATTCCAGAGGGCAGAGCAACTCCTCGCCTCCATCCAAAAGGAAATCCGTGAACGCGGCGGCCCCACGAATCCCAAACTCCTCTAGGAAAAATACCCCGCTGCCGTGTGGCATCTCCTCGATGCCCTCAAGCGCTTCGACTCACTCGATCCACGGCGTGTCATGGAAATCACCTTCGAGGTCGCCCGCCTTGGCGAAAGCGGTCTCGACTACGCGAACCCCGAGAAAAAATACACCCTCTCAGCCTACCCAGACGAATCCTTCTCCGGCCTCCAGCTCATGTGCCTCATGTATGCCGGATTCAAACGCATCGCTCCCGAGCAAGACACCGGCATGGATTTGAACGAGCCTTGGATCACAGCTCTGGAGTTGTTTAATGCGGATAAGAGTTCTTAAGGCTATTAAATGTCAATAATTAATGCTGACACCCAGTTCCCTAAAAAATCCGAACTTTTCCCTTGCTAACTAAGACAGTTGCTGACCCCTAAGGCAAATTCCCCTGCTCTTTGTAGGTTAGAATTTTGAAACTTCCAAAGATTGAAAAGTCTTTTTCATTATTGGTGACAATCGTTGAAATTCCTTGACTGCAAGCTGATGCTGCTAGCATCGTGTCAAGGAGCCGCTTTCGCCCGAGTCGATGTTCGCGTAACCATTCGATCCAAGTGGAAACCGCGTCTCCCTCGGGATAAATGCGCACAACCTCCCGCGCTTGCCACCAGTATTCGGCTCTGGCCAAGGCCTCCTCCATCGATAGTGGATCCTTCAATCGTTTCGAATCCGTCACCACATGAACAAATTCCGCCAGCATTTGCGGCGCAACGGCCAATTTGTGCCCTTCCTCCAATAAACGACCCAAAACGGCATCCGCAGGCTTGTGAAAGAGGTGGTCGCGGATTTCCACGGCCACAAGAAAATCGGTATCAATCGCGACGGTCATCAAGCATTTCTCCCAGTAAGTCTTCTTCACTACCGATCGGCTGCATGGGACCACCCACACTAACGGGTCTGCGATTGCGCAGCGTTGTTTTCCTTACAATGAAGCGTTGGTGATAATCCTCCATCGCCCGCCGAATCAACTCCGAGGCACTATTCCCCATTTGCTTGGCATAAACAGTAAAATCCCGATAAATAGGATCAGATACATTGACTGTTATGGTTTTCATATATTAGAGGATATTTGCATCGGCATGAGAATCAATCAAAAATTCAACTCCGTTTCTATCTCAAGACACCTTGAGATACGCCACCGCAGTAAGCGGTCTTAAAGAGCTTAAATGTCAAGAATTAATTCCTGACCCCCTCTGACACCCAAACCCTCCGTCCCGGTACGAACGCCACCTCTTGCAGCATCGCGTCCGCCTGTGGTGCGTAGCCCAGCATTTCAGCCAGTTCGTCAGAAACTACATTCACCTCCGTGCGGCAAACCCAACCCTTTGGGCAATTCTGCTCAAATGAGTCCTGCAAATGTCGGGCAAGGTGCGGCATGGGAAAACTTAGTAATTGCTTAACTCGCTGAAAGTCATATTAATTACGCCACTCTTTTCTCAAGGTGGGTATTCAGGACCAAGGGTTCAACTCGTCCGTTTGGGAATACGAATGCCAGTGAAGAGTAGTCAAAAGTGGCATTTGCGGCGTGAATTGCTGTGTGAAGGTTTGGCGAAACAAGGACAAGGTTTTCCATCTCATCGGCACCCCCACGGGAGCGGTAAACGACATGGTGGGCCTCCGCCGTAGGAACCCCATAGAGTAATGGGCTGTCATGGCCGGTTACTTGGCATCGGCCGTTGTAGAGCTCATGTAGTGATTTGACCAACTTACGATTACGCTCGAAGCTCTGCTTGATTTCAGATTTTGTTGAAACGGAATAACCAACTGGGTTCTCATTAAGTAGCAGGTTAAGTTGTCCCGCGTCATTCGCAATAAATGCTTTCTCAAGTTTGGATTCGTCCAAAACTTGAATTGCACGTGTTTCCAAAGGCAGTTGATTGGAAAAAGATTCCAAAAGATTGCTCGATTTCCGAGAGATGTTTCGGACGGTTTGCATGGATTGAAAAATATTTGACCGGTTTTTTCCAACAAGCGTTCCCGATTCCATTTCCAGCAACTTAAGCAGTTCGAATACATCATGCTCGCTCGTTTTTTCGATGTGGAAATAGCTTGATACCGTCACATCTCCCCACACTCTGTAAGTTCCATATTTGTAACTTGGGGAGTTAATAGTTTTAGCTCTAATAATCAAACGGGCAGCGAGACGGTATTCATTTCGTCCCCTAACTACGACCCGCGTGACAAGCCAAATACTGTCGCCGATATTCAAGGCAGAGTGCAAGCGCGATTGGTTTGAATTAAAATGGTAGCCAGCCCCCTCGTCCAGGTCCTTGCGGTAGTTCGAGTAGTTCCAAATAGCAATCGCGTCCATGTTTATAACTCCGAACTTTAGCTGTTGGATTCTTTTGCTTTTTTCTCCGGTAGCACCTGCAAAAATTCAGCAACAATCCTTAGCTCGTCACCTTGCTCTGGATTTATAAAAATCGGTTCAAACTCTTTGTTTATAGATTTTAGTAAAATTATTTTATGTTCGAAGGCTTTCTGGCTTTCATCCGAGTAGACAGATTTTTCACTCTTATAGGTCTTCAGTGTATACTGGCCCGAACCGCTTGTGGTCGAATACCACACCAATAAATGTTTTCCACTTTTGTCTCCGATGTGCGGAGGTCCAAAAACGCACCATGCCCCATCTGGCACAAGCGGCTCCATTGATTTTCCACTGATACGAGCGACAAAAGCCATTTGTTTGGAACGGACTCCTTTGGGAAGAGGAATCCACAAGTCTGCTAATTCCAAAAACTCTGGGGAACCGCTGCATTCTTCGCCCCAACCGCCTGCAGCAATGTTAAGGTCGGTAAACACAGGGATACAATTTACAAATTTTTCACGCTCATGCTCGGGTAGCGGATCAAATGGGAGCGGCTTCGGTTTAATGACTTTCACTACATCGGTGCGCGCTGCCGATTGCTCGCATCCTATGGCAGCCTTGAAATATTCGCGAGTTTCCGGATCGGGTGACCAAATGAAACATCCTCGCTGGCCGCGCGTCATGAGTGTTCGGT
>CANMQB010000238.1 GCA_947499885.1 Spartobacteria bacterium
GAAACCGATCAGGCACGCCACTTGGTGTACGTCTCGAGCTTCCCCAGTCTGGCACATAAGGCCAGAACGCATGCGCTTTCCTACCCGAATCAGATGATGGTGCACGGCTCCCACTGCAAGGAGCATTGGAACGGAAACTTTTGCGTGGTCCACACCGATGTCCGAAAGAATGAGAATGCGTGTGCCATCATCAATAGCGGCCTCGGCTTCCATGCAGATGCGACGGATCGCAGGTTCCAAACCATCTTCGCCTTCAGAAGCGTTCCAGAGCGTGGAGACGGTGGTTGCCTTATGTTCGGCACCAAGCGACTGGATGGCTGCCAGCTCCTCGTTCAAAAGCACGGGAGACTCAAGGCTCACGAGGTTGGCGTGCTCGGGGGTTTCAGCGAGAAGGTTTTTGCGCCAGCCGAGCACGGTATTGAGGCTCATTACCAGTTTCTCGCGGATTGGATCGATCGGCGGGTTTGTGACCTGTGCAAAAAGCTGTTTGAAATAGGTATAAAGCAATCGAGGCTTCGCGGAGAGGACGGCCAGAGGAGTGTCATCGCCCATTGAGCCAACGGCTTCAGCGCCGTCCTTCAGCATCGGTTTGATGACCATGTCAACTTCTTCGGAGGAGTATCCAAAGGCGACTTGGCGTTGAGTGAGAGTCAGAACATCCAACTCGCCAACCGGTGGCTGAATTTGCTTTTCGCTTAACTGAGGAAGATTTTTCAGGTTGTTCTTCAACCATTCCCCATAGGGTTGGCGCGCGGCGAGACCTGCCTTGATGTCTGCATCGCGGAGGAGTTTCCCGTTGGCCGTGTCGATGGCAATCATCTCGCCTGGGGCCAAGCGGCCTTTCTCAACAATTTTGAGCTGGTCGAGTTGGGAGCCTCCGACCTCTGAAGCCATGACGAACATTCCGTCCTCGGTGATATTGTAGCGGGCAGGACGAAGACCATTGCGGTCCAGGCATGCTCCGGCGATCACGCCGTCGGTGAAGGTGAGGGCGGCTGGTCCATCCCATGGCTCGGAAAAACACCGATGGTAATTGTAGAAATCCTTTAGCTCCTGAGAAAGGTCTGGGTCGGTACGGTAGGATGGCGGTACGAGCATCGTGACAGCATGCAGGATGCTGCGGCCGCTCATGGTCAGAACCTCCAGCGCGTTATCAAGACTGGCGGAGTCGGAGCCGCCTGGCTGAATGATAGGCTTAAGCAGGTCGATGTCCGCACCCCAGAAATCGGCTTCCAGTTCGGCTTCGCGGGCGTGCATCCAGTTGCGGTTGCCCCGGATCGTATTGATTTCGCCATTGTGGGCCAGCATGCGGAACGGATGGGCAAGGGGCCACGTTGGAAAAGTGTTCGTGCTGTAGCGTTGGTGGAAGAGAGCGATTGCCGTCTCGTAGTCGGGGTTCGCGAGGTCTGGATAGAATTTTTCCAGCGATGCGGAGACGAGGAGGCCTTTGTAAACAATCGTGCGGTGCGAGAAAGAGGGAATGTAGAAATCCTTAATCTTGTCTGCAGCGGCGCGGTCCTCGATTTCATTGCGGGAGAGGAAAAGGCGGCGTTCGTAGTCGTCATCCGACATTCCAGCGGGTCGTCCAACCAATACCTGCTCGATGAAGGGCATGGTGGATTGGGCCTTTTCTCCCAACACGTGATCGTTGATCGGAACTTCACGCCATCCAAATACGAACAGCTCGCGCTTTTTCAAAACCTCCTCGGTGATGGCGAGTGCACGTGCGGTCTCATACTCGTTGTGCGCTGGCAGGAACATGACGCCCACACCCAGGTCACTTGGGTTGTAGAGAGTGTGACCGAGCTTCTCCACTTCGGGCGTGAAAATTTTATAGGGAATCTGGGTGGTGATACCTGCCCCGTCACCGGTTTTTGCATCGGCGTCGAGAGCTCCTCGATGCATCAGACTGCATATGGAGAGTAGGGCTGTCTCGAGAATGGCATTTGAGCGTTCTCCACTAATCTGGGCAACGAGTCCAACGCCACAGGCGTCATGCTCCAGATCTGGATTATAGAGTCCGTTCGAATCGCGGGATGGCAAGGCTTGGTTCATGTTCTAAAAATGTCGAGCCAGCAAGAATCGCTCCACATTTCAGAATGTGGAGAAGTTTTTTTTAAAAAATTCGACGAATGAGGCCGGCCCGCGGCCAGGTTTTTGGTTATCGAGCGGCAGGCTGTTTTTCCCGAAAAGCCCCTCCCACTGGGCGTTGCGGAGGATTGATTCCCTTGTTGGCATGCGAAGTGGAGGGGAGTTTCCTGTGGGGATGGGGGGATTCAAGGGAGCAAGCTCAGCGACTCGTTGGTTCTTCAGGGCCCAAGTTAACCTGTCTGCGTGGCTCTTACGGATTGTATTTTTTTGACCAGCAGCATGCGGGGCAGATGCGCGTCGCCGTGTTTTGCGCTAGCTATTCGAGTACGCCGAGCGAGCGAAGGTTGCCGTTTTCCAGAGCAAAAATCTCGCGACTCACGGGGTAATTCGAGGAAAGGTAGGCGTCGATGATTTTCTCCGCCATGCGCAAATGGATGTCGTCTTGCTTCGAAAAAACCAGCACCTGATTTTGCGTAGGGATAGCTACGAGGAGGTCGGGACCGAGAGTGCTGCGAAATGATTCGGCGAATTCGGGCGCAAGGACACAGGTGCTTGTGAGGGGATCGGCGGATTCGATCGTGGCAAATTGGATGACTTGCTTTTTGTTTCTCACGATAGAGGGGTTCATGCGCTTGAATACTTGTGAAGCGGTCCGGAGCGCCTCCTCCCGAATTTGCGGAAAGGTCATGTGAATCGATTTTTTTTCTTCACGGGTGAGTGGGTGGATGTCGCCGTCGACGATTCTGAAGATCGCTAGAACAGTGCGTTGAGATCCCTCGATCGGGCGACGCATTTTGTGGTCAGTGAAGGATGGCTCAACGAGAAGCGCCCACTCGTCTGCTTGAAGTGGGCCGGTGGTGACCATGGCCAAAAGAAAAATTAAGATCCCCCTTTTGAGTCTGGCGCGGGCTCTGGTAGTGTTGTCAGCAATCATGATCGCGTTTTTAGAAGGAACACTCGCCGAGTCTCTCCCAACCCAGATTGTCGTCAATGTGCATGGTGTGGGGTACCAAGTGATGATTCCGTTATCAAGTTTTGAGCGATTGCCTCCTCTTGGTTCAGCGGTGAAGGTTCTTACGCACCTTGCCGTCCGCGAGGATGCACATGTCCTTTATGGCTTTTGCTCGCCCGGTGAGCGTGACCTCTTCCGCCTCTTGCTCCACCACGTGACTGGTGTGGGCCCGAAGATCGCGCTGTCGGTTCTGAGCGGGCTATCCGTGGAAATGTTCAAATCAGCCGTTGTGGCAGGTGATACCGGAACGATCTCGAAGATCAGTGGCGTCGGAAAAAAAACGGCAGAGCGAATCGTGCTCGAGCTCAAGGATAAGGTGGGTGTGGCGGCAGAGTGGGAGGCCTCGAGTGCGAAAAATGCGCCGAGCCAAGATGACGTGCGCCTGCATGATGCTGTCTTGGCGTTGATTTCGCTTGGTTACAAGCAGGTGGAAGCCCACAAGGCGATTCGTGCTGTTATGAAGACGGGGGAGGTCATGCCGAGTTCCGAGGAACTCATCCGGCAAGCGCTGAAAATTCTTTCATGAGTCCGCTCGAATCGGCTCATGCCGTCCGCGCCGCCATGCCCGAGGGCGGTCTCTTTCATGAAAAGGAATGGCGCATCGCATCGGCACCCTTTGCGCTGTCGGATGGACTCGCGCCGGAACTCGAAAAGCTGGGCTATCGCCTCATG
>CANMQB010000239.1 GCA_947499885.1 Spartobacteria bacterium
GACCAATCAGTCCGATCCGCCTAATCCGTCGGATCCGCCCCCTTAATTAGAATAATTCTTGATTAGCTCCTTGGCCCGGCTATGTATTCCTGCTTCCTGTGAATAAGAACACCCAACCCGCCTACGAAGAAACGATCAGCCACAGTGGCCATCGCCTCACCCCGCAGCGGCGCGAAGTTTACAATGTGCTCCTCGAAGACCGAGACCACCCCACAGCCACCGAGGTTTTCCTGAGAGCCAAGAAACGCGTTCCCAGCATCTCGCTGGCGACGGTCTACAACTGCCTCGAAACCCTAGTGGAGTGCGGCCTCGCCAAGCAGGTCAATGTCGAACGCGAAGCCACCCGCTACTGCCCGAACCTCTCCGAACACGGCCACTTCGTCTGCGATTCCTGCGGCATCGTTTCAGATATCCCCACAACAAAAGGCGGGTCACTCACCCAGTTTCTCAAAGTCCCCTCGGGCTTTATAATTAACCATTCCGAAATCACTCTCCGAGGCACCTGCCCGGCCTGCAAAAAATCAAACCGCTAACAAAACCATGAGCCTCAAAATCGAAAACCTGCACGCAAATATCGGCGACCGCGAAATCCTCAAAGGTCTCAACCTTGAAATCCCAAAGGGCGAAGTCCATGCCATCATGGGCAAAAACGGCTCCGGCAAATCGACCTTGGCCAAAGTGATGGCCGGTCATCCCGATTACGAAGTCACGGACGGCCAAGTGCTTCTCGACGGACTCAATCTTTTTGAAATGGAAGAACCCGACCAGCGCGCACGGGCAGGACTCTTTGTCGCCTTCCAATACCCGATGGAAATCCCCGGCGTGACCATTGCGAATTTCATCCGCGCCGCACTCCAGGCGCGCCTGCCCGAGGGCGAGGAACTCGATGCCGTGGAGTATTACCATCACCTCTACGAGAAAATGGACATGCTCAAGATCGACCGCAAATTCACATCCCGCGCGGTCAACGAAGGTTTCTCCGGCGGCGAAAAAAAACGCTGCGAGGTTCTTCAAATGGCGATGCTCAATCCCGTCTATGCCGTCCTTGATGAAACGGACAGCGGACTCGACATCGACGCCCTGCGCATTGTCTCCGAGGGAGTGAACGCCATGCGCAGCCCAGAGCGCGGACTCCTCGTCATCACCCACTACCAGCGCCTCCTCGACTACATCGTGCCGGACGTTGTGCACGTGATGGTAGATGGCCGCATCGTGATGAGCGGAGACAAAACACTCGCCCACAAACTCGAAGCCGAGGGCTACGACTGGGTCGAAAAGGAAATGCTCCAAAAAGCCTGATTTTCTCCGGAGGACAAAACCATGGAAACCAAACCTGATCTTAACATCGACCGCTCGGTCGGCGACTTCCACTACGATGTCGATTACGAATTCGACGCCGGCACAGGCCTCACGGAGAAGACCATAGACTACATCTGCGATGTCAAAAAAGACCCCGACTGGATTCGTGAATTCCGCAAGGAAGCCCTTCGCAAATTCAACTCCATGCCCATGCCGACGAACTGGGCGAGCCATGACCTGGACAACATCGTTTTTGAAAACATCCGCTACTATCTCTCGCAGGGAACCCAGCCGAAGCGTTCGTGGGATGATGTTCCAGAAGATGTGAAGCGCACCTTCGAACGACTCGGCATCCCCGAGCAGGAGCGGAAATTTCTCGCTGGCGTCGAGGCCCAATTCGACAGCGAGGCCGCCTACTCAAACATCAAGGCCGCCGTCGGAGAACAGGGGGTCATTTTTGTGGGTTCCACCGAGGGACTCCATAAACACCCCGAGATTTTCAAGAAGTGGTTCGGAAAAGTCATCCCCACGGGTGATAACAAATTCTCCGCGCTCAACAGCGCCGTGTTCTCCGGCGGATCATTCATCTACATCCCGCCGGGAGTGAAGGTGAAGCACCCGCTGCAGGCCTACTTCCGCATCAACGCCGAGAACTTCGGCCAGTTCGAACGCACACTCATCATTGCCGATGAAGGCAGCGAAGTCATGTATATGGAGGGCTGCACCGCCCCGAAATTCGAGACCTCCACACTCCATAGCGCCGTCGTGGAACTCGTCGCCCTCAAAGGCGCAAAAATCCAATACATCACGGTCCAAAACTGGTCGGCTAATGTTTTCAACCTTGTGACCAAGCGCGGCCTCGCCCACGAGGAAGCCGAGATCAAGTGGATCGATTGCAATATCGGCTCCCGCCTCACGATGAAATATCCAGGCGTGATCATGAAAGGCCGCAAAGCCCGCGGCGAAGTGATCTCGATCGCTCTCGCCGGCGACGGACAGCATCAAGACACCGGCGCGAAAATGGTCCACGCCGCCGATGAAACCACGAGTAACATTGTATCGAAAAGCATCAGCCTCGGCTCAGGACGCTCGACCTACCGCGGCCTTGTTCAGATCGGCCGCCATCTGAAAGGCTGCAAAAACAACACCGAGTGCGACGCCCTGCTCATCAACACCGAGAGCCGCACCGACACCTACCCCGCCATCACAGTGCGCGGAAAGGAAAACGCCTGCCAGCACGAAGCCTCAGTCAGCAAGATCAGCGCGGAGCAGATTTTCTACATGCAGCAGCGCGGCATTTCCGAAGCCGCAGCAATGAGCCTCGCGGTGAATGGATTCGTCAACGACCTCGTTCAACAATTCCCCATGGAATACTCGGTCGAGCTGAAGCGCCTCATCGACCTGGAAATGGAAGGATCCGTCGGTTGATCCGGGGAACGCAAACAATGAGCAACACACTTGAAAATCCAGCCAATGCGACAAGCGCATGGCCCGCATGGTTCACCGCCGAACAATCCCATGCCCTTGCGGAATACGAGAACTCCCCCACCCCGTCCCGCAAGGATGAGGCATGGCGGTTTGCCAACCTCAAGGCCCTAGACCTTTCCTCGTTCATCGAGGCCAAACCCGTCGCCAGCGAAGGCCGTCTCATCAACGCCTCCACCGGACTGGCCGAAACGGCCGCCAAACTTGTTCTCGGCAACAACACCCTTCTCCACCGCGAGTCATCGCTGCCAGCCGGTGTCATTTTTGAGACACTCGAAACAGCCGCCACCAAGCACGCCGACCTCTTCAAGAAATACTTCATGGCCCAGCCCGTGGAACTCGGCTCCCACAAATACGCCGCGCTCCACAAAGCCCGTGTTGCAGGCGGTGCATTCCTCTTTGTGCCAGCAAACACAAGCGTCCAACTTCCCATCGAAATCTTCCAATGGGTCGAAGGCGCCAACGCTTCCGTCTTCCCACACACGCTCATCGTCTGCGGCGAGAACAGCAGCGTCACCGTTGTCGACTACTTCAAGTCCGCCGACAAGCACGCATCCCTCGCCTGCGGCGTCAACGACCTCCACCTCGCCGCCGGAGCCAAGCTCACCTATGTCTCCGTCCAAGACTGGTCCCGCGAGACGACCGCCTTCCACCTGAATTCGACTTCGGTGGACCGCAACGCGACCTGCACTGCCCTCATCGCAAATTTCGGCGGGGGATTCGTGCGCGGCGAAAGCCTCAGCCGCCTCGTCGGCGAAGGCTCCCGGAGTGAAATGTTCTCCATCAATCCCGTCGAAGGAACCCGCGAGATCGACCAACGCACCTTGCAGGATCATGTCGCCCCTCACGCCACCAGCGACCTCCTCTACCTCAACGCCCTCGACGACAAATCCCGCACCATCTTCGCCGGACTCATCAAAGTCGAACCCGGCGCCAAGGGCACAGACGCCTACCAGAAGG
>CANMQB010000240.1 GCA_947499885.1 Spartobacteria bacterium
GGCGATCACCGACTTTCTTGCACTTGAGGAACCCGACCACGTTTACTGGGTGGAGCAATATGGGCGCACGGAGGAGTTCTGCACCCTGCGCACCGCGCCGGTCAATCTCGCAGAGGCCCTCCGCAGGCTGATCTTCCGAGAAGGGGCCTGCACTGTGCTCACTAGCGCCACACTCTCCACAGGCGCCCCAGATTTATCGTACTTCCGAAATCGCGTGGGGGCTGAAGACGTTCCCGCCCTCCAGATTGGCAGTCCTTTCGACTACGAGAAGCAAATGAGCCTGCACCTCGTCGAGAAAATGCCCGAACCCAAAGCGCCTGACTACGAGCCGGCTCTCGCCAAGTGGATCGCTCACTTCACGGAAAAAAGCGAGGCCCGCGCGTTTGTGCTGTTTACGAGCTACCAGACGATGCGAGTGGTTGCGGAACTGGTCGAGCCGCATTTCGAAAAAAAAGGCTGGCAGCTTCTCGTCCAAGGGGGAGGAATGCCGACGCAGCGAATGGTGGCCGAGTTTAAGGAAAACTCGCACAGCATCCTTTTTGGCGTTTCCAGTTTCTGGACCGGCGTCGATGTGCCCGGCGAGGCTCTTTCGAGTGTAATCATCACCCGCCTACCCTTTGCCACACCCGACCACCCGCTCACCGAAGCCCGCCTCGAGGCGATCGAAGCCGAAGGCGGACGTGCCTTTGAAAACTACTCCCTGCCCGAGGCGATTCTGAAACTCCGCCAAGGGGTCGGCCGACTCATCCGAAGCAAGACCGACACAGGCACGATCGTCATTCTCGACAGTCGCATCGTTTCCAAGCCATACGGACGTGCTTTTCTCAAAGCCATGCCGAAATGCCCCGTTGAGATTCACTGACTCGATCTCAAAAAGACGATCCGACACGAGGGATTCCCTCCTTCATCCCCGCAACCAAGTACCGATGAGGCATGCAACTTTTTCACAGGTGCTTAATTTGATTCGTTTGTGCAGGACAGGAAAATTTTCCAGCTCCATCCTGTCGAGGATTCGCTGGTACACGGCACTCATAATGCGGGCAGGTAAGAGAGGCTTGAAGTCAACTCTCGGAGGAATGGCTGCAGCAAAGCGTGCTCGAGCCCGGCCGGCTTGGTGCCTCAAGAGCGCGGTGAATGCCTGGCTTGGCTGAAGGTTGAAAATTTCGCTCTCTTCAATGCCGAAGCGGGCGAGATCGTCGAGGGGAAGATAAATCCTGCCTTGTAGGGCATCCTCTCGGATGTCTCTGAGGATGTTTGTGAGTTGAAGCGCGTGGCCAAGATGGATGGCATACGTCTCGCTCTCAGGATCACGACAGCCGAAGATTTTGATCGAAACCAGACCGACTGCTGCCGCCACCCTCCAGCAGTATTGCTCCAAGTCGGCGAAAGATTGAAAGCGCTGCGTGGCGATGTCGGAGGCACAACCTTTGATAATCTCGACCAGAAGCGTGCGGTCAATCGCGTGGCGCGTGACGACGTCTTCTAAAACTGGGGGGAGTCCGCTCTGCACGGCCTCCAGCCAAGCGCTGAGTTGCTCTCGTCTTTCGCCGTCGGTGAGACCCGATCGATCCGCAATATCATCAATGGTTCGGCAAAAGCGGTAAAAAAGCATGGCGTCCTTGCGGCGATCGGCTGGCAGGCAGCGTAACGCAAAGGCGAGGTTCGAGGACTTCGCGCTGGATGAGGGAAGAAGCTCCAGCGTGTTCATCGAGGGGTCATTTCAACAAGCTGGTTTGCAAATGGCTCTAGATCCGTTTTTTCACCATTCCACAGAACGGCTGTTCCAAACTCATCCGCAAGGCGCCGTACCAATGGCAGCAGCAGCGGAGAGGGCGGAGAGACAGCGATGAGCACGGCTGGAGAGTGAACAATCGCCCTTGCCAGGGCGACTCTCCAATTCGCAGGTTCGTGAAGTTCTCCAACCGGAACCCCATGCAGGTCGGCCACGCCGGTGAATTCAAGCGCTTTGAGGGTGCACTCGCGGGCCTCGGCCTCATCATCACGCCCGCAGATTCTGAAAAATGGCATCGCGACGTTCTCCGCAACAGTGAAGGAGGGCAGCAGATGCGGGTGAGTGAAAAGGTATCCAAACGATGTGTCCCTATGCCGCATCGATTCCGCCGCTGGCATTGTCAATACTTCCCGATCCAGCACCTCGAGTCGGCCACTATCAGGCCGTTCGATCATTCCCAGAATGTTCAAGAGGAGATCCATTTCCTCAGTATCCGAGCCGCAGAATCCCGTGATATCGCCACTTTCAAAAACGGCTGAGAAATCCTCGATAAACCTACTCCTCGTCTCATTTGAGGCGGCTCGGCGGCAACTGATGTTCTCGCAGCGGAGGGGGCTCATAGGATTTTTTGAACACTGACACCAGAGTGCAGCAGCTTCAATGCGGAAAGCGATATCATCTCAGGTTCTTCACTTAAATCTTGCTGGATGAGCCATCGAGGGAGCTTTAGGATGTGTCCGTGAGCTACAGAGTTTTTGCCCGCAAGTATCGACCTCAGACATTCGCCGAAGTGGTGGGCCAAGAGCACATCACACGCACATTGCAGAACGCGGTGAACTCGAGCCGACTCGCTCAAGCTTACCTCTTCGTGGGTCCACGAGGCATCGGCAAGACATCCACCGCACGCATTCTTGCCAAGGCGTTGAACTGTGAGAATGGCCCGACTTCAGAGCCCTGTGGAAAGTGTCCGGCCTGCCTGGAAATCGCCGATGGACGTAGCCTAGACGTCATTGAGATCGATGGCGCCAGCAATAATGGCGTGGAAAATATCCGCGACCTGCGAGACAGCGCAGCCTACGCACCGACGCGCGGAAAATTTAAAATCTACCTCATTGATGAGGTCCACATGCTGAGCACAGGCGCTTTCAATGCCCTTCTCAAAACGCTCGAGGAACCACCTCTCCATGTGAAGTTCATCTTTGCCACAACTGAGGCGCAAAAAGTTCCCGCCACTATCACCAGTCGCTGCCAGCGTTTCGACCTGCGTCGCATTCCCGCGCCACTCATCAAAAAGCACCTCCTCTTTATCGCAGAGTGTGAAAAAATCCGTTTGGACGAGGATGCCGCCGATGCCATCGCGCGTGGTGCAGAAGGCGGATTGCGCGATGCCGAGAGCATGCTCGACCAAATGGTGGCATTCTGTGGGGAACACATCCGCTCGGGCGACGTGATGGATGTTTTTGGTTTCACTCCTCACGAGGTGGTGGTGCAGCTCGTGAATAGTCTTTTTGCCGGGAACGCCGGCTCCGCCCTCGATACGGTTGCCGAGCAATCAGAGCTTGGGAAGGACCTCTCCCGCCTCACAGGGGAAGTTGTGTCGCACTTGCGCGACCTTCTGGTCGGCCAAGCCACAGGGGGTGAGTGCCTCATCTCCCAAGGCAAATTACTGGATTTGGTGGAGCACTTCAGCGCGGCAGAATCCTCCATGAAATGGGTGGCCGACAAGAAACTCCAGCTTGATGTCGCCGTAATCAAAGCGCTCCACCTCCTTGATGAGACAAGCCTCACCGATGTGATCGAAACGCTCTCGGGACTCTACAATGGAGAACCCCCGGCTCAACGTCTGGAGCGACCTATCAAAGCTCTGCCAACGCCGATAAAGGAACCATCACAGCCAACCCCTCCACCAGCCTCCGCCCCAAGCGCCCCGGTGGATAGCGCGCCTGCGCAAAGCCCGCCGGTGGAGAAAGAGCCGCCGGAAGCCAACCCCAATCCGAAAA
>CANMQB010000241.1 GCA_947499885.1 Spartobacteria bacterium
CTCAATCGAGAAAAAACCCGCGATCCGAATAATCGCCCGCGTCTTGATTCTCTCTGCACTTCGTGCGGCAGCCCTATTGTGCCAATCGAAAAGCTTGCAGCCCTTCTCCACGCTCACCCCAAGAGCACCAGCCAAGCACTCCAGCGTAGGATTCCACTCATCCCAAACGGCCCCTGTCACCAAATCCATGCTCGCGCCCAGCAGCTCCGCCAGCAACTCGGGCGAAGGCTTATCCAATGTCCCATCCAGTGCCTCTGTCATATCCTCAATGTCCGGCACCGCCGTCAAACCCAACATCCTGCGCTGCTCAGGGGTAAGATTTTCTCGAACCCGTCAAACGCGAAAAGTAAAGCGCCTGCTCCCTGCGCTTGTGAGCGTGATTTTCGGCATCAAGGCTCATACCAACCCCCCGTCGAAAGAACGAAGTTGATGCCCCTCCCCTCCTATTTTTTTGATTTAGAGGGGAGGCGAGGGTCGGAATCGAACCGACGAGGCCATTCCGCAGAGAAGATAAGTTGTAAATATCTGATAATCAGCATTGGCGAACTTCTTAAAACATCATTGACTTTAGGAGTATTTTTAGGAGTCTGCTTTTGTCATGGCGAGCCTTCAAAGAAATCTTAAGAAATCGCAGAATTGGAATTGCAGCTTTTACGATCCGGCAACAGGCAAGTGGTGTCAGCGTTCGACGGGAACCAGTGACAAAGCGTTGGCGATGGAGAGTTGCCTGAAATTTGAGGCAATGGCCAAGGCAGGCCGTCTAGATTCAGCGGTGACTATTCCGGCAGCGGATAGCGGGGAGTTATTGGAGGCTGGCATGAAGTTGCTGCAGGTGGCTCGTAAGGGGCAACTCGGAGAGGAGGCCGCAAGGGAGTTTGTAAACAGGGTTATGTTAGCGGCTCAGGTCGAGGCGCAGATTGAGGGGGCAACGGCAAAAGACTTTTTAACGAACTGGCTCGAGGGGCGGCGGCTCTCGAAGTCAGTTCACACTGCCAATCGCTACCGGACGACGATTGAAATGTTCATAAAGTTTTTAGGGGCTAGAGGCACAACTTCTGTTGCGGCTCTCGGGGCAAAGGATGTAGAAAAATACCGCAACCACAGGCTCAGGGAGGTTTCCGCAGGGACTGTTGCCGATGACCTCAAGATTCTACGAACGGCATTCAATACGGCAAAGCGCCAGGGGGTCATTCGATCCAATCCGGTCGAAGCAGTAGATTTTCCAGCAAGCGAGACTCAGAGCCGCGAAGCATTCACGCCAGCGGAAGTCGGCTTGCTCATTAAAGCAGCAAAGGATGACCAGTGGCGTATCGCGATCATGTTTGGCGCTTACGCAGGATGCCGCCTCTCGGATGCGGTTAAGATGGATTGGTCGGCAGTAAATTTCGAGGCCAACCTACTCCGCTACCGCCAGCAAAAAACAAAGAAGCTCGTAGAGATGCCGCTTCACAAGGTGCTGCTGCGGCAACTTGAGAAAATGGCTGGCGATGCCGCTGGGCGCATCACTCCTAAACTGGCAGTCCAGAGCGTGCCGGGGCGTTCCGGCTTGAGCAGGCAGTTTCTCGATATCGTAAAGGCGGCAGGGGTTGATATGGATGTTCGCGAGGTCGATAAAACCGATAAGGCCAAGAGTCGCCACTTTACTGGAAAATCTTTCCACTCGCTCCGAAGCAGCTTTGTCTCGGCTATGGCCAACGCAGGCGTGGCTCCAGAGATTCGACAGAAGCTATCGGGACACACAACCGAAGACGCCCACCAACGCTACACAAAACTCGAAATGGATCCGCTTAGGAAGGCGATCAACTCTATTCCGTCAAAGTAAAAAGACCACGCCTTGGAGAAGGGGGGGCATAAAACTCCAGCCTAATCCTCCATAATACAATGGAAAGCGGATTGCCTATTATTCAGGCACTCGTTTTTACGGCCAATTCCAGTGTGGAAGTGGTCGATTTTGAAAATCCAACCACGCAATCGCATGAAAAATGTCCGTAAGGGCTATTACTCACCGGTTCTGCGGAGGGATTTGGTTAGCCGTCTCTATTTCAGGGCCCGTGAACTCGGAGTTCCCATGACCGTTCTAAATGACCGGATCGTGGAAGAAGCACTGAAAATCGCAACGACTGTTCCATTCTCCCCTCAAACCGCACCAATACTGGCTGTGCAGTCTGCAGCCTGAAACACAAACAGCCGAAATCGCACCTCGATTCCTGAAAAAACCGGAGCCCACAAAGCTCCGTTTTTTTTCGTGGGCGCTAAGGCACAACCCGAAAGGAAAAACCACCATGGCACTCAAACTCATTGCCAACTACTCGAAGCGTCTGGGGCTACCCGGATATTCGAGCCACCAGTTCTCGGTTTGCGTCGAGACCGAGATCAGCAACATCGACGATGTAGCGGGCGAAAGCTCCCGCCTCTACGACACGCTCCAGCAAAGCGTGGACGAGGAAATCCAACGCACGGGATTCGTGCCGGAGCAAGGATATGGAATCACTGAGCAAACCCCTGCGAATACCGCACGGCCACTTCCTGCGGCCACGAACGGATCAAACGGCCACACCAACGGCGATGGCTGGCATTGCAGCGACAAGCAGCGGGAACTCATCCTGAAACTTGTCGAGCAGCACACCCTCGACAAGCAGGACATCGAGCACCTCAGTCGAGAAATGTTCGGGTCCACCGTGAAGGACCTGAACAAACTCCAAGCGAGCGGTCTCATTGATCGTATCCTTGAGGAGCACGGCGGACGGAGCCACGCGCCCCGCCGCAACGGTGGTCCTCCCCGCCAGCGCCAATACAGCAACGGAGGTTCGCGATGATTGCCGCTTGTGTGGACACCGAGAAGAGTCGGTTGGAGCGTTTGCTCGAAACGATCTCGGCAAGCCGATTGAACTGCTTCCACTCCTGCCGCCTGAAGTTCTACTTCCGGTATGTGCTGGAGCGGGCCAAGCCAACCTCAGCCGCTCAATTCCTGGGCCGTGCAGTCCACGGGGCGCTTCAGAGATGGAGCAATGCCCGTTGGCGCGGCCAAGCTCTTGATGGAGAGACTCTCAAAACCTCGTTCGTTCTGGATTGGGCATCAGCTCAAGCCACAGAGCCCGTCGAGTGGGAATCTCCTATCGAAGAACACGAGCAGCAGGAAAAGGCATGGGGACTCGTTGAAATGTATCTGCGCGAAACGCCGATTGCTCCCAACGAGAAACCTGAAGCCGTTGAAGCCAGAGTGGAAGCCGATCTCACCGGTCTTCCACGGCTTGTTGGTGTGATCGATTTGGTGAGGCCGGGTGGTCGAATCGTGGATTTCAAAACCACGGCCTCTACTCCCCAGCACGAGCAGGCAATGCACCGCAACGAAACCCAACTCACCGCCTACGGCCTCCTCCACAGGGAAGCCACAGGAAAGGAAGCCTCGGGATTTGAGTTGCACCACTTGGTGAAAACCAAAACGCCGAAACTCGTAGTGAGCGAGCGAGGGCCTATCACGGCAGACCAAGAGGTTCGCTTTCTGCGACTCGTTGAATCCTACACGGACGGAATCCAGCGTGAGGACTTTGTTCCCTCGCCCGGGCTCCAGTGTGCGGCCTGCGAGTTCTTCGCCGAGTGCGGAGTTTGGAATGGAGGTGCCCAGTGAAGTCGGCACCTCAAGCCATCAGACATTTCAGAAGGATCGCACGAATCCTTGAAACCGTTGGACC
>CANMQB010000242.1 GCA_947499885.1 Spartobacteria bacterium
CCCGTTCTATTTCTGCCAATTGTCAAACTACAAGCCAAAGGCATCCATGCCCGGCGAGAGCGGGTGGGCCGAGTTGCGCGAGGCGCAGTCCCTAGCACTCAAGCTGCCGAATACCGGCCAGGCCGTTACCATTGACATCGGAGAAACCGGGGACATCCATCCCCGCAATAAGAAGGACGTGGGCGAGCGACTCGCCCTCATTGCCCTCACCAAGGACTACGGAAAATCACTCCCATTTTCCGGACCGGTCTATGATTCGATGAAGGTTGAAAGCGGCAAGGCAATCCTCAGCTTCCTGCAAACAGAGGGAGGCCTGAAGGCCAAGCCTCTGCCGGAAACCGAGATTGTTAAATCTCTTAAAAATGAGACCGCGCCGCTCGTCCGCAACAGCCCGAACAGCCAACTCGAGGGCTTCGCAATCTGCGGCGAGGACAGGCAGTGGGTTTGGGCAGATGCAAAGATCGATGGCAACAACGCGATCGTCTGGTCGGACAAGGTGCCGGCGCCGGTGGCCGTGCGCTACGCATGGGCGGATAACCCGACTTGCAACCTCACGAACGGCTCAGGGCTTCCCGCCTGCCCGTTCCGCACCGATGACTTCCCGCCAGTGACCCTGAAGGGAAAGTATTAGGAGTCTGGCAACCAAAATTAAAAGAATGAAAAACCCTGCCCAACTGCCCGTGCGGATCGTTATCTTCGGAGACTCGATTTCCGCATATCGTGACAATCTGAATGTCGCCTCTCTCCAGTTGTCGGAAAAACTAAAATCCGAAGGCATCCCGTTTGTATTCATCAACTCCGGGGTCCGGGGGAACACGACGGAGATGGGACGCGCGCGCTTTCAGCAAGACGTTTTGAACCACTCCCCGGATGTCGTCATCATGGCTTTCGGCACCAACGACTCCGCGGTGGATGTTTACCTCGGCAAGTCCGAGCCGAGAGTCACCTTGGAAAGATACTCCGAAAACCTCGCCTTTTTTCTGTCGGAACTCGCCAGAAGGAATATCCAAGCGATTCTCTATTCCAGCCCGCCGGTGCTGCCCACCGAACAGCCCAGCAAATGCACGATTCGTCTGGACGAGTATCTGGCATGCCAGAGGCAGCTCGCGACGGATTATTCCTGCTTCTATGTGGACGTCCACAAGACGTTCTGGGACAAAGCCGGCGGGGACGGAGGGAAAGTGCTGCGGGATCTTTATCTTCCCGACGGGATGCATCCGAACGAGTCCGGCCAGACAGTGATCGCCGAGGCCATCTGGCAGCTTTGGCAGGAACAACCAGGGATCTTAAACAGCCGCGCACAGGAACCCGCAGCGGAGTTGCTTTAGAAGTGAATTTCCAGATTAAAAACAACAAGACCAGATAATTAAGCAAAAAATGATAACCCCAACCCGAAATAGCAGGGATACCTGCTCCGCTACACTACCACTTGTCTCCGCAACCGTTTTCCGCCTTGCAGTTGCGCTGCTCCTCCTCACAGGAGCCATCGCCCAGGCCGATGAGGAGGGCAAAACCCTCGCCATTTACGGTGACGCCGCCGTCGCCAAAACACTGCCTCCGGGCTGGAGTTTTTCCTGGAATGAGAGTGGCAAAATCGGGGATGGCAGCGCTTATTCTCCTCTGGCCTATGATGAAACACTGCCGGGATATCGGGCGCTTGGCGTTTCCGAAGCCCTCCAAGAAGCGGCCCCCTTCCATACCATTTCAAAGGATTACAAGAAGGCAAATATCGTTGTAAAAGGAAACAAAACCGGGGCGCCCCATTTTTACATTGCTTCGTTCACGATCCCAGAAAACCCGACGGGCGACATTTGGATCAATAACGGAAATATACTCAATAAGTCATTTACTGATGGAGTTATCCTACAAATTTATGTGAACAACGAGTTGAAATTCGAATCACTTTTCAAAAAGAGTAGTTTTGCTCATGTGTTTCAACAAAATCTGGGCCACCTGAAGAAAGGCGATGCCGTAAGAGTTGCCATCGGAGCGCCTGAAAAGTCAAAATCCTCGGGAGGCGTCCTGTTTTATGAAATCCAAGAATTCCCATCGGGCACGAAACCGGCACCTGCTCGCAACATCCTTTCTCCAGCGATTGATGTTTTAACCCCGCAAGTTGCTGCGAACGGGAAAATAGATCCTTCTTATGCGGAAAAGCACAAATTGCAGTGCGAGCAACTGAGCACTCTCAAACCGGAACTCGTGCTCCTCGGCGACTCGATCACCGCGCGCTGGCCGATGCCATTGCTCGCAGAAAAATTTGGCAAGTATCATTCCGTGAATCTGGGCATAGGCGGCGATTGGATCCAAAATGTGCTGTGGCGGATTCAGAATGGCCCCTTGGATCAGATTCATCCCAAAGTGATCGTTCTTCTCATTGGTACGAATAATATTACAGCGGGGTTCAGCGACGAGGAAGTCGTGGGCGGCGTCAGCGCCATTCTCACGGCGATTCATAAAAAAACGCCCGAAAGCAAGATTCTCCTGGAAGCCATCCTGCCTCGTGGCCCTTCCCTCTCCGAACAGATCAATGAAAGAATTCGGCAAGTGAATGTCAAATTAGCGACCCTTGCCAACGGGAAAGACGTCTTCTTTCTCGATGTGAGCGACAAATTGGTGGAGCCCGATGGCACGATTTCTGCAGAAGTCATGCCCGACAAGCTCCATGTCGCCGCCCCTGGCTACACGCGCTGGCTGGAGGCATTGGCTCCAGTGCTCGATAATCTCCTCAACGATAAAAAATAAGAAATGATGAACCCATATTTTGATGTTTCGGTAAAAGAATTCGGGGCTGTCGGTGACGGCGTCGCGGACGACACGGCGGCCATCCAGCGCGCCCTGGATTCAGGCGCCAGGCGTGTGACGATTCCTTATGGCAAGTTTTTGATCAGCAATATCCTTGAGCCTTCCGAGAACCAGCACCTAGTGGTAAATGGCACGATTCGCTTGTCCGATTCGCCCTGCACGCCCATCACGAGCGATGTAAAGATCGGCGACACGCAAGTCACTGTGAAAGATGCCTCGGGCTTCGAACCTCGACAATGGGTGACTTTGCACGACGACAGGCTCCCGATACAAGGCGGAGGGCGAAAAACCAGGCGTCAGAGCGCAGGAAATGCGCGCATTCTTTCCATTTCAGGCCATACCCTCCACCTTGATCGCGCGAGCGCGCGGAGCTATCTCTGCGAAGCGAATGCAGTGGCGGGACGCCAACATTCCGCCATTTGGATTCGCCACTCGGGAGTCCGGATTTCCGGCAGTGGAACGATCGATGGCAACAAATCCCAGCACCTCAATACCGCACCGGGATTTCTGGAAACGGAACACGGGGAAGACTGGCGTGCCGCCTCGGGAATTCTCGCGTATGGAGACGGCGTGCTGAGGAATATAACGATCGAGGATGTCACGGTTTGCGATGTCACGTTGATGGGGATCATGCTAGTGAACACCGAGCAGAGCGTGATCCGAAACACAACCTGCCGAGGAGCTCACGATAAAAATATCATTCTCTGGTGCTGTAGGGACTGCCAAGTTGTGGGCAATCAGTGCACCGATTCCGAGTTTGAAGATGGAATCATGTTGCATCAGGTCAAAGATTTAGCGGATGCGTGCGAGAGAATTCTGATCCAAGGCAACATTTGCAAAAAC
>CANMQB010000243.1 GCA_947499885.1 Spartobacteria bacterium
TGGGACACCAAAACGGCAGAGGGTCACGTGCTCATCTGCCCCCCGACAAGTGCTGGAAGCCGAGCAATGGCCTCCGTAAAAAATCGCCGGGTCGCAGCGATCACCGGATGGGCGATGGATTCCGGAGCCGTTCACAGAATGCGCTGCGACGCAGCTTTCCCGCTCTCGGATCATGCCGGCTACGATGATCTCCTGCGGCATGTGGATCATGTCAGCCCGAAACGGGTTCTGACATTGCACGGCTACGCATCGGAATTTGCTGCTGACCTGCGTTCCCGAGGCATAGAGGCCTGGGCACTCACCGGACCTAACCAACTAGACCTTTCCCTCTCAATTCCCGCCCCCCAAAAAAGCAAAAAAGCGAGCCATGCCGTATCGGCCAAATCGGGATTCCTGGGATTCTGCACGGTTGCAGAGCGGATCGCAGGCCTCACCGGGAAGCATGCCAAAATTGCGGAACTCTCCAGATACTTTCGAGAGGCCGATGATGAGGACTTGTGCCATGCCGCCTTGTGGCTCTCGGGAAAAGCCTTTCCTGCGTCGAGCGCCATTCCACACCAAACGGGGCGAGCGATCGTCCATGCCGCTCTCATCAAGGCCTCCGGGATGCCTGCTGCGGAATTCCGTGAACTCGCACGAGGTCTCAACGATAGCGGCCTCACTGCGGAGAGCGTGATGGCTAGCACCCCAGGGGCAGAAAACCTGACGATGTATGAGGTAGCTGGCCTGTTTGAGAATCTCCGCTCATCCCGCTCGGGCGTTGCTAAAATTGATCTCCTCTCCCGCTTTTTCCTGTGCACTCCTGCAATAAGTTCAAAATTTTTGGTGAAGATTCTTTCGGGCGACCTTCGCATCGGCCTAAAAAGCGGTTTACTAGAGGAAGCCATTGCAGAGGCCTTCGATGCCGATCCCTCAGATGTGCGCGAAGCGAATATGTTCAGCGGGGACCTTGGCCAAGTTGCGGTGTTAGCCCGTCAATGCCGCCTACACGAGCGGACGATGCGCCTTTTTCAGCCGGTCAAGTGCATGCTGGCCTCACCCGAACCCAATGCCGAAGCCGTTTGCGAGCGCTTTGCAGGGTCAAACACTCTTTGGGTCGAACCAAAATTCGATGGCATTAGAGCTCAAATCCACGCCGACACAAAGCGCGCCGAGATTTATACCCGCGACCTGAAATGCATCACTTCAACATTCCCAGAAATAGCCTTGGCCGCTTCCTCCATGGACCGACAGATCATCCTTGATGCGGAAATTGTCGCCTGGCGCAATGGCCGACCACTGCCATTTCACGATCTTCAAAAACGTCTCGGCCGCCAAGAACCCGATCTTTTTCTCGGAGGCGACATACCGGTCGTATGCGTGGTCTTTGACCTCCTGCAACTCGATGGCCAGAGCCAGTTGAAGGCGCCCCTCGCCGATCGCCGTGAGGCACTTCATCAGTTGGCCCTCCCCTCCCCAATGCGACATGCGGAAGTTCTGCAGGCCACTAGTCCTGAGGAGATCGACACCCGTTTTCATGAAATCCGAGAGAACGGTCACGAAGGCCTGATGATCAAAGACCCAGCCAGTCCATACCAACCGGGTCGTCGAGGACTCGCTTGGATCAAACTCAAAAAACGCTTTGCCACACTCGATGTCGTGGTGACTCATGCGGAATATGGCCACGGGAAACGCCACGGCGTCCTCAGCGACTATACGTTTGCCGTCAGAGACGATAAAACCGGCTCGCTCGCTGTCATCGGCAAAGCCTACACAGGCCTTACTGATCTGGATATTGAGACACTCACCGACGAGTTCCTTGCCAGCGCCATCTCCCAAACAGGGAACCGGATCGAGGTTGAACCTCGTATCGTCCTTGAAATCGCTTTCGACTCGATCCGCGAAAGCCCGCGCCACAATTCCGGCCTTGCCCTCCGCTTTCCACGTATCGCCCGCATTCGACGGGACAAATCCCCCGAAGAGATCGACACCATCGCGACGGCAAGAAGACTCATTCGCTAAACCAGCAATGTGCGCTCCACCGCCACGCCCAGAGACAACCATTTCACGACCATTTCTATTGGAGAGGGTAACGAAAAAATCCAGCATTCTTGACCCTGAGCAGCAAATGGAGCATGAACCTGCACCATGCTACGTAGCCACTCATCGGTTTTTTATTTGGTGCTGACCGCGTCTCATTTCCTCGACGTTTCAGCAGGATGGGCACAAACACCTTCATCTCTTTTTGATTTGCGCGACTGGAAGATCACCCTACCTGGCCCCAAAGAGATCAAGGACCTCGAAGGCTACAGCTCAGATTATTTCTTCCTCAATGCGGAAAAGGAAATGTGTTTTCATCTCGATGCCTCGGAAAAAGGCACGACTCCCACTGCCAAATACGTGAGATCCGAGCTACGCCATCTGCCGAATTGGAGGACAGACGAATCCCGCGCCCTCTCCGCAGAGGTGCGAGCCACTTCCAACCTCAAGCCCAACAAGGTGACGGTCGTGCAAATCCACGGAATCACGGAAGACAAGAAAGATGCCCCTCCACTCTTGCGCATCGCCCTGCAAGACGGCGATCTCTTTGCGATGCTCAAGACCTCGAGTCTGAACGAAAAGAATTCCCCTGAAGAAAAGATTCTCCTCCGCAAAGGGCTTGGCGCGGCCTTTGTGAAAATCGATGTCCGTGTAGAAAATGGCCAACTCGCCATCTCAATCGACGGCGAAGAAAAGGTGCGCCGCGACCTTGGATTCTGGAAATTTCTCAACTATTTTAAAGCCGGATGCTACCCGCAGGCAACTGAAGGCACAGCCGATGTCGTCTTCCGCCAACTTACCGTGCGCTGAGCCTCCAAATTGCAGGAAGATCTACTCCACCCCCCCCGACCGCATTGTAAAAAAAACCTCTCTAGCTGCCTTTTTCAGAAATTGGCAACAAACCAACTCGGAATTGGCTGCCTCGCATGGATTCGAACCATGACAAACAGATCCAGAATCTGCAGTGCTACCGTTACACCACGAGGCAATTTATTATTCATAAATCCAATGACTTATGAATGCTTTCCAAGCATTTCACCTGCCGTTTTTAGCAGCAAGGATGATTGCGTACTATGAAATTTACGAATTCACAGCGAGGAGGCAAGGTAATTCCGGTTGGTTTTTAAGTCGAAAATCTGAGAGCTGTAAGCCTCACCTCTCAAAAGCGGGAGCGGGCAGATTTTCTAATAGTTAAAAACTCGGATTTTTCATGATTCGACTTTCCCGAAGGAACATCCACTGGGCTACTCCAATACCCTCCGTCCTTTACCATTAGCTTTTGAGTTCACCAAGAGCGACGGACAGCGACATCCAATTTTTGCGAATGAAATGGGAAATACACTTTGCAAAGCAGAATACAGTGATATTTATTAAAAGATGAGCCAAGGCCCCCCCAAACTTTTGCATCGTATTTCCAAGATCTGCCTGGCTTGGTTTGTCGTTTTATTCGTTGTGATATCGAGCTTGCAGGCGAAGGTTTACACGGTGAGCAATGCGACCGATTTTAATAATCTGCCCAGATTGAATGCCGGGGACGTGGTCCAGATGAACAGCGGAACCTATGGCGCGCTCAATAAAACGTTGGAAAGCTCGATCTCGGATGACACCACCGCCAAAA
>CANMQB010000244.1 GCA_947499885.1 Spartobacteria bacterium
ATCCTGGCCTCCGGCAATGGAAAACAGCCAGTGACAGCCCCAAGGATTTTCCCGCAGCAGAAAATCCGCGAATTGAGCGGCCTGCTCATCCTGCCCGCCAGGCACAAAGACCACCCGAAAGAACAGCTCACCCGCCGTCTCCGGGACGCGGATATAGCGCTTTTGATTGCCGGTTCTCGCCGCGATTCGCCACAGCATGTGACGCATCGGTTCGCCCTGGATGTATTCCCGCGATTCCGTGCGATCGCCTTCGCTTTTCCCGTCGGCATGGCTTTGGTCGGAAGCAGAAAGCAGCTTGGTAGCGTCCACCATCGGCTCGGGCCGCCGGCTTGCGGGGTAAACCAACACCTCGGATGGACCCTCTTTGGTCGCGATACACGATACCGTGGCAAGTCCCAGCAAGTCTTCGAAAACAATGAGCCGCTGAGGGCTTTTCAGCCATCCTCGTTGAGTGGCGGATAACAACTCCCTCCCTTTGAAATTAAGATTGGCATGGATGAAATCAGCCCCTGCCCACCCCAGGCTGGCCGAGACGAAGGGAACCAGCCTAGCCCCTCCCAATTCCCAGCCGCTGAGGCTCTCCGGGGACGAAGCGGTGAGCAGGACTTGGCGTCTTCCAAAGCCGTTTTGCGTGATCAAGAAAATGAGCTTGGCGAGCATCACCATGACCAGACTCAGAAGTACCAATGAAGCAGCGAACCATGACGCGATACACAGCACCCGGTCGCCCCATGGAACAAGTCCCAACAGCGTTAGGGCCGCGAATCGTTCAGGGCTGTAATGTTGAAACAGAAAAAACAGGACCACCCCAGACAATAGCCACCCACGGGCAGAAGGCCGGGGAAGTCCGGTCAAGCGGGCCATCCAACTATTTCTCATCGGTGGTCCTTGTGGCTCCGCCCTCGAGGCGTTGCATCGCGTCTTCAAGCTCCTTGAGCTTATCGTCCATGAGCGATCGTGCTTCCTTGCCCTTGAGCAATGCCCCCACCACCGCATCTGCCTCGGTGGCCGCCAGTTGTTTTTTTAGTCCGACCACGGCGTCTGACAGCACGGCATGCCGGTTGATCGCGGTGTCGAGTTCCCCTTCCAGTCTGGACAGAAGTTTCCGCTGCACCTCTCGCTTCTCGGCGGGAAGCTTCGCGATCTGCTTTTTCTGCTCGTCCACATTGGCTGTGACTTTTCCGACTATGCCGTCGAGGACCGCCACCACCGTAGTCGCCGCATTAAGCTGGGCTTTCCATTTCGGCAGCAACTCGGCCGCCCGCTCGGGATTCGACTCGGTGAGCTTGGCTGCTAGGTTGGACAAAATGCCCAAATTCCTGGAAAGCAAGAGCACATCTGCCAAGGGATCCACCTGATCTGATTTCTTGGAAGATGGCTCTTGAGCACTAACGATCCCGCAGGGGATGCATGCCGCCACCCCAAGGATCAACAAAAATACATGTGGTTTCTTCATGATGAACCTTAGTGACTGATCGATTATTTCTGCTACGAAGCGAACTGTTTAATTCTTGGAAGGCTTGGCTTCATCGTTGGGCTTGCCTTTTTCTAAAACGAAATCATCCAGAGATGAGCCGAGCGCCGTGATACCTTTGATGACGTCCGCAAGTTGGGCGTTGGCCTCCTGAAGTTCACCAATCGAAGAAAGCAAGGCAAAAGCTTCTTTGCTCTGCTCGAACTCCTTGAGCTTTTTCATCACATCAAATTGAGTTTTCACCATTTCGGTTTTCTTTGAGTAGAGCGTATCGAGTTCAGCCCGCATCGTCAGGCTACCCCTCTTCAGAGTGGCCTCCAATTTAGGATTTGACCGTGCTGCTTCCTCCAGCTTTTTTAATTTCTCCTCACAGGCAGCGGTAGCTTTGTCCACCTCCTTTGCAAGGGCTCCGTCTTCCGCCAACTCAGCCAGTATGCCATTGGCTGCGGCGATGGCCGTGTCAAACGACGCCAACTGTTCCTGAGAGGTTTGGCTTGCCTTGGCTAGCGATGTCTTGGTTTTTTCGATGGAAGTGCGCAGTTCGCCGATTCGCTTATCAACGTTGCCGATGGTTGGCACTTTCTTAGATTCTACAGGCGCGGAATGGGCACTCATCATTCCAAGGATAGAGATAACTGTAATGGTAGCTAATTTCATTTTATTTTTTGGTTTTAACAGAGGTGGAAATTTATTGCGACGTATGCGAATTCGGTGAAATACTCTTTTCTTTTTCGCGTAACAGATCTGTCAGTTCATGGCGTGCGGCGGACTCCCCCTTGAAGCTCAGAGTATCTCGATAAAGCTCGATCCAGCCAGCAGCCTCCTGGGCCAATGCGGAGGCATCATGCTTCAGCGACTGAAGGCGAACATGCAGTTCATCCGCTCGGTTTTGCATGGGGCCGATCTCCCGGAGCATATCCATGTATATGCCTTTTCCCGTCGCAACGGTTCGGCTCTTTTCCTCGAATTCACCACGTTTCTTGCCAAGTTCCTCGCGGAGCATGGCCAGTGATTTCGAGAATGGAAAAGCCATCGGATCCTTCAATGAGGCTGATAGCAACTTCAATTCCTCCACCATGTGATTCAAATTTTCTACGGGGTGCGTGCCATCGATGGCTTTTCTCAAGCCGTCCAAAAGGGCGAATTCGATTTCGCCCGTTCGTTTTTCTAGGAAATCCAACTCCTGTCCTTGGCTGGACAGTGGGGCGTGCGCTTCTCGCAAAATACGCATCGCTTCGCCCCCCGGGAGGGTGTCAACGGAGGCCTCGTTAGGAGCGGGGCTTGGCGACAGCAGTTCTTTCCTAGGAGCCGCTTGTTGGGACTTTGAGGTCGTCTTTTCGCTGTCCGCACTTGGAAGATCCGCTGTCGGCTTGGGCTCGTTCTCCCCATCCCTCGCGAAACCCGCCAAGGATTCCTCGGCATCCCCGGCGCTATGGAACAACCGTCCCCCTTCTTTAAATGTCCAGCTCATGCCATGCCAGACCACGAAATTCCAGACCATCCAGGTGCAGAATCTCCCGAAACTCATCCCCGCGTCTCTCCTTGCCACCCGATGGCCTAACCAGACCAATATCAAAAATAGCACGATAAAACCCCACCCGTGGCCGGAACTGTCCGACGACTTGCCGCCACACCCGACCAGTAAAAACGAACCCGAAGCGATCACAACTCGCGTGATAGGAATGGCCCGGGACCAACCTTTCCGATTGCGCTGGCCAGTTGAATCCGCCGTGTAAAAAACGACAAAGTCTCCATCCTTTGGATTAGACGCCAATACATTGCGTCTGAGCGATGGGCCTTCTTTATCGGGCGGATTCATGCGCTTGGTAAACATTGAGTTTAGCAGCAATTTTTGCGCTTATCCGACTGGTGTTTCATGCTGGGGGCGGTGATTTCGTGTGTGCATGGCCTTTAGGTAATTGAGTGTGGCTTGCTTGACCTCGTTTTTACAGGATTCGAGAGCGGTGGCGAATTCGTCACGCAGGGTGGGGCACTGGTCTAATAGATCCGAAAGTTGGTCCGTCGCTCTGGGGTCGAGGGCGTCGGCGTGGGTGGCCTCGATGAAACAGGCGGCGGCCTCGCGCAGTCGAAGCTGCCCCAGTAGCGCGAGG
>CANMQB010000245.1 GCA_947499885.1 Spartobacteria bacterium
GCAAGGCCCAAGTTATGAGCTATGACATCAATTCCGGCACGATTGTGAGCGACACCGTCTATGACATGCGCTCGGTTCCTCCAGTTGGTGAAATGGGCGAGTTCGGCGGTTATCGCGCTCGTTACATCGGAACCGGGAGCTGAGACTTTGATACAGCCTGAGCCCAGCCTCAGGCTTCGTCCTTTTCCGTGTCTCCTGTATCTCCGCTCTTTTGGAGTTTTTCGAGCAGGGGCTGCATGTCTTCCACCTCGTCCCATACGACGCCACTCACATAGATGGGGGATTTTTGCAGCGCGGCCATGGCCATGCAATCGCTCGAGCGGGCATCGATTTCGATGATCTTGCGTTGCTGGAGCTCGTTTTCGGCCGTGATGATCAGGCGTCCGTAGTAAATGCCATTGCGAAAATCGTTGATAACGACACGTTCGACTTTTGCTCCCAGAGAGGTCAGCACACTGGCCAGAAGGTCATGCGTGAGCGGGCGCTCTTTTTCGACGCTGTTCAGATAAAGACCGATGGCCGCTCCGATCGCTTGGTCAATGTAAATGGTGAAAACCTTTTCATCATTTCCCAGAAAAACGGCTGTCCCTGCATTGGTGGGAATCAGGGCGCGGATTTGCACTGGAATGGCGGATTTGTTCACGAGTAAAAACTAACACCCGTTTGCTCTCAGGCAAGCAGACCGATCATTAGGTGATTTTCCCACTACGGCGCAGGACAAGGACAGCGACCGCCGCGCCAAGAAAGATGATGTCGCGCGCTACGGCTATCAGCATTTTCGCGATAGATGGCGAATCGTCTCCGCCAAAGCACCCGCAGCTCACGATGATTCCATTCCACAAGGCCCATGAAAGAACGCCCAGAAACAATAGGCACAGAGCACATATAAGCCCCGCTCCAACATCAACAAATCTAGGCATGAGGAGCAAAATGGCAGCTAGGATTTCTGTGCACGCTAGACCATGTGCCAGTGGCACGGTCCAATCTGCTGGAACAAAAGTGAAAGGCAGAAGTGCGACAGCGAATTGCTGGCTGGCTCCTGCCTTCACTGCGCCCGCATAGAAAAATACGCCGGCCAGTGCCAAGCGCATGCAGAGAACGATCTTGGCCTTCACTTCAAAGCCTCCAGCGATCGAAGGGCAAACCACGCCGCTGAGACATTGTGAACCCGGAAGATCGAGGCCCCGCGGAGAGCCCCGGCGACAACGCATGCGATGGTGCCTGCATCGCGCTCCTGCGGGTCTTGGATTCCCAGCACATGTTTTATGACGCTCTTGCGGGAGACAGGTAAAAGCACAGGAACGCCCTGCCTGGTCAGACGCTCGAGTTCGCGGAAGATCCGAAGATTGTCGTCCACTTGCTTGGCAAAATCGATCCCCGGGTCGAGAATCAACGACTCGCGAGGGATGCCTGCCTCGGTGGCGAGGCGTATTTTTTCTTCAAAAAAATCCCGCAACTCCTGCATGACATCGGAATAAGTGACATGGGTGTGGCTCACCTTTGGCTCGCCCTGTGAATGCATGATCAGGAGTGCTGCGCCAATACGGGCACAGAGTTGAGCGTTCGTGCTGTCTGGCAGGGCGCTCATGTCATTCAATATGTCAAATCCTGCTTCAAGTGCTCCCTCAATCACTCCCGCACGCCATGTATTCAAGGAAACAAGGGGTGGAAAAACCTGTGTCGAATCGCGGGGAGTGGCACCTTTCATTGTCCTCTCAACGTTTCTCAGGAATGGCTCGATGCGGCGGAGTTCCTCCTGCTCGCTGATCGCTTGCCGGTTCGTTCGGGCACTCTCGCCACCGACATCAATGATATCCGCGCCCTCGGCGACCATCTCGACGGCGCGCGCCAAGGCCCAGTCGGTGTCGATTTTTCCATCCGACGAGAAGGAATCATCGTTGATGTTAAGGATCCCCATGACCAATGGCCTATTCCGCAAGGCGATCCGGCGCCCGCGTGCTTTCAGTTCGCATGGAAAATCCATCTTGTCCTTGTCTCCCTGTTCATTCTTCGACATCTTGGAGACTACTGGAGCGGGTATGAGTTTCATCGAAACAATTTTTGAAAAAGTCAGGAGACATCCGAAGCGTGTTGTTTTTCCTGATGGCGAGTTGCCCCGCGTAATAAAGGCTGCTGAGCTTTTTTACCAGAGCCAACTCGGTATACCCATTCTGCTTGGACGCCGTGAGGTCATCCACGAACTCGCCGAGAAGGATTCCATAAATCTCGATCACGTTTCCATCATTGAACCAGAAAAGTCCTCTGAGCTTCCCGTTTTCTGCCGCCGCCTCGAAAGGATCGAGCGGTACCGCAAGGTTGACCTCAAGGATAGTAGCGAGCTCATGGTGCGTCCGAATTACTTTGCGGCCATGATGGTTCAATACGGTCTTGCGGACGCTCTAGCTGGCGGGGTGAACGCATCGGGTGGGGCACTCTTGCGGCCGATGCTTCACTTGGTCAAGCCGCTCCCATTTGCGGATGTGATCTCTTCCTGCACGATTGTTGAACTCCACAACCGTTCTTACGGCGACGACGGTGTGCTCTTCTTTGCAGATACCGGTGTGGTTCCTGATCCTACCATGTCACAGCTTGCCACGATCGCGGTCCAAGCCGGTTTGCTTGCAAGGCAGGTTTTTGGCCGCCGCCCGCGTATTGCGCTCCTGAGTTTTTCCACCAAGGGCAGCGCGCGCACGGCATCGACGGAAAAGGTTGCTGGTGCCGTCCAGTTGGCGCGTCACATCGCCGAAAAATCCGGTTCTGACATGGCGATAGATGGCGAAATGCAAGCCGATGCCGCCCTGGAATCTGCTTTTTCGGAAATCAAGTTGGGAGAGAGTCCCGTCGGCGGCAAAGCCAACGTGCTCATTTTTCCCGATCTCAATAGCGGCAATATCGCCGTCAAGCTCACAAGGCTTTTTGCGGACTCCAGCACCTACGGACAGATTCTTATGGGGTTCACACGGCCGGCAGCGGATCTTCCCCGAGGAGCCTCTTCGGAAGATATTCTATGCACTGCTGCGATCGTTGCTTTGCAAGCCATCGAATACCGAAAACTTTATCCTCCCGGCGACATCGGGAATTAACGTTTTGAACACGGTTACGCCGCGCATTTTCATTGCTGCCACGGAGCAAGATACCGGCAAGACAACGACATCGCTCGGCCTATACGCAGCGTTGCAGCGATGGTTCCCCCGCATCGGCTATATCAAGCCTGTCGGGCAGCGCTTCACAGAAGTCGATGGACGTCGAATCGATGAGGACAGCCTGCTCATGCAAACGGTTTATCAAACGAGCACCCCGATCGAGGACATGAGTCCCATTGCCGTCGAACCGGAATTCACGCGCCGATACATCAACGAGGCGAACCACGATGCTCTGGTGCGTCGCATCCAACATTCATTCGACCGTTCCACATGGGAAAAGGATTTCACCATCGTTGAAGGCAGCGGTCATGCGGGAGTGGGGTCGGTCTTCGATCTCTCCAATGCCACCGTTGCAAGAATCCTGTCCAGCAAGGTCCTTCTCGTCGTTCCTGGCGGAATCGGGCGGCCAA
>CANMQB010000246.1 GCA_947499885.1 Spartobacteria bacterium
CGAGCGCAAAGCCGTTCCCGGATTCGGCATCATGGCGACCGACAACGGGCGCCGGATTACTCGATTTGTGGAGAAGCCCAAAGACCCCACTGTGATCGATTCTTTGCGAATTCCGAGCGACTTGCTCGGCCAGATTGGGCATCCGACAACCGAAGAGCTTTTCCAAGCCTCCATGGGCATTTATGTCTTCAACCGCGAAGCTCTCATATCGAGCTTGGATAACGATTTGGTGGACTTCGGGAAAAATATTATTCCAGCGGCCATCCAGAATCGCAAGGTCATCGCCCACATTTTCCAAGGTTATTGGGAGGATATCGGAACCATCCGCTCATTCTTTGATGCCAACCTTGAGATGGCCGACCGTAATCCAAAATTCAGCTTTTATGTGGCTGGAGCACCGGTGTATTCCCAACCCCTTTGCCTGCCAGCTAGCGTCATCGAGGAAGCAACGTTAAAACGTGCTATGATTTCCGATGGGTGCGTGCTTGGCAATGCGACGCTGGATCGCTGCGTGCTTGGGATCCGTAGCATCATAGGATCGGGATCGACCCTAAAAAACACAGTCATGATGGGGGCTGATCTTTATGAATCATTGACGGATGTGCGACCTGCAGGAGTTCCTCCGATTGGCGTTGGAATCAATTGTTCCATCGAAGGAGCGATTATTGATAAGAACGCACGCATTGGAGCGGGCGTGTCGATCAGATCGAAAAGCGACTCCGAAAACTTCGACGGGGATGGGTATTACATCCGCGACGGCATCGTGGTCGTCCCGAAAAATAGTGTCATTCCTGACGGAACTCAGATATAGCGCGGAGATGAGGATTTTTTTACGATCGGCTTTGGTCCTGATGGCGCTCTGTTTTTTTGGGTGCCGATTTGAGAACCCGCTGACGCCATCGCCTTCAGAGGACGTGAATACTTGGCTACTCGGAGAATGGGAGCTGGAGGAAAAAGGCGGGAAGTCAACTGCCGTAGTGGCCCCTCTATCCACCGACCGCTACTCGATCCACGTATCGCTGGCGCCCAAGGGGGGAAACGCCCGACGCGAGTATGATTTTGAAGCCTGGGCCTCAAGGGTCGGCAATTCCACATTCTATACCCTCCACAGCCTCACAAATTCCGGAAACCTAGCCGAGGGGGCTTACGTTTTTCTCCATGCCCAAATGATCGATCAGGTCACAGTGCGCCTACGCCCGCTGCAGCTCACCTCCCCCCAAGAGACCACTGCAAAAGAGCTGCGCAAGGAGGTCCGGTCACGTCTCAATGACGGAACGCTCTACGAGGAGGGCAGCGCAAAAAACTGGAAGAGGGTTGCTGAAATTTATTCTACAAAAGAAGGCGAGACTGGTCTCTTCAAGCCTCTGCGCTACGTCCCCGCACCAGCGGTGCCAGAGCCTTGATTCACTCCTCGCTGGGAGATTTGAACAAGCACGCCCTGATAGGACGACTAGGGCCTGAGCTTTATGCCAAGAGGATCGCGCGGCAACAGGACAAGTTAAGAAAGTTTTTCCTCCAAGGGCGCGGAATTTTCAGGCTTCAGCGGATCCTGCCATTCGAGGTGCTTCTGAATGGAATCCTCAGACTCACAGGCCTTCAAAGTAGGATGCGGGCTGATTTTTTGAACGTCCAACTGGAGAGCAAGGAATGGTTTTTTTCAAATCTGCCCAAATCCTTCGAGGGGTTTCAAATTCTTCAACTCACCGATCTACACTGCGATCTTGAACCAGAACTTATGCCATTGGTGATCGATCTGGTGAAACGAACGCCGCATGACGCGGCTGTGCTCACAGGAGATTACCGGAATCGCATCGATGGAAGCCACGAAGAGACGATACGTGCTATGAAACAGCTTGGAGATGCGCTCTCAGCTCCATCTTGGGGAATTCTGGGGAACCACGATTCGCTCGAAATGGTACCGGAACTTGAAAGAGACAGCCTCCCGATTCTGCTGAATGAGATCGCAGAAATCCGTCGAGGCCAGGATTCACTTTGGATAGCAGGTGTGGATGACCCCCATTACTTCAAAACCCATGATCTGGAAGCAACTCGCCGCAAAGCTCCAGAGAATGCGTTCGTGATTCTCTTATCACACAGCCCCGAAACCTATGCAGAGGCGGCTCAGCATGGGTTTGCCTTGCAGTTGAGCGGGCATACGCATGGCGGGCAAATCTGTCTCCCGGGCGGACGTCATGTGCTGGTCCCCTGTAAAATACCTCGTCGTTTCGTTGCTGGGGCTTGGTCTCATCGGACTTTGCAAGGCTACACATCTCGAGGAACGGGGGGCTGCGTAGTCGCAGCTCGCTGGAACTGCCCACCCGAGGTCACGTTACACACGCTCCGGCGTGCCAGAAAAGCCTAAGCACGAAAAATTGCGCCGAGTTTTTTCCCTAAAATCAGACTCGCTCCGAGAATAGTGATAGCGAGAAAAACCATAGCCCAGACACCGAGAGCGCTGGCTACAAAGCGGCCCTCGCCGAGCAACTGATACAGCTCATAGATGGCCTTGGTAATTGGAAAGTCCTGTTGCTTTTGGGCAAGGATGAGCGAGTCGCTCACTTCGAGCATGGCAAACGAAAAGGCGAGTAAGCCGCCTGCAAGAAGGTTTGCCGCGATAAGGGGAATCGTGATTTTTCGCAGGGTCCGGAGCGGAGGGCATCCAAGATTCTGAGCGGCCTCCTCAAGTGTGACACTCGTCTGCTGGAACCCAGCGGCAGCTGAGCGAACAACATAAGGAAGACGACGAACGGCATACGCGATCACCAAAATAGCAAACGGATCAATACTCGGATTGAGAAAGGAGAAAAATTTGCCCTCTTGCGTCATGGCAAGATAGCCGAAAGCCAAGACTAGACCGGGAACTGCCAGTGGAAGCATCGCCATGGCGTCGAGAATCTGTCTCCCAGGCAAACGAGTTCGTACAACGACATAAGCAATGGCGACCCCGAGAATCAAATCGAGCACAGTCGCCAAGCCGGCGTATTTGAGACTATTCTGGATCGATGGCAATGTGAGGTTGTGTCCCAAAGCAGATTCGAAATGCGATAGGGTCCACCCGCTTGGGAAAATCGTCTGATACCAATCCGTAGAAATGGACACGAGAATCACCCCAATGTGCGGGAGGATGGCTAGAAAAGTGACCAGAGAAAAAACGACTGAGCAGAGGAGGCCAACGAGTAGTCCTGAGTCGCGCGGTCCACCTTGGCTCGTTGCCTTTGCCATCATGGCATGTGTATCCCGTCCGAAGAAAAGTTTGCTGGCGGCATAAAGAAGAACCGTCGCACCAAGCAACACCACAACAAGGGCAAACGGAAAGGGATTTCCACCAATATCCTTAATCCCATAAAAAATCTGGACTGATGTGACTCGAGTGAAGTCAAACATGAGCGGCACACCAAGCTCGGTGAACGACCAGATAAAAACGATCGTCCCACCGGCAAAAATCCCGGGCATGATGAGCGGGAGGGTAATCCGACGGAATTTGCGAAGCCCGGTACACCCTAGGTTTTCAGCGGCTTCTTCCATAGCTGGATCGACGTTTGC
>CANMQB010000247.1 GCA_947499885.1 Spartobacteria bacterium
CGGGGAATCATGATGTTTGGCGACACCTCGCAGGGGGGACCTCCGTACGCAAAGGATCCTGCTGTGGTGCGTTTCAATGGTCGATATTTGCTCTACTATTCGGTACCAACTGGCGAGGGGTTGCAGGGTTGGCGCATCGGTATTGCGACGAGCGAGGACCTCGTGCGTTGGGAAAGAGTCGCCACCATGAAACCAGAGCATCCGAGTGAGACCAACGGCTTCTGCGCTCCCGGCGCGATCGTCTTGCACGATAAGGTTCATCTTTTCTACCAAACTTACGGCAATCGTGAGAATGACGCCATCTGCCATGCCTGGTCCGCGAATGGCATTAACTTCACACGAGAGACGACGAATCCCATCTTCCGTCCGCATGGTGAATGGACTTGCGGACGTGCGATCGATGCGGACGTCATTCCCTTTGGTGACCGTCTCCTCCTCTACTTCGCCAGCCGGGATCCCTCCTACAAAACACAAATTCTCGGAGTTGCTGCCGCTCCCTTGGATTCCGACTTTTCTCGCTCCCAGTGGACCCAACTCGCCGAACGTGCGATTCTCGCGCCAGAGTTGGATTGGGAAAAGGACTGCATCGAGGCTCCTGCGCTCATTCGACGCGGCGACAAGCTCTTCATGTTTTACGCTGGGGCCTACAACAACGAGCCTCAGCAAATCGGCTGCGCCGTGAGCACCGATGGAATCCATTGGGAGCGGCTTTTCAAAGAGCCCTTCCTCCCGAATGGCGATCCAGGCTCGTGGAATTCCAGTGAATCGGGGCATCCGGGAGTCTTTCAAGATACAGACGGGCAGGCCCACCTCTTCTACCAAGGCAACGCGGACCACGGGAAATCCTGGTATCTCTCGAAAGTTAAGATCGGCTGGAGGGATGAACTGCCGTTTTTGGAAAAGGAAGCTTCGGTTTTATGAAAAGAAAAGCACTACTGGCCGCCTTTCTTTGGCCGTTGTGCGGCCTTGCAAGCACTCCGAAAGAAATCTCAGGAATTTATCCCAGCCTCGCGATGTTCAACGAGGAGGGTGAGTGTGGCACTGGAGCTGTCGTTCCTTGGGCAGGAAGCCTCTGGGTCATCACCTACGCGCCCCATGCACCGTATGGCTCATCGGACAAACTATACGAAATCACCGCCGACCTGCAGCAAATGATCCGCCCAGAAAGCGTGGGCGGAACCCCCGCGTGCCGGATGATTCACAAGGCCTCGAATCAACTCCTCATCGGCCCGTATCTCATCGACAGCAAAAAAAATGGCAGGGCTATTCCCCCTAAAACGATGCCCGGGCGCCTCACCGGCTTGGCCGTACATCTTACCGATCCGCAACACAAGGTCTACTACGCAACGATGGAAGAAGGCCTCTACGAGGTAGATGTCCGTTCTCTGGAGGTGCGGTGTCTCATCCAAAACGGGGAATTTTACAAAGCACCTTCCAGCGTTGAAAAATATCCAGATGCCATTGCCTCAGAGCTGCCCGGCTACCACGGAAAAGGTCTCTACTCAGGGCAAGGCAGCTTGATTTATGCAAACAACGGCGAACGGAGCAAGGCGGCCGAGGTCGATCCCAAGACCACCAGTGGCGCCCTCGCAGAGTGGCGCGGAAGCGGCGACTGGCAACTCGTGCGCCGCAGCCAATTCACCGAAGTCACCGGGGCTGGCGATATTTTTGGAAATCGAGAACCCGGCACTGATCCTGTTTGGAGCATCGGATGGGACCATCGGTCGCTCATTTTGATGCTTCTAGAAAACGGCACATGGCATTCCTACCGACTCCCCAAGGCGAGCCAGTGCTACGATGGCGCACATGGATGGAATACCGAGTGGCCGCGCATCCGCGACATTGGCGAGGACGACCTGCTCATGACGATGCATGGCATGTTCTGGAAGTTTCCAAAAACCTTCGGTACCAAAACGAGCGCTGGAATCCGCCCACGATCAACTTATCTGAAGGTGATCGGCGACTTCTGCCGTTGGAACGACCGACTCGTTTTCGGATGCGACGACACGGCGAAATCCGAGTTCCTCAACAAACGCCCCGCGAAAGGCGGTCTTGCAGGCCCCGGGCAATCGCAGTCGAACCTGTGGTTTGCAGAGCCTGCGATCCTCGACCGATTGGGCCCCGTGCTCGCGCGCGGCGGGGTGTGGTTGGATGAGACAGTCTCGGCCGATACGCCATCCGAGCCATTTCTGTTCGCAGGCTTCCCCCGGCGTTCCCTTTTCCTTCGGCACAGTTCGAACGAGACGGTCCGCATTGACATTGAAGTCGATGGAAAGGGCAATGGAGACTGGAAGAAAATCCGCTCTATCGACCTAGCTGGGGGCGAAGCGGAGTGGATCGAACTGGGCAACGACATTCCCGGCGAATGGATTCGCTTGAGGACGGACAGGGACTGCAGAAACGCCACAGCTTTGTTCCAGTACTCGGGTGAGGACAAGCGCCCGGCTAAGAACGCTCCATTGTTTGAGGGACTCGCCGGACGCGACTCAAAAAAAAACCTCGGCGGCTTCCTGCGAACACGCGGCGGCGGCAAGAAAACGCTGGGACTGCTTTCGACGAATCAAGGTGGCACATACGAACTCGATGCCGACCTCCGACTCATCCGCAATGATGATCCGGAGTTGGGGAAGGAACTCGCCAGCGTGACAGAAATTCCTAGAGGCATCCTGCAAAACGATCAGGCATCCGTCATCTACAAAGACCCTCAAGGTCGCTCGTGGCGCTTTCCGTGTCTGGAGGGTTTCTTTGACGACACTGCCCAAGCGCGCATCGCCCGCGAGGTCTGCACCGAGCGTGACCTCTTCAACTGCGGAGGCACATTTTACGAACTCCCTGCGGAGAATGCGGGAGGCATCGCCAAAGTCCGACCCGTGGCCACACATAGTTTGCGCATTCAGGATTATTGTTCCTATCGTGGACTACTGGTGCTCACCGGCATTGATGGGGGCGAAACAAATCCCCGCATCGTCCGCTCGAGTGATGCCCAAGCCGCTGTCTGGCTGGGTGTGGTAGATGATCTCTGGAAACTCGGCAAACCTCGCGGCAAGGGCGGTCCTTGGATGCAATCCCAGGTGCGGGCTGGGATTCCTTCGGATCCTTTTCTCATGACCGGTTTTGACCGGAAGCGTCTGGATGTATCCAATGAAGGCGACACAGATGCTGAATTCACCCTCGAGGCCGATACGACGGGTGAGGGCTCTTGGAGTGAGGTCAAAAAATTCCGCCTCAAATCCGGAGAGAGCGTCCAGCACATATTTCCTGCGTGGTTTCAAGCCTGCTGGGTGCGACTCATTTCCTCTACGGATACCATGGCCACCGCTCAATTTACCTATGAATAAAATCCTCCTTGCGCTTGCGCTCACATCAGCTGCCGTACTCGCAAATCCCACCCCGATCGACCCGAGTACATTTAAAAGATCCATCCGCGTCGCTTGCGTGGGCGACAGCATCACTCAAGGCGCGAAATTGGAAAAGGGATCAACCTACCCGGAGCTGCTCCAAAAAATGCTCGGCTCTGCGTGGATTGTGACTGGAGTTCAGTC
>CANMQB010000248.1 GCA_947499885.1 Spartobacteria bacterium
GCTCGTGCAGTGGGTGCCCGCTGCGAACCGAAAGCGCATCGCGCAACCGCCGCAAACCTTCGAAAATCGGACGCGCGGAATCGGGGTTTTCAAAAAATGGCGCCATGGTCATTAATCCCTCAATGCGCAGATGGGGGAGGGGAAGAAGCTCGTCGAGAGCAGCGGGAAGGGTAGTTGGGTTGAAGCCGAATTTGCTGTCCTCCCCCGAGATATTTACCTCGAGCAAGATGCTTGCCGTGACACCGAATTCGCCAGCAATACGGTTCATCTGTATGGCCAGACCGGTATTGTCCACTCCATGAAAAAGGGCAAAGCGCCCGATCACTTTGCGGACCTTATTGGTCTGGAGATGCCCGATGAGGTGCCACTCCAAATCAGCTGGCAGGGCGTCAATTTTGGGCAGGGCATCCTGAACCCGGTTCTCTCCATATGCGCGCTGCCCGGAATCCACAGCGTCTCGGATGACCTCAGGTGGGTAGGTTTTTGAAACGGCGACAAGTTTCACCTCATCGGCACGGCGTCCACTCTGTTCGGCCGCTGCGGCGATGCGTTGCTTGATGGAATCGAGATTTTCAGCGATCTGGCTCATTTCAGAAATTCTTACATGCCCCACCTATCGCCCGCGATGACTTTTGTGTATCCTATCAACCAACACCCTTCTTCATCATGCGCCCTGAAAAATTTACCATCAAGCTTCGCGAGGCTCTCAACTCCGCCATGGAGTCCGCCTCGAAAAATGAGAACCCCGAGATCACCTGCGAGCATCTGCTCTCTGCACTCGTTGCGCAGTCTGACGGACTCACGCGTCCGCTCTGCGAAAAGCTCGGTGTGGCTCTGCCTGCTTTGCAAGGTCTATTGAAAGATGCCATCGCCGCGCTTGCCCATGTTCGCGGCGCCGCACAGCCTCAGTTCTCGAACGAGCTTCACAAAGTCCTCGAAGCTGCAGAAGGGGAAATGGCCATGCTCAAGGATGATTTTGTGAGCGTGGAGCATTTCCTCCTCGCACTCCTCACAACCAATTGCGCGGCCGCGAAAATGCTCAAAGATAGCGGCGTGACGCGTGACAAGCTCATGCAGGCCCTCGTTGCCGTGCGTGGTAGTCAGCGCGTCACCGATCAAGACCCAGAGGGGAAATACCAGACACTGGAAAAATACGGTCGCGACCTCACCGCCGCCGCCCGCGCCGGCAAGATCGATCCTGTCATCGGCCGTGACGACGAGATTCGCCGCACGATGCAGGTCCTCTCCCGCCGATCCAAAAATAACCCCGTGCTCATTGGTGAGCCTGGCGTCGGCAAGACCGCCATCGTTGAGGGCCTTGCCCGCCGCATCGTCAGTGGCGACGTGCCGGAATCCCTCAAAAACAAACGCCTCATCGCGATGGATATCGGCTCGATGGTCGCCGGCGCCAAGTTCCGAGGGGAATTTGAAGACCGTCTTAAAGCCTTTCTTAAAGAAGTCACCGCCAGCGAGGGAGAGGTCATTCTCTTCATCGACGAGCTCCACACCATAGTCGGAGCCGGAGCCGCTGAAGGGTCGATGGACGCCTCGAACCTTCTCAAACCCCAACTCGCCCGGGGTGAACTCCACACGATCGGAGCCACCACACTGAACGAATATCGCAAATACATCGAAAAAGATGCCGCCCTCGAGCGCCGCTTCCAGCCAGTCATGGTCGGCGAACCCAGCGTGGAGGACACCATCGCCATCCTGCGCGGACTCAAGGAACGCTACGAAGTCCACCACGGCGTCCGCATTCAGGATGCCGCCCTCATCGCCTCCGCCGTTCTGAGTCACCGCTACATCAGCGACCGCTTCCTGCCTGACAAGGCGGTCGATCTCATGGACGAAGCCGCATCCCGCCTCAAGATCGAGCTTGAATCCCTGCCGACCGAGATCGACCAACTCGAGCGCCAGATCATGCAGCTCGAGATGGAGCGCGAGGCACTCAAAAAAGAAAAAGACGCCGCTAGCCGCGAGCGCCTTGACAAGCTCGAGCGTGAGCTGGCCGACCTGAAGGAACAGGCCGCCACACTCCGCGCCCAGTGGCTCAAGGAAAAAGAAGAAATCGGCAAGACGCAAAAAGTTGCCGAGCGCGTCGAGCAACTCCGCGCCGAACTCGAGCAGGCCCAGCGCCGCGGCGACCTGCACCGCGCCAGCGAGATCCAGTACGGACTCCTCCCCGATATGGAGCGTGAACTCAAAAAAATGGAGCATGCCGTCCCAGAAGAAGAATCCGATAAAAAAGCCGATGCCATCTTGCGCGAGGAAGTCACCGAGGAGGACATCGCCAAAATTGTTTCCACCTGGACGGGTATCCCCGTTTCGCGCCTGCAAGAAGGCGAGCGCGCCAAGCTTGTGAAAATGGAGGAACGCCTCATGGAGCGCGTCGTCGGGCAGCAGCAAGCCATCAAAGCCGTCTCGAACGCCGTCCGCCGCGCCCGCGCCGGCCTCCAAGACGAAAACCGCCCGATCGGCTCGTTCCTCTTCCTCGGCCCCACCGGCGTCGGCAAGACGGAACTCTCCAAAGCCCTTGCGGAATTTCTCTTCGACGACGAAGGCGCCATCATCCGCCTCGACATGTCGGAATACATGGAAAAGCACACCGTCGCCCGACTCATTGGAGCCCCTCCCGGCTATGTCGGCTACGAGGAGGGCGGTCAACTCAGCGAGGCCGTACGCCGCAAGCCCTACTCGGTCGTCCTTTTCGACGAAGTGGAAAAAGCCCACCCCGATGTCTTCAATGTCCTTCTCCAAGTCTTAGACGACGGCCGCATCACCGACGGCCAAGGGCGCACGGTGGATTTCAAAAACACCGTCCTCATCCTCACTTCCAATATCGGCAGCCAATACATCATGGAAGATCTGCCAAAAGAGGAGCGCAACCGCCGCGTGCAGGAAGCCCTCCGTGGTCACTTTCGCCCCGAGTTTCTCAACCGCATCGATGAGACGATCATCTTCGACCGGCTCGACGCCAGCCAGATTACCCATATTGTGGACATCCAGCTCCGTCGCCTCCTAGCCCGCCTCGCCAAGCAAAACATCACCCTCACGCTCGATGACTCCGCCAAGATTTTCCTCGGCAAGGAAGGCTACGACCCCGCCTATGGCGCTCGCCCCCTCAAACGCATCATCCAACGCCAAATCCTCGATCCACTCAGCCTCGAAATCCTCGACGGCCACTTCGGCGAAGGCGACCACATCCAAGCCACGGAAAAAGACGGTCACCTCGAGTTCTCAAAAGCCACAGCCTGAACACAAGCAACCTCCCTAAACGCCGCACCTCATAGCAAGGGAGGTCCATCATCTTGCACGGCCTGAATCTGCCTCGCGAGGCTCGGCGTCGCGAGAGGGTCTGCAAAAGCATCTGATGGAGTGCGTTGTAGTCAGTGATGCGCGGCTGTTCATTCTCCGTTGAGTGAGATGTTACTCAGCGGTTGCTCCCTTTGGTCGTTTCTTCGCTCAATTCCGCATCAGGCGTTCCCTTGCAGCATTGTTCGGCTTGACCCTTCGACCTGAACTTTTTA
>CANMQB010000249.1 GCA_947499885.1 Spartobacteria bacterium
AGAGCCTGCCACTTGCTCCTTAGTCCTGCTTGGACTCGCAGGTCTCCTCTTCCACCTCAAACGGAAAACCAGTTCCAGCCACTCCTAAACATCCGAGTTTGCCGGAGCGGGATTTGGTTCGCCTTGTGCACATTCGAATCAATTTCAAACCTCGAATTGCAAAAAAAGCATGCTCAGACCTCCAATCATTCGATCGTGCACCTATTTTTCGACAGCCTTCACTCTCGTTGAGTTACTCGTTGTCATAGCAATAATGGCTGTCTTGGCGGCCCTATTAATTCCCACTGCGCAAAACATGATCGCTGGGGGAAATACTTCGAAGTGCGCATCCAATCAACGCCAGATCGTGCTAGGCATGCTACGCTGGATCGATGAAAATAACGGTTTTCTACCCGTTTACACCACATCGAGTGGTGGTAGTGGAGGCTGGTTATGGTATGCAAGGCTCTCGAGAGATACAGCTGGCACACCACCGGCAAACCTCCCTTATTGTGGTCATAACCCCCTTCTTCCTGGCGAATCCGACAAAACAATATGGATTTGCCCAGCGAACAGCCCTTTTAAAGTGAACGGATCCACAAGGGATTGTTCCTATGGAATTCCGAACGCAATTTTTGCTAACCAACCAACAAGTGCAAGCCAAGCGACCAACAAGATGATCAACTTCCCGAATCCATCTCGGACAGTGGCCATTGGGGATTGCAGCCTCAACGCCACAACCGCTTACAAAATTTCGAGTGACTCGGATATCGCGACTCCCCACAAAGGCGGCTGCAATTTGACATTTCTAGATGCCCACACGGAATTTTTCAAGAAACCGCCAGCCTACACTAACGGGATCTTTAGAAAAACTGGAGGCTAATAACACCATGCGCTTTCTTCTTCTCCCCATTTTTCTGGCTATCGCCTCGACTCTCCACGCCGACATCACCCTACCCCGAGTCTTTGGTGAAAACATGGTCCTCCAGCGCGATAGACCGATTCCTGTTTGGGGCAAGGGTTCTTCTGGTGAAAAGGTGACGGTCTCCTTCGCCGGCCAAGAAAAATCATCCATAGTCGGCGAAAACGGCACATGGCAGGTCACACTCGACCCGCTGCCCGCGAATAAAGTGCCACAGTCGTTCATCGTTTCCGGCAAGAACAAACTCACCTTGGAAAATGTCCTCATCGGCGAAGTCTGGCTTTGCTCGGGTCAATCGAACATGGAGTGGTTGGTTGATAAATCGGCTAACCCCGAGGAAGAAAAAGCCGCTGCGAATTTTCCTGAAATCCGACACTTTAAGGTTCCACGTACCTCGAGTGCTTTTCCTCAGGCCGATGTGAAGGCGAACTGGCAAGTTTGCTCACCCTCGACAGTCGGTGGCTTTACTGCGGTTGGCTACTATTTTGCCCGCGAACTTTTTCAAAAGCTCGATGTGCCGATCGGCCTCCTCCACTCAAGCTGGGGAGGCACTGGGATTGAAGTCTGGATGTCGCCAGAGAGCGTGGCTGCAACACCTGACCTCGCAGAGCTCAATGCAAAAGTCCTCTCCCAGTCCAGCCTCTCACCCGAAGGAAAAGAGCGCCACGAAACTTACCTCAAAGACCTGAAGAAATGGGTCACGGCATCGGAGTCAGCCCTTGCCAAGGGAGACGCCCTGGCCGAACCGCCTGCTGTCCCATGGCCTGCATGGGAAAACCCACAGCCCACACAGCTTTACAAAGGAATGATCCACCCCCTCGCCCCCTTCGCCATGCGTGGGGCGATATGGTACCAAGGAGAGTCCAATGGTTCGGACGGGGCGATCTACCTCAGCAAATTGCAGGCACTCATCAGCGGTTGGCGTGCCAAGTGGAACCAAGGTGACTTTCCTTTTTACATCGTTCAAATCTCAAATTTCACCAGGGCAAGCGATGATGGGAAAACCTGGTCTCCGGTACGGGATGCCCAAAGGCAAGCCCTCTCCATCCCAAACACCGGCCTCGCTGTCACAATCGATATTGGCGAAAGTAAGGACATCCATCCCAAAAATAAACAGGATGTCGGAAAGCGTCTTGCCCTCTGGGCGCTCGCAGGGCCGTATGGCCAAGCAATCGAACCCTCCGGCCCACTTTACAAAGCCTACAGCGTCGAAGGATCAAAGATTCGTGTCACCTTCGACCACGCAAAAGACGGCCTCATGATCGGTAAAAAAGAAGGACTAGATCCTGTCGTTGCCGATAATCAGGAAAAAATCAAGTGGATCGAAATCGCAGGTCAGGACCAAAGCTTCAAGCGGGCGGATGCTGTGATCGAAGGCAGCGAATTAGTCGTTTCAAGCGCTGAGGTCGCGTCCCCCGTGGCAGTGCGTTACGCGTTCAGGCAAGACCCCACGGGTGCCAATCTCTATAACGCCCAAGGCCTCCCCGCCTCGCCGTTTCGAACAGATTCATGGTAATTACAAAACTCCTCGCCGGAACAGGCCTCATCCTCATTTTATCTACCCCGCTCCTTGCCAAGCCCGTCATCATCTGGGCTTCCGACCCCGTCCAAGCAGGTGAAAGCGTCGTTGTGCGTGGCGATGGTTTCGGCACTAAAGCGCGAGTGGAGGTCAGCATTTCAGAAAATGGAACGACCTCGGACTGGGCGCCGGTAGATGTCCTTCAACAAACTTCCACTACTCTGAAATTTTCCCTCCCCGTGAAAATCGGCGATGGGATCGTTCGCTTCCGCATCGGCGATGGTAAAGAAACCTCTGCCCCGGAAATATTGAATGCCCCAAAAGTCTGGTGGATGCAGGGCGATGAGGCTGAGACGGCCACGCCGGGCGGATGGTTGCGGGTCTTCGGCCTCAACCTCGATCTCCACTCCGGGGCGGAAATCTCTCTGAGATCTGAGGGCGCTCTCCTCAAGCTGCAACCTGAAGCAATCGACGAATTCAATCTGCGCGTTCCCCTCCCCGCCGATATGAACCCCGGTGAATATACGGTGGACTTTTACAACGGCCTCTCCGACGCAGCTGCGCTCGCAACAGCTGGAAAAATCCAGATCCTTGCCAAAAAAACCACCCCCGAGCGCATCTTCGATGTCACAAAATACGGCGCGGTTCCTGCCGAGCCCGGCTATTTGCAATACACCACGGCCATGCTTGCCGAGGGACAAGTGGACAGCGCCGGAGCCATACAGAAGGCACTCGACGACGCTGGCAAGGCGGGCGGGGGCATCGTGCAGTTTCCGCGTGGCATTTTTGTTTTGTCCAGGGGCGTCATCATTCCCATGAATGTCACTGTTCGTGGTGCTGGCTCGGGCCTTACCACGCTTTCGTATGTGGACGACCTTCTGCCTCGTGTGGAGAGAACGAAAAAACTCTACTGGGGTGCCAAGCAAGTCGAGCCGATCAAGGGTGTCGAATTCGAACCGCATCCCTATCTCATGCGCGGCGAGGGACACTTCACTGTCGAAGACCTCGCAATCTACGCCATAAACCACCACGCGGGCATCCAAAGCGAGTTGCCAACAAACTCCGCCAATGCCGGCCATGTCACGATCCGCCGCGTCCTCAT
>CANMQB010000250.1 GCA_947499885.1 Spartobacteria bacterium
GACGGAAATTTGGATCGCCACCTTCTTCGGCGGCGCGGTTGATTTTGGCTTGGTTGATGATCGTATCGATAGCAATAGTCGTCTTGCCAGTAGCTCGATCACCGATAATGAGCTCGCGTTGCCCGCGGCCCACGGGAATCATCGCGTCAACGCTCATGATGCCAGTTTGAACAGGTTGGCTGACCGAGCGGCGCTTGATAATGCCGGGGGCGATTTTTTCAACAGGGTAAGAGATTTCGTGCGGGATGGGACCCTTTCCATCAAGGGGACGCCCGAGGGCATCCACCACGCGGCCAAGCAGGCCTTTTCCAACGGGGACGGAGAGCAACTTTCCAGAAGTCTTGACCTCGTCACCCTCGCTGACCTGCGTGTAATCACCCAGAACGATGACACCGACTTCGGTTTCTTCCAGATTCAGTGCGATGCCGGTGATTCCATTTTGGAACTCAACCATTTCGTTAAGTTTTACTGCGCTAAGGCCTTCCACTCGGGCGATGCCGTCGCCGATTTCACGGACGGTTCCGACGTTGGTTTGGCGGGCGGCACTGCTTTTGACCGCACTGATTTTTTCTTCAAGTTCAAGGACGATGTTGCTCATGTGAGTGTTGGATCAGGATTGTTTGAGTGTTTCAAGACGGGACTGGATACTTCCATCCCAGACATTGCTGCCGAGTTTGACGCGAAGTCCGCCGATGAGATGAGGGGAGTGGCGAAACTCCGTGGTGATTTGACCAAATTTGGTGGTAAGATTTGAGGAGATTTCACTGCGCTTTTCATTGGAGAGTGGCGCTGCGCTTTCCACAACAGCATGGTGTCGAGCAACCTCCAGACGGGTGAGGCGTGCTATGAATTTCAGCATCTGGATGTAGTGCCGTGGTTTTCTCTCGATGACTTCCGTAGCGATCATACGCAAGCGATTTTCATCGAGCCTGCCGTCCACGATAGACATGTCGAAAAGTTCCTTGGATTGGCGGCGGGCTTCCCGGCTGAGTTTCATGGTGTGTGTATTAGGCTGCGAGTTGCTTGGATGTCTCGCTGGCGAGGCGTTCTTGGTCGGCCTCGGTGAGAACCTTGCCGGCAACCTTGGCCGTTGTGTCCACGACAAGATGGACCATCTCTTTCTTGACCTCGGCTACCATGCGGGCGCGCTCGAGGGAGACGCTCTCATTGGCTTTCAGGATAATATTTTCGGCATCCTTAATTGCTTGTTGAGTGTGCTTCTGGGTAGAGGCATCGCTGGATGTGCGGGCTTCTTCGATGATGCGCTGGGCATCGGCATTTGCCTTTCGGAGAATTTCTTGGCAACGGATTTCGGATTCGGCGAGTTGTTTTTTGATTTTCTCTGCGTTGGCTTGTCCCTCTTCGATCGTGCGGCGGCGTTGCTCGAAAACAGCGATGATCTGTCCAAATGCGAATTTCTTGAGGATCGCATAAACAATCAAAAACAAAATGACTTGCGCGGCAAACTTTGGCCAAGCGATACCGAACTGAGTGAGGAGCTGATCCATGAAAAGAAGGATTGGTTTGTAGTTATAAAAATGGTTTTCCGGAACCGTCCGGCTGGCAGACGGTTCCGGTTGAAACGTTAGCGGCCTTGGAAGGCGAGGATCAGAGCGTAAATGGCGATGGCCTCTGCGAGAGCCATTCCGATGATGCTCAGAGTCAGAACTTTGCCCGAAGCATTTGGGTTGCGTCCTACGGCTTCTACGGCTTTTCCGCCGATCATTCCGATGCCGATGGCAGCTGCTGCGCCTGCGATGGCAAGGGTGAAGCTGCCTGTGATTCCTCCGGCTGTAGCAGCCGCTTCTGCGATGAGTTGTGGTATCATTTTATTGTGTCTTATTGGTTTTTTCTCCGACGCCCGCAGTCTTTGCCACGGTCCCGACGGAAAAAGTGTTAGAAAATTTTAGTGTCCTGCTTCTTCGTCGTGTGAAGTCGAGAGTTGGATGTAAACGGAGCAGAGGAGCATAAAGACAGTTGCCTGCAGGAGGCCGACCAAAATTTCCAAAAAGTAAAAAGGAATGGGAATCGTGACGGAGAGGATCGAGTCTATGGGGGCGGGGAGTTTCAAATCCTTGCCCAGAGTGATCATTGTGGAAAGGAGGGTTTCTCCGGCAAACACATTGCCAAAGAGACGGAGGGAAAGTGACATCGGCCGGAAGGCCATGGATACGACTTCAATGATGCCTACGAAAAGGAAAACGGGAATCAAAGCAAGCGCCATGATTCCTGTGAGTCCGCCTTTGACGCCGAAAATGTGGTTCAGGAAATTTTTCACGCCCACCTCGGTGATCGACCAGTAGAGCCAGAAACACATGAACACAGCAGCCATCGCCAAGGTCATATTCATGTCAGCCGTGGTCGGGCGGAGCAGCGGGGCGGTGACATTAAAACCGTATTCGCCCGCTTGTCCCCAGCCGACCGATCCGACTCCTGGCAGAAGGGCGAACCAGTTTGAGACAAGAATGAAGATAAAAAGTGTCGCCAACAGCGAGAAGACACGCGCCACCATATGGGCCCCGACGATGCTCTCAATGAGATCGTAGAGACCCTGCACAACGGCTTCGAAAAAATTTTGTGTTGGGCCGGGGACCACGGTCATATTTTTCGTCGCCTGGCGCGCAAACCAAATGATGAACGCTGCGACACAGACGCTCACAAACACGGAGTTCGATAGCCATTCAAGGAATGGTTCCCCCTGCGATGACGGAAAAATCGTCGGGGCGTCGAGTGTGAGTGCGGATGCTAAAATGATGGAAAATGGCATGGTTTTTCGAACAAGTCGGTTCTTGGATTTGGAAGTTCTATCAAGTGTGCCGAACTCTCAGCGCCCTGCGTCCAAAATTAAGTGGCAGGGTTTTTAACAAACTCTCCCAACGAGGCAACCCAAAAGAGGCCGACTGCAGCGATTTTATTTGATCAGTGCGTTTCCGCGTGCGGGGATTGTTCGAGAATTTGAAAAGCCTCCGCTGCTGATTGAAAGCGTGGTGGGAGCTCCGGCCCAAGAAAAGTTGCAAGTTTCGATGGAGGGATGCATCCCCAGCTCAGACTCTCACCCCATGCTTGGAGGTCGGAGAAATTCACATCTGCTGTGATGTCGCAGCGGCCCGGCGCTTGATAGATTTCCGCGCCGCTCAGGAGTTGGTGCGCCGCATATCCACGCAGGCTTCCTTGGGGGCGCCTGTGATAAAGTATCGGCATGGTGTCGCCATAGTCGATCGTAAGCAGGGAGCCCGATTTCCAGAGCGGTGCCCAGGCTTGAAGCCATCGGTTGTAGGATTCATGCACCTCTACGCGCTGCCCAACATGGAATGGATGTTGAAAAACCGTGGAATCCGGAAGCGTGCAGGGTTGCAGAATTTGGCGGAATTCCCGGTCTTCGATGCGCAGGTGGAGTTCCTGCCAGTCGTCTTCTGCTCGTTCCAAGACACGGCATGGGAAGGCATCCACAAGCTCATTGGAAAAAAGGGTGGCACTCCCGCGAGAGGCCTCCAGAGCGGCGGGGAGCGACTCGTGC
>CANMQB010000251.1 GCA_947499885.1 Spartobacteria bacterium
TGGATCGTCCTTGATGCCACCACCGGATCGAACGCCCTTGTTCAAGCCCGCGAGTTTCACAAAGCCATAGGACTCACCGGGGTGATCCTTACGAAACTCGACGGCAGCGGGAAAGGCGGCATCGCCGTGGCGATCCAACACGAACTTGGAATTCCAACCCGTTTCATAGGATCCGGCGAAAAGGAAACAGACTTCGCCCCTTTCGAACGAGAGAAGTTCGTAGACTCGCTGCTCTGAGTAATACGCCCCCTGCCCAGTTTTAAGAAACCTCACAGACTTCTGGGGATTCTTCCACTCCATGAGGAACCAGAGGCCTCCAACTCGCGATTAGATGGGCATCTCCCCACACCTTGATGATTTAAAACTCACTTTCAATCGCTGACCAAGCCCTGTAGGCAAAGGCCGAAACATTTCGCTGCTGACGCCGACCTTTGAGATCAGATACCGCCCGTTCATTCGATCACCACGTCACGAGGACCGTCAGTGATTTTTCCAATTAGAACGCCCTTGGTGAGCTTCAAAGATTCTGAAGCACGCTTAGCAGGTACTAAAAGCGCCATGCCAATGCCCATATTGAAAACCTGAAACATCTCATCATCCGGAATATTAGCCGCGCTTTGAATGATGTTAAAAATGGTTGGCACTTTCCACGAAGACTTCGCTATCGAAGCCCGGCAACCTTGTGGGAGCACACGGGGAAGGTTATCTAGGAGACCGCCGCCAGTGATGTGCGCCGCCCCGTGAAGCATACCTTGAGGAAGTGATGCCATGATTGGTTGATAATTCGGATGAACCTTCAACAATTCCTTGCCGAGTGGCACACTCATGCCTGGAGCAGGTTTATCCAGTGACAAACCCATCGTTTCAAGCAGCACTTTCCTAGCAAGCGAGTAGCCATTCGTGTGAAGACCATTACCGCGCAAGCCGATGATCACGTCACCCAACTTAATTTTCGAGCCATCTAGCATTTTCGGCCTATCGACAACCCCGACGATTGTTCCAGCGACATCATATTCCCCGCTCTGATACATACCAGGCATCTGAGCAGTCTCGCCGCCGATAAGAGCACATCCACCCTCTTTACAGGCCTTTGTGAATCCCTTGAGAATCTGCCGAAAAACAATCGGATCAAGTTTTTCACCCCCGATGTAATCCAGAAAAAATAGCGGCCGAGCACCGATCACCGCGATGTCGTTGATGCAATGGTTCACGAGATCCTGCCCAATCGTATCGTGGCGGTTTGCGGCAAAGGCGATTTTCAGCTTGGTCCCGACTCCATCCACGCTGGAAACCAAGACCGGGTCTTTCATGCCTCGAAAATCTGGACGGAAGAGGCCTCCGAATCCACCGATTTTGCCCAACACTTCAGGACCATGTGTGGAACTAACGAGCGCGTGGATTCCTTTTTTGACTTTATTGCCAAGGTCCACATCGACCCCAGCAGCGGCATAGGCTTTTTGTTTAGGTGAAGTTTTCAAAGCAGTCGTTCGGAGGGAGGTTCAAGCAAACGAGCTTTAGCGCCACGTTTTTCCATGATGAGTTTGTCAAATTTTTCGTCAAAAGGCACTGGGTAATCCCCGTTGAAACATGCCATGCAGAATTCATTCGCGGGTTTTCCGGTGGAGCGAACCATCCCCTCCACATCAAGATAGCCGATGGAATCCGCACCGAGATATTTCCGGATTTCCTCGGCTGTGCATTGATTGGCGAGCAGCTTCTCGGGATCTGGAAAATCGATGCCGTAATAACAAGCATGTTTGTGGGGCGGGCAACTGATGCGCATGTGCACCTCCGTAGCGCCGTTCTCCCGCAAGTTCACCACACGCGAGCGGGCGGTTGTGCCACGCACAATCGAGTCATCCACTACCACCACACGCTTGCCTTCGACAGCGGAGCGAATGAGATTCAGTTTAACCCGCACGTTAAAATCGCGAATCATCTGTGTGGGCTGAATGAAGGTGCGACCAATGTAATGATTCCGCACAAAAGCCGGGTAATAGGGAATGCCGGTTTCCTCCGAAAATCCGAGCGCGGCAAAGATACCCGAGTCTGGCACTGGCACGACAAGATCCGCTTCGGCAGGATGCAACCTCGCCAGTTCACGTCCCATATTGACGCGCGCCATACTCACATTTGTTCCACCAATATTGCTATCCGGGCGGGCAAAATAAACATGCTCAAAGATACAAAAGGAAGACCGGTGCTTGGGGAATGGCCACTCGCTACGAAGACCATTCTCATCAATAATCAAAACCTCGCCCGGTTCGACGTCACGAATGAACTCGGCATGAATCAAATCAAACGCGCAGCTCTCAGATGCCAGCACATACGCCCCGTCGAGCTTTCCGAGACATAACGGACGAAAACCGTGTGGATCACGAAAGCCAATGATCTCTCGCTCGGTCATGAGAACAATTGAAAAGGCGCCCTCAAGACGACGCAGGGAAGAAATTCCACCTCCATTGGACGCAGGCTGGGCGAGCAGATGAAGCACAATCTCGCTATCCACCGTTGTTTGAAAGATCGATCCACGCTCCTCGAGTTCGGCACGCAGCGCAGCAGCGTTCACCAAGTTCCCATTGTGGGCAATGGCGAGACGCCCACGGGCCGTATCAACCACAAAAGGTTGGGCATTTTTTAAGTTACTGGAACCTGTCGTGGAGTATCGCACATGCCCGATCGCTCGATTGCCTTTGAGGCGCTCCAGATCTCTGGGTTGAAAAACTTGGGACACCAGCCCCATGCCTTTGTGAGCGTTAAAAGCTGGGGCACCGCTCTCGGAGGCGACGATACCTGCGCTTTCTTGGCCTCGATGCTGGAGCGCAAAGAGCCCGTAGTAGGCCAGCATCGAAGCATCCGAGTGATTGAATACAGCGAAGACGCCGCATTCGTGAGTTGGTTTGTGCAAGTGGGCGGTAGAAGATTTCAAGGCAGAAGGAAAACATGAACTCCACACACCGTGGGTTCAAGGATTTTGAAAACGTTGCCGCAGATTATCGATTAGAAAAAATGAATGATTTTCAGCATTGCAACGTCGGAAGGAATCAGTAGGGTTTGCTTCCCACCGGGTTGGTAGCTCAATGGTAGAGCAGCGCCCTTTTAAGGCGTTGGTTGAGGGTTCGAGTCCCTCCCAACCCACTCCCCTATACAGTCCGCAAACCCCCATGAAAGCAAGTTCTGCGGGTTTTTTAGTATCTAAAACAGATTGCGAACCAGAACGCCCGAAAACGAATAAAAACGCATTCTAAATGGCAAGTATCTGGCAAGTAGTTTTGAGGCTTTTAGGGGGTTAGGTGCGGAGCAATGCTGGCCAAGTTTTTTCTCCATAAAAAAACGACTGATTCCAAGGCACCCAAGTCGGCTGGATGAGTGGAAAGTTCCGACCCCTGCCTCGTGCCTTCGCGTATTGCTCCCGAAATTCCCTCGCAACTCTGACACGCCTCGCGTGCGCGTGCGTGTATTGCTAACAAAATTTCGAGTCCAACAGACCCAGCGACACCTGATCGAGACAATGC
>CANMQB010000252.1 GCA_947499885.1 Spartobacteria bacterium
GCAAATGTGAAGTGCCTCTTCGACTGCCTCCTGATCAAGCACGCTAAAGCGTCGCCATTTTCCAAGGGAGGGATAGCGTCCCATTTCAACCAAGCCGCGCACAGTAATCGGAAAGTCCCAGTCCACCGCCTCGCGCTGGGGCACATAGGCTATCTCGTGGCCGGATGATCCACCGAGCTGATGACCACGGAATTCAATGCGCCCGGTTTCAAGAGGCAAAAGCCCCGCTATGGCTTTGAGGAGTGTTGTCTTCCCGGCGCCATTGGGTCCGAGCAGTGCCACGCAGGAGCCGCATGAGAGTGTGGCATTGAGATGGTGGACCGCTGGAATGCGGTTGTAGCTCACCGTCACATCCTGGAGATGGAGTTTGTGGCTCATGGATTCGGAATAGCCACCACATCCTCTACAAGTCCAGTTCCCCAGAAAGATGAATCAGAGATGGTTTTTCCAGCGACGCGAACTTCCACGCGAAGTGCACAATTGCCTCCAGCGGGATCGAAGTTTGCAAAAACAGCGAGATCTTCGGGTTCGGCGGCGTTCATCGTGAAAGAGGCCGAGAGCGAGGTCGCGGGGCCTGTGGATTCCGCTGAAGGCTGATTGGCAACGCGCACGGCCAGGCGCGCCGGAGCGGACGCGGTGAGCAAGATATCATAGGCCGCCATTTTTTCAGGTGCGATAGTTGCGGAGGCTGGAGGTGGCTCGGACGGGGAGGGCGTAGTGAGCAGCCAAACCGGCACGCCAAGAAGCGCTAGCCCGGCGGCCACCAAAAACAGACGCAGGAGAGGGAAGCCTCGCACGTCTTATTTCAGCGCCTCCACGATAACAGAGACATTGGTTTTCATCATGCCTTCGTAAGTCGCCGCCGGACCGCTGCCAAGTCCATCGGCATAGAGCACGCCGCCCAGCTTCGCACCAGTCTCGTTTGTGATTTGTTCGAGCACTTTCGGGTTCTCGATATTCTCCGCGAAGATCGCCTTCACTTTGCGAGATTTGATTTCCTCGATGAGACGTTTCACATTTTGCGAGGAGGGTTGATCCGTCGTTGAAACACCTTGAACGGTGAAAATTTCAAAACCATTGTCCACCGCAAAATAGCCCAGGGCCTCGTGCGAGGTCACCAAGATGCGGTTCGCTTTGGGCAACGTAGCGAGTTGTAGGCGAACCCATTTGGATAGCGCCGCAAGACGGGCGTTCAGGTCTTTGGCATTCGCTTCGTAGGTTGCAATACCCTCGGGGTCGGCTTTGGCGAAAGCATCGCGAATCTGAGTTGCGACGGCCTGAACATTTGGAATGCTGTGCCACCAGTGCGGATCAGTCGCCCCATGGCTGTGCGAGTGTGAGTGGTCGTGGGCTTCCTCACCGCTACAAACAGCCTGGAGGGGTTTCACCACATCACCGCCGACAACGAGTCGAACGCCATTCTTTTCGAGACCCGGCCGCAGATTATTCAGATAGCCCTCAAAGCCCAAGCCGTTAGCCAGCAGGATTTGGGATTTCGCAATCGTTTTGCGATCACCCGGGGTCGGTTCATAAATGTGAGGATCGACCCCGGCTTTAACGATTTCTATCACCTCCACGCGATCGCCTCCGACCTCGCGCGCAAGGTCGGCCATCACCGTACTCAGCGAGGCCACACGTAGGTTTCCCGCCTGCACAAAGGATCCAAGCGTCAAAAATGAGAAAAAAATCAGAACCCTGTTCATCGGGCGTGAAATTGGCCCACCCATGTTATGCAAGTCAATTGCAAAAAAAGGCCTGCATTGAGTTTGCAACGCTGGAAGAAGCCCCTCATTATAATTACCTAATTTTTTAAAAACTATGGCTGATTATGATTTGATTGTTGTAGGCGGCGGCCCTGCGGGCTACGTGGGGGCGATCCGTGCAGGACAACTTGGAAAAAGGGTCGCAGTGGTAGAGATGGATCGCGCTGGCGGTACCTGTCTGAACTGGGGGTGCATCCCGACGAAATCACTTCTCAAAAATGCCGAGGTTTATCAGATGGTCAAAAACCATGCCGGCGACTTTGGTTTAAAAGTCGAAGGCCTCTCCTACGAGTGGGACAAGGTGATCGGGCGCAGCCGCAAGGTCGCAGACCGCCTCGCAGGAGGCATCGAAATGCTCTTTAAAAAAAATAAAATAGATTACATTCGCGGTGAGGCCTCGATTCCAAAGGCCGGCGTTGTGGAGGTCATCGATAAGGATGGTAAAAAAGCCGAGCACAAGGCAGCTAAGATTCTGATCGCCACGGGCGTTGTCAGCCGCGAGATGCCCGGGTTTCCATTCAACGGAAAAAGCGTGATTGGTAGTCGGCAAGCCATGGTTTTGGACAAACAGCCGAAAGAAATTATCATTATTGGAGCCGGCGCCATTGGCATTGAATTCGCCTATTTTTTCAATGCCTTTGGCACGAAAGTGACTGTTGTCGAGATGATGCCAAACATCCTGCCTGTGGAGGATACGGAGGTCAGCCAAGCTCTGGAAAAATCCCTCGCGAAGCAGGGCATCAAACTTCTCACCGGCACAAAAGTTGATAAGGCCGAGGCTACTAATAAGGGCGTGCGCTTAACAGTGAGCGGCAAGGCCACCGAAACCCTCGAGGCCGACATTGCGCTCGTTGCGATCGGTGTTTCGCCTCTCATGCCCAAGGGAGTGAAGCTCGAGGCCGATGCCAAAGGCTACCTCAAGACTAATGGCGACTACGAAACGAACGTCAAAGGCATCTACGGCGCAGGCGACATCATTGGACCACCATGGCTGGCGCACGTGGCCAGCTATGAGGCCGTCCAGTGCGTGGAGGGTATGTTCGCCGGCAAGAAGCCAAAAAAAGTCACCGTCTTTCCCGGTTGTACTTACTGTCAACCCCAGGTTGCCAGCGTGGGGCTCACCGAACGTGCGGCGGTTGAGAAGGGAATCAAATTTAAGGTTGGCAAATTCCCGTTCATGGCCAGTGGTAAGGCGCTTGCGGTGGGCGAGAGCGAAGGCTTCGTGAAGCTGATCGTCGGTGAGAAACACGGCGAAATCCTCGGCGCGCATATTATCGGTGCCGATGCGACAGAAATGATCGCTGAGCTATGCCTCGCAATCAACATGGAGGCGACCTACGAAGAAATCACCGCGACGATCCATGCCCATCCTACTCTGAGTGAAGCTGTCCACGAGGCTGCCCATGCCTCACAGGGCCATGCGATTCACTTCTAGTCGGGGGAATCACAACGAATTGTCTCCGGAGTAGATTGAGGTTTCAAGCGTCGCGGCGGTTTCCGCCGCCGCGATGATGTAGTCCGAGGCATGCTGGTATCTCGCTGCTTGACCCAAGAGATTCGAGCACAAGAGGGGGGCTGCATTTTCTTCCATCATTTTTAAACGCCCCGCAGCGATCCACTCCTCAAATTCTCTCATCGTTGCGCGCAGATCTTCACAATCCAGAGAGAACGATTGGCCTGTTGAAAAAGATATGCTGATTTTTTCCAGAACTTTCGAAAAGTGGTCCCGGATTTTTGCTGTGA
>CANMQB010000253.1 GCA_947499885.1 Spartobacteria bacterium
AACCCAGCTTACGGCTACAATCCTTGGCAATATTCTGGAAACTACAATTCCTTTGGGTCTTACTCAGCAACGAGCACGACCTACAACCCGGCCGCAGCAGTTTCGGCTCAGGCCGCCGTGAATGCGAATTCGCTGCAGCAAATGAATATGATCACGGCAAACCGCAACGCATCACTGGCCGATCTGGAGTCGATGCTGCGCACTACGACCATCCCGCCCGGCGCTGCCTACGGCGGGAACATCGTTTTTAAGCTGCCTCCGCCTCCCGGAAAGGCTCCGAGAGAAATCTTCGTTACGATCCAGACACCTATGGATACGCATCAAATCAAGGTCGTCTATCGCAAGCGCTGATTGGTAAATTTGCAGAGAATGAGCATGAAAATGGGTTCTCGACCTTGCTGGTCAGGCCGTCTATTGTCGGACTTTTAAAGTTGACGCGCCTACCCTCATAAAATCCATGGGCTTCACCTACCGCAAATCTGTTAATCTTGGCCCGTTCAGAGTGAATCTGAGCAAGTCCGGCTTGGGCTATTCTGTCGGTGGTCGTGGATTCCGTGTTGGCACAACGGCTCGTGGGAAAAAATATACGAGCTTTAGCATCCCCGGGACGGGAGTTGGCTATCGCAAATCTGGCGCTGGCTGCCTTATCCTTCTTGCTGCTGTTCCAGTTGGGATCGCCGCCACAAAACTTCTCCTCACTTCATGAATCTTTTTTGGAAACGCACACTCCGCACGGCCTCATCCGAGCGCTTCCTCGCGCAGCGCGAGGGCAAGGATGTTGCCGCCGTCGATCTCCACTACCTCGCCAGTGGCACTGTTGCTGGAACCGTGATTTTGCTGAAGGACGCTGGATGGAAGGAATCCGATGTGCCTGCCCTGCTTGGCTCGCTGGACGAGGATTTTCTGCCTGATGTGGACCTCGATCACGGCAACCTCAATTACACCGTTGTCCTCGGAGAGGTGCTTGGGAACTATGAGGCCCAGACTTTAGATACTATAAAATAACCTTAATGGACGCCCTTTCGCTACACTCCAAGATTCTCGACGGCTACAAAGAATACATCTGGAGCTTCATCGACATTTATGACGAAGACATCCGTAAAGAAGTCGAAAAATCGCTCAACTCCGGAAAGCTCTGGCCAGACCCCCTGATCCAATTCAATCCGTCCTTTGAAAAAACGGGATCCGTTGATGGTCTCGTTGCCGATGGGACTTTGAATGCCTCCTTGGGCCATGTCTTCAAGGGTGTTTCCCTCTACACACACCAGATTGAAGCCATGCGCCTGGGTTCTCAACTGGAGAGCTTTGTTGTGACCTCCGGCACAGGGTCGGGCAAATCGCTCACCTATCTCGGAACGGTTTTTAATCACCTCTTTCGCGAAGGCGTGGGAAAAGGCATTCAAGCCATTTTGGTTTACCCGATGAATGCCCTCATCAACTCCCAAGAAGAGGAGTTGAAAAAACTGGCCGCTCGTTATGAAGAGTCTACTGGCTCAGCCTTTCCCATCCGCTTCGCGGCTTACACAGGCCAGACACGTTCAGAATTGCGGCAGCAAATCCTGACCGAACCACCCGATGTCTTGCTCACGAATTACATGATGCTGGAGCTTTTGCTCACGAGACATGGGGAACAGCAGATGCGAGATTCAATCTATCGCTCTCTGAGGTTCTTGGTGTTCGATGAATTGCATACCTACAGGGGGCGCCAAGGAGCAGATGTCGGAATGCTTATCCGCCGCATTCGTGGTTGTTGCCGATCCAAGCTAACTTTGATTGGCACATCAGCCACAATGGCGTCCTCTGGAAGTTTTGAAAAACAAAGGGAGACCGTTGCCTCAGTCACCTCCAAAATTTTTGGGGAGGACATTTCGCCCCGCCAGATCATCGGAGAGACGCTTGCCAGGTCTCTCCCAAATTCTTCGACCCTCCAATCCCGCGAGGCACTCTCTGCAGTGGTCAATCAATCCATAGACAATCAAAACGGGGAAAAAGAACTTGGTGAGCACTCTGTTGCAATGTGGCTGGAAAACGAAGTGGCCCTCCAGGCAGAGCCAAGCGGTCGATTGAAGCGCGGCACCCCTCTTTCCCTTTCGGAAATCGCAAAAAAACTTTCAGCAGCCAGTGGAGAATCTCTGGATTCTTGCAAGCAGCATCTCTGCGATTTGTTGCTATGGATTAGCGAGATTAACCGCAAGCTGGTGGATGCCGGCCAGCGCTACACACTGCTGCCCTTCCGCCTTCATCAATTCCTTGCCCAGACAGGCGCAGTATATGCCACACTTGGGAAACTGGGTGCTCGATTTATTACCCTCGAACCGGGCGTGCACCACAAGGAGGATGGCCAAGAGCAACATATTTTCCCTCATGTTTTCAGCCGAGCATCAGGAAAAACATTCATTTGTGTCTTCTACGACACCAAGTCATCCCGGCTTCTACCCCGGGATTTTAACAACCAGACAACAGCAGATGAAAGTTTGATTCCCGGATATGTGATCCCTGGGGGTGATGAAGTTTGGAACGAAGATGAGGATTGGGAAAATCTACCCCCTTCTTGGATTCAGAATGAGCAAACAGGGAAGCTAAAGAAGGAATATGTTGAGCGAATGCCCTTGCGAATGGGCTACGACTCACAAGGAAATGTTGAGGTCGGCCGCGAATCGAAGTCGCCTCTCATAGGTTGGTTCATGCGATCCGCACCCAAGGGTCTTCTTTTTGATCCCACTGCCGGACTCTTTTTTGATGGGCAAACCAACGAGAGCACAAAACTCACCACGCTGGGGAATGAGGGCAGGAGCACATCCACTACGATTAACTCGTTTCTGGTCCTCCGCGAAATGTCTCGGGGAGGCTTTCATTTGCGGGATCAAAAAATCCTCAGCTTCACCGACAATCGTCAGGACGCTGCTCTTCAAGCCGGGCACTTCAATGACTTCATCCGCGTCGTCCGCATCCGTGCGGCCATAGCCCGTGCCCTCATCAATGCCCCCGGTCAAATTCTGAACTACCGACAAGTTGGCGAAGCCATTTTCAAAGAGCTCAACCTCGATTTTGCCAGCTACTCGACATCATCCGACCCGAATCCCTTCCCTACCGTGCGGGCGCAATATGAGGAGACATTTTGCAAATATCTTACCTATCAAGCCATATACGATCTCCGTCGTGGCTGGCGGGTCGTTCTTCCGAACTTGGAGAAATGCGCCCTCCTGACTGTTGACTACGATAGACTTCCAGAAAACTGCGCATTCGAGCCAGGTTGGTCGTCTGTGCCCTATCTCTCCGGAATGAAGCCTGCAGTTCGGGAGGAGTTTTTGAGGAATGTTCTCGATTACTTCCGTCTTGAATACGCCATTCAAAGTTCGACCCTTCTTGAGCCAAGTATTCTGACAGAAGCGCAGAAGGAATTTTCTGATAAACTCCGCAAGCCTTGGAATTTCGCGGATGGCGATTTCCGGCCTGCAGTCCTTCGCACCTGCAAGCTCCAT
>CANMQB010000254.1 GCA_947499885.1 Spartobacteria bacterium
ACGGGTGCTGATCTTGCGGTCGGGGTTGAGGAGGAGCGATTGAGTAATCGTGTCGATGATGCTCTTGCTGTCCTCAGGGAAAGGCACATTGATGCCGGTGGCGCGCTTGATCTCGCGCACCTTGCGAAGAATGACATCAAGGACGACACCATCGACGGCGCTGTCCTTGGAAAACAGGAGGTAGGCTTTGACTTCCTTGGCCCGCTGGCCGAAGCGGTCCACACGGCCCTCGCGTTGTTCCAGGCGATTAGGATTCCAAGGCAGATCGTAATGGAGCACTGCGGTGAAATGTTCGTGGAGGTTGATGCCCTCGGAAAGGCAGTCTGTAGCTATGAGGACGCGCTGACGGTGGGCTCCCATTTTTTCGATGCGCTCCCTGCGGTCTTCATCGGGCGACTCCGAGGTAACGACTTGGATTTCGACTTTGGGAAATTTCTTGGCAAGCAGGGGTGCGAGCTGTTCGCCAAGATAGATGGCTGTCTGGATGTAGCGGCAGAAGATAACGGGATTGTAGCCTTTATTGAGCCATTCCTCCGTGATCATGCGGGCGGCTTCGAGTTTGTGATCGAACTTAGGGCCAGTGAGTGCGGCGAGTTCCTTTTCAAAGTCGCGCATGCGGCGTTGCTGGGAGTCCGACCAGCCGGCGCCCTCTACAACTTCAACCGGAGCGAGGTCGGATTCGTGGCCTTCGGGATGGTCATGAACCGGCTCTGAGGTGTCTGCATCTTGAATCGACCCCTCGTCCAACTTGGCGCGTCTCGCACGGAGCATCGCAACTCCAGCGGCTGGGCTGGACATGACCCCACGAAGAAGCCCCAGGGCGGTCCAGTAGTGAACTCGTTTTTGCCTGTCTGGTGCGGAGTCGCCAGCTACGAGATTGCGGGCAAAATCGAGAATTTTATCAAAGAAGGCGCGGTATGCCTGGGAAAGATCGTAATCGAACTCGCCTGAGTCCCGCTTCGGAAATGGGGTGTCCTCATTCATCCAACGCTCTACATCCTGCCGACGGCGCTGAATGAAGTGGCGGGCGAGGCGTTGGCGTTCCGGTTGAGATGCCGTGGCGACATTCAGCGTTTCAAACTCCGGGTGGAGGAGGCCAAGAAGAGAGCCGAACTCTTCTGGTTTTCCACTGTGGGGCGTTGCCGAAAGCATGATCAAGTGTTGCCCAGGTTTTGCAGAGATTTCGCTGACGAGCGAATGCCGCTGCTGCTGTGAGGTGGAGGCACCTTGGGGGCGCGCACAGGTATGGACTTCATCGACAATCACCAATTCAGGGCACTCGTTGATGAAGGTCGCACGGCGAGAGTCCTGCTTGATGTAGTCGATGGAAAGAACCTGAAACGGATAGTATTGATAGACGGAGGTATCGCCTTGGATTTCGCGGTCGAGCCGGGCTTGTGTGCTGGAGCGGATGACTACTGCCTCCACGCCGATTTTGTCTTGGATTTCCTTCTGCCACTGGTCGCAAAGGTGAGGTAAGCAGACGACGGCAAATCGGCGAATCTTTCGACGGTCCAGTAACTCCCTAACCACAAGCAAAGCCTCCACTGTTTTACCCACGCCAACATCGTCAGCGATGAGGAGACGAATCTGGTCCTGTCGGAGGGCCATAACCAGCGGAACCATCTGGTAGCTGCGCGGGCGGAACGAAATCTTCGCCAGCGAACGAAAGGGTCCAGCTCCACTTCGGAAAGCAAGCCGGGCAGCATCATGCAAGTATCGAGCTCGGGCAAAGTCACCAAGGTCGTTTGCATCGGGATTGGGGAACTCGGCACTCTGAGGCTTGTCGGCGGCTTCTGCTAAAGGAAGGAATATGCCAGTCGCTTCATCATCAGAGCCACCAAGAGGCTTGATCAGCAGCAAGTCTGCGTCGTCGGATGGCAAGACAACCCAATCGCGGTCGCGGATTTTAACGAGGGTTCCTGGTTGGTGATTAAGTCGATTTGACATTGGTAATCAGCGGACTTTTTTGAAGATGTCGGGGTAGCGGTCTACAAGCGCCGCCAGGTCGTCTTTGTAGTAATAAACGATGACTTCATCTCCTCGGTTTTTTATGGCCTGTCTCTTGGCAAGATCATCAGCAGCAACCTCGGCGTCATCATGCGGCGAGCCGTCGCAGAAAACCCAAGTGTCAGGTGCGTAAAAGAAATCAGGGCAGACATAAAGATCAGGCACGGATTTCTGGGCGGCATCCGGCAAACGAAGCCCCTCTTTGTAAAGGAATCGCAGGAATGTTTCCTCTGTGGATGAGGAGGCATCCTTTTCCTTCATGAGCCGATTGAAACGATCCTCGTAGCTCTCATCTGCCATGCCGCCGCGAATTTCGATGGAGCAGACAGCCATTTTTTCCAACGCCTCTTTAATCGAAAAGCGATCCAGCGTGAGATGGTGGGGTTGGTTGTAATAGCTCAAAAGATCATCGTAGGAGGACCTTTCAAGGTAGGCAGGATCATCGAAGCGGCAGAGACGGGTGGCCTCCGCGATGATGCGTTGGAACGCGTCCTTGTTGGTGACGAGTTCCGAGAGAATGCCCAGGCTACCCTCGCTGGCCTCATAGAGAAAAATGTTCGGGCACTCATTGCCTCCCATCGGTTCGCCACCAAGCTCGGAGGGCTCGATTTGGAAAATGTTTTCGATGGCGCGCTTCAAGGCATACATGAGCGAGAGGACTCCACTGCGGCCGAGGCCAAGGCTTGTGATCGGCTCGATGTAGAGAGCGTCGGCTGTGGCATGGGTAAAGATGCGGACGGCACGAATTTCCTCCTTCGACGGCTCGGCTTCCGGGTCGCGGTTGTTTGCTTTCCAAAATCCCGTGCTCAGGCCCAAGGGGAAGCCTTCGTCTTTGCGTCCTTTGTCGCGACGGTTGATCTGCACGAGACGGGCGGCTGGAATGAAAGAGAGCGCCAGAAGTGTATCCTCGCCGGAGCGGACGACCGCTTTGCGCACTCGCGACATATCGCCATTCGGAGCTGAGAAATACGTGCTGATCTCAAATCCGAGTCGGCGTCTCTCCTCCTCTTCGCATGTGATGTATTCCCGAAGCTCGGCCTTGCATTCTGAGAGTTCAACGACATCGGCAAAATCCTCGCGGTTTTTTGAGTCAGCCAAATCAGCATTGGTGAAAGGGCAAGTGTTCCGGGTGCTTTCGGATTCCGAAAGCCAGTATCCGGATGTCTTGCAAACCCGCACAGAATGAATCTGGCTGGCGATCTCGGGCTTGATCATTTGAGTAACCCGGAATTTTGAGCCGTTGTGGTAGATGATATTTCCAGGGCCGAACTCACGCAGCGCGACAAGACGCGGGCGTGAGATGTAGTCGCCACCATCACCCTCGGCCACGAAGACGCGAATGGGCAACCGTGTGAAGTTATATCCCGGCAGGAAGCCTTCGGAAGCCAGATATCTGTAAACATAGAACTCTGTCATCTCCGTGCCCGAGTCGCCTTCCCTCTTGTTGCGAAGAAGGGCCAGCT
>CANMQB010000255.1 GCA_947499885.1 Spartobacteria bacterium
CATTCAAAAACATGGCCCCAAACCCCACGAGATAGAGCAATCCCGCTCCGACATAAATCTCGGTCATGTGACTGAGCGCATATTTGAAAATAAAGTATTGATAGCCAGCGGAGCTTAAGACTCCCACGAGACGGAACCAACCCATGAATTTCCCGATAAATTCGCGAGGAACGACATCATTGAAAAGGCAATGGTAAACAGACCCCACAAACATGTTGAAGAGATCAAACATCCCAAGGAAAATGGCCAATAAACCAATAATCACCGTGGTGCGAGTGATCGTGCCTCCGGAGAGAAAAAGACCATGCAGCCAACCGCCAAGCTGATCGCTAAAACCAATGAACAAAAGCGATAATACCAAAAACGGCATTGTGTAGATCATGAAAGGCATGCGCCTGCCCCATTTTCCACGGTGACGATCGCTCTTGAAACTCACCCACGGGCAAATAGTCGTATTGAAAATACCAGGCAGCGTGCTCATCATGAGTCCTATAAAAGAACTCGACGCCCCCAGTTCCTTGAGCTTGAGCGGCACGATGCTTGGCACGACAGCCTCCATCAGTGTAAAACAAAAATCACCCCATAAGAGCCATGCAAACAGGACAACAAGCCCTTTTTTTGTATAGGATAGCGTGCCGCAGTGGTAGGTTTTTGTTTCGGCTGTGTTCATCGAGGGGATTTTTTACTTGTGTTGTGCTTGATAAATTTCATGCACCCGGGGCCGAGGTTGAATCAGGTTTGCATCCGTGATGTGACAAGGCCAATCTTGGGGAGTATTCCAGCCCATTCCATAGCCCGCAAGAAGGGCCGCTCCGAGGCAAGCCGGCTCAGGACAAGCCGGCGGCGCGCACGCAATGTTCAAGAGATCCGCTTTGATTTGAAGCCATCCGCGACTGCGCGTGGCTCCGCCACAACAACGGAGACTCACTGGCAAATCCTCACCACACAAGTGCTTGATGTGTTCCTCGAGACGAAAGGCCACGGCCTCCATGATGCAGCGCACCATGTGCCCCCGCGTGTGTTCAGGGGTGAGACCCGAGAAGGAATCCCTGGGATCGCCATGAAACGGTCGGATCAATCGCAAACCCAACGCGCCGGGCGGAGTCAAATCCGCCTCGGCATCGAGCACAGGAAACTCAGGGCGATCGGGTTGCAAATTGCGAAAATCCTCAAGCAAACTGGCACCGCGACCCTCCACGGCCATCTGCCAATACAACCCCTCGCGAAATGACGGCCCTTGATAGACCCCAGGAATCTCAGAAGCATAAACATCCGAGCACCTCACGGTAGCCAGGACGGTCCCCGTTGTTTCGGAAACCTTCCCCGGCATGTGATTTCCCGCACCGATGGCACCGGCATACTGATCCAGGCAGCCCGCGGCCACGCGGCATGAAGGCGAGAGATGCCAGACATCGGCCACCTCGGGAAGAATCGAGCCCACATCTGTGCCAGCCCGAACCACTTCCGAAAAACACTCAGGAACGAGTTGCATTTTCTCACAGGTCGCAGGCCACCACTCCAGTTTATGAATATCAAGCAGCCCGGTGAGACCAGCGACAGAGGCCTCAGTGACATGCCGTCCGGTGAGCCAGAGAGTCAAAAAATCGCTGATCAAGCAGAGGCGCCTGGCACAGGAGTGCACTGCGGGCTGATGTCGCCGCATCCAATCCAACTTTGCCAGCATGAGGTAGGGACTGAGTTTGGGAACACCTGTAACATACTGGAATCCCTCGCATGCAAAACCATCCGCGTCAAATCCGTCAACGGCCCGCTCGTCGGACCAAAGAACGATCGGCGTCAGCGGGCGATCGCGCTCATCCAATAACAAAAAGCTATTCGTTTGCGTCGAGAACGTAACGCCTGCAATCCGGGAATACTCCTCGGGAAATTGGGTTTGCAAAATGGCAACCAATTCCAGAAGCGTCTTTTGAAAGGCCTCGGGTTGGATTTCCCGCCATCCCGGATGCGGTGAATCCACGGGGGCCGGCAGGCGCGACAAGCCAACCAAACGCATCTCGCGATCGAACAATGCGGCCTTGAAATAACTCGTCCCGAGATCAATCGAAAGGATGGTTTCCATGCTATCAGAGGGTCTCGAGCATGGCCTGCGTAGCTCTGACGAGGCATTCCCCGCCCACTGGGCTTGCCAGCAAGGCACTCCCCGCTTCATACCATTTGCGGTCCACCGCTTCTTGAGTGACCAAGTAGCCGTGCAGCTCGCCATTAGCCATGGTGACCACAACCGTATGGGGGCGGGAATTTCGAATTTCCAAGCCGATCTCAACAAACGTCTCGCCGGGCCAAGTCACATATGTCCAGTCCCCGATCGCGATCACTTGGATCTCCGCAGGCAGAATGGCTGCGAGCGCCTCGCGCACCTTCCCCTCTTCTGCCGCTTGAGCGAGGGTGAATGTCTTTTCCGCTCCGAACCAGTCACACTCCGCGGAGCGAACTTCCGAGCGGTCGGCGTTGGTTTTTTTCAAACCTTCGAAACGATCCTTGGCCTGCTTCAAGCCAGCAGAAGCTTCTTCTATCGAAAGCAATGGACGCTCTGGCAGATCGATCTCGGTTGTCAAAACGCGCAAGGGCAGATCTTTCAGGAAAACCGCCTTTGTGAGTTCGGCCTCCACCGCTTTGCCTAAGATCACCCCCAACCTTTCGGCCTCTTCGAATGTATTGCCGCGCGTCACATGGCGAGGACTCTGGTTGCCAGATGCGCCGGTTTGATAAATGACTGGGCAGTTTGGATAAGACTTCTTCAAATACTCGCGCGCCGCACCTGGAAAGTCGGAACTCACCAGCGTGGAATCCTCGTGCAAGACGGTCGGGTGCATGCAGACGGTCAGCATCATCGCAATCGGGTGCCCTCCCCCCAGCCTGCGCAGCAGGAGAACAGGAACACGCAAATCCGAAGCGCCGGCCGGATCGTGGCGGTTTGTGCCAATACCTTGGGCATCAGCCTCCACAAAAGCCGCTTCCGCTGGAGTATCGTTTTGCCATGCCAGCACGGCAGCCGCCACAATTCCATCCTCCAGCTTTTGGACATAGTCTGGGTCGGCAGGCGGCACGACGGTGTCAAAATACTGACTCAAAGTATCTTGTGTTTTTGGAGCCGAGTGGGTGTGCGTGGCGCTTACCACGATGCCAGCGGCCGATACGCCAGTGAGTTCTTGAATCCGCCCGCGGGCGCGGAGCGCCAGATCTTTTGAAATGAAGAGAACATCGCAGGCAATAAAAATCACGCTTGTTGCACCATCGCGGAGAAAAAGCGCCGATGCAAAGATCGGGTCGTGAATTCCCGTGCTCATCCGCGCCACGTGGGGGTAGCCCCAGAGAAATTGTGAGGTGTCCGGACTGATATCCACTTGGGCGGCTCCAGCCTGAAGGCTTGAATGATCTGCTGATTTTGAAGACATGTTGGGGTTGACAGTTAAAGTGAGGCTTGATTTGTTTACA
>CANMQB010000256.1 GCA_947499885.1 Spartobacteria bacterium
TTCGGGTCGTGGCGCTGCTCGCGCTCTGGAAGGTTGCCGACGATGGCCATCATCACGTCGTTGAGGGTCACGATTCCTTGGAGGCCCCCGAATTCATCCACGACGAGGGCGATGTGTTTCCCGTTTTTCTTGAACGCTTCGATAAGTTTGCCTGCGGGCATCGCTGTAGGGACGTAGTTTGGTGGGGTGACAAGGGCGCGAAGCTCGACGCGGCCGGCAAGTGAGAGATTGGCCCAGAGCGATTTCACGCTCACCATGCCGATGACATTGTCGCGTGTACCTTGATAAACAGGAAAATGCGAGTGCCCGCTGCCTGCGATTCGGCGCCAATTTTCTTCGTCCGGGTCGTCGAGCGAGAGCCAGATGAGTCGTGCGCGTGGGGTCATGAGGTCGCCTGCGGTCTGCTCGCCAAGTTCGAACACGCCTTCAACCATGTCCTTCTCGGCTTTTTTGAAAATCCCTGCGCTGAGGCCTTCGTCAATGAGCACGCGGACCTCTTCTTCGGAGACAACCGATTGCTTTGGCTTGCGGATGCCCAGCGCAGCCATCAGGAAATCGCTCGAAACGTTGAGCAGATTCACCAGCGGAGAAAACAGTTTTGCCAGTCTATTCATCGGTCGGGCGAGTCCCGAGGCGATGCGCTCTGGGTTATTCAAGGCTATGCGCTTGGGAACGAGTTCGCCAATGATCACCGAGAGATACGTGATGGCGCCGACCACAATGGTCAGCGCGATGGCTTCCGCGTAATGCTCAAAAGCCGGGATATTTTTGAGGGCTGCGGCAAGGCTATCCGAGATTCTGGCACCGCCGAGCGCGCTGGCCAGCACCCCCACAAAGGTGATACCCACCTGTACGGTCGAGAGAAATTTTCCCGGCGAGTTGGCCAAGGACAGCGCGAGTTTTGCTCCGTGTGTTCCTTCATCCGCCATGTTCTTCAGGCGTGCCTTTCGGGAGGTCACCACTGCAATCTCAGCCATGGCGAAAACGCCATTTGCCAAGAGAAGTAAAAAAATAAAAGTAATTTCCAGCACTAAAGACGACATATTTTTGAAGCTGCGAATCTATCCGACAAAGCAGACGGGCGCAAATAGGAACATTTTCCGGTTGTGAAGCGAGTTTGAGCCCGAGGGGCGATTAGAGATAAGACCCAAGTCAAGGTTGGGGTTTTCGGGTGCATTCAGCCCGAATCCAGCAGAACTAACCACAGAGCGCACAGAGGACACAACGGATGATCTGTTTATGATTCGATGTGTTTGAAATGATTTGTGCGATATCAAACAAAAGCTTTTCCTGTAAATTCTACCCCGTCACGCCTTAGTCGTCTGGCGCATAGGCGGATCCTCCTGTCTAAAAATCCGTTTTGGAGTTCAGAGCGGGTATCAAAAAAGCTCACGTTTAGGACCTCTCGTTTTAAAATCTCATCTTTCATGGCATCGCGCGCCTTCGGCTTTCAATAGTTCTCTAAAGACTCGTTACACCTCTCCAAGCGCCGCTTTAAATCTCTGGGCTTCTGGTCTAATTCAATTTGGGTCCATCACAGGGGTAGGTCTAGGGGGAGTAGCGTGAGTCTGGGTGCCATCTTGAGTGGGCAGGCTCTGACCAGAGGTTCCGGCATGGCCGAGAAGAATGGTGTCATTGCCTACGGTAATGGGGCTATTCCAGAGTTCAAAAGTGCCAGCGCCGAGATCTCCAACACTCCAATTGGCGAAATCAAAGGTAGCGCCATTCCAGAGCCAAATGGTGCGATTACCAAGGACTAGTTGGCCGCTAGAAAGCGTCCCACTCCCACTATGCGAGGAGGACTGATTGCCAAGAAGCAAGGTGCCATCGCCGACTTTCGAGAGCCCAAAGGTGCCATCGCCTAAGACAATCGTACCATTGTAATACACCAGTGAGCCGCTAGAGAGCGTCAAGCTGCCACTGCCGACTGACCAGTAGGACATGTCCAAGACACCACTAATCGCCATACTAGACGAGGAGGATTGATTAGCTTGTGAGTTACGAGCGAGGCGGAAACCGGTATCATTATAAGCGGTGCCAGAGGGACCCCAGTATCGAGTATCGGCAATAGGATGGAGGCCAATGTTCTCAGAGAAACATCCGCCACGAAGAAAATGGGCGTTTTCGGTGATATCCTCGCACCACTCCCAGACGTTCCCGCTCATGTCGAAAATGCCGAGTTCATTGGCCAATTTCGTTCCTACAGCCTTCGTGCCAACTCCAGCAGTTCCCGAATACCACGCGACGGCTGTCGCATTATTGCTTCCGCTGTAAATGTAGCCTGCCGACGAGGATCCTCCGTGCGCGGCCCACTCCCATTCTACTTCTCGAGGTAAGCGATATCCATTTGCTGTTGCATCTAATGTGGGAATGCTCGCGCCCGTTCGATAAACGCTCCCGTCGAGATTGTATGCTGGTGTGAGGCCTTCCTTCTCGCTCTTGGCATTGCACCATTTCACCACATCGTACCAATTCACGGAGGTGACAGGATTTTGGGAACTCGTTCCACTTCCTGCGATGTGGAGGTCGTAACCGTTAAGGATGGCCCAATTTTTCACCTCCAGCCATTCGCCAAAGGTCACCTCATATTTGCCAATCTGGAATGAATCAATGGCTTGGCCAGCGAAAGCAGAGTTTCCAGGCATGAATCCCCCCATCACGGAAATCATCTCCGGACTGAAATTGGGAGTGATCAGGCCGGTTGAGGCTAAAACGGCTATGGTTGCCTGGGCATCTGCGCTTTTGATGGCATACGGCACGGCTAGCAGCCGCGTCCGCGTGGTTTCCTCGATGCCATTCATGGACAATGCCAGATAGTCTTGGCCGGTGAGTGCTGCCGCGATGCCCTCTCCATTCGAACCAAAGCGGAAGCTGTAGATCCCGTCTGTAACCATCACAGAGCCGATATAGTCCGAGTAGGTCAGGTTGCCTCCCTCTGGCGCATCGTAAACCCTCACTTCCATCATCCGCTCCCCGCTCACGGGACTCCCGGAGCTGTCTGTCAAGCGGCCTTGGTAATTGATGAGGCTCGGCACCTGCGCGGTGAGCGGCAGGGCGGTGAGGGTGAGGACGGCGAGTGGGAGAAGTCGGGCCTGACGGAGCAGGTCCCTCCAGAGGTTGTAGGCTGTTTTCATGGCGGTGTTTTTAGTTCGTTGGGATGAGGATTTCGATTTTCAAAAAATAGTGTGGCGAGGCTCCAAGCGCATACTCCCACTGCACGATGGAGCCATCGCCCGCAATCGTGTCGTGCTCGGTCCATGAGCCTTGCAAATTAGCTGTTCCCCACATGCGATAGCTTCGTCCGGAAACTGTCGGCACGGTGATGATGAACTTGCCGTCGGTGAGGAGCGAGGTTGGCTGGAAAACCGAAGCCGCTGAGCGGGGATCGGTCCCTGCCAGATACTCCATGAGGTTCGTTGTGCCGTCTGCATCGGCATCA
>CANMQB010000257.1 GCA_947499885.1 Spartobacteria bacterium
TTCTCTTCTTCCGCAGGTGGTCTCATCTCGGGCCGGGATACCGATCAGCCTCGTGCTGATTTATATGATGGTTGGTTCTCGTGCGGGCATGCGGATCGAGGGCATCAATCTGCCCGGCCATTTTATCGCACGGCACGCAGGTATTTTTTTTGATCCCTTTCATGCGGGCCGTATCCTCTCCCTCCAAAATGTGAAGCAGCTTCTTTTGAGGCAAAATATTGAATTCAAGGATTCCCATATCCTGCCCGCCACTCCCCGGCAGTTCCTTCTTCGCATGTTGGCCAATCTTCTCTATGTGTATGACCTCAATGAGGAGAAGACCAAACGGGATCAGGTAAAGGAATGGATGGATATCCTTACAATCTGTGATGTTGCGCGATGATCGTTCAGCTCATCAATAGCGGTACCGAGCTTCTTCTTGGTGAGGTGGTCAATACTCATGCCGCTTGGATTGCGAAGCGGATTTTTCCACTGGGATTGCGTGTGTCTCGACAGACGACCGTACCGGACGGCCCCGCCATTCGTGATGCCGTTTGCGAAACGTTCAATCGTGCGGATGTCGTTTTTCTCACCGGCGGTCTCGGGCCCACGACGGATGACATCACTCGTGAAGCGGTGTCCGAGATTCTTGGCCTGAAGCTTGTCGCTAGCGAAGAAATCCGTTCATCAATCGAAGCGCGTCTCGCATCGAGAGGATATCAATTGATCGAGCGGATGCTTCGTCAAACGATGGTTCCTGAAGGGGCCATCGTTTTGAGAAATAACAATGGAACCGCTCCCGGTCTTTATATTCCTAGTATTTCGACTCCCTCATCTGCGTCCCCGCATTTTTTTCTGCTACCCGGCCCGCCTCGTGAGCTAAAGCCGATGTTTGAGGAGTCTGTGATGCCAATTTTACTCAGCCTGTCGGGAGGTTTGCCTAACAAGGAATGCCGAATTTATCGGGTCATTGGCCTGGGCGAGAGCGCTGTCGAGGAGAGAATCGGTCTCGAGCTTTCGAAGGATAAAAATCTGGAAGTTGGATACTGTGCCCGACCCAACGAGGTGGATTTTCGACTTATTGGGTCGAAAAACCTTCTCGATTTTACCGAACCGCGTGTTCTGCAGGCTCTCGGAAAAAACCTCGTCTCCTCAAAGGGGGAGGGGATTGAAGAATGGATCATCCATTCCTTAGGCAGCAGGGGTCTCAGCATTTCGACCGCAGAGTCTTGTACTGGGGGGCTTCTCGCAAGCCGGCTTACGGATGTTCCCGGCTCATCAAAAGCTTTTAATCAAGGATTCGTCACTTATTCCAATCAGTCAAAACACGAGCTGTTGAGCGTGAGTGAGACGCTTCTCGCAGAACATGGTGCGGTGAGTGAAGCCGTGGCTCGCGCCATGGCTGAAGGGGCTTCTCTCCGGACCAACTCGGACTTCGCCCTTGCCGTGACGGGTATCGCCGGACCGGATGGAGGCGCCACGGAAAAACCCGTTGGAACTGTGTTCATCGCCATGTCTGAACGATCCAAGCCGACTGTCTGCGAAAAATTCTTATTCCCGGTCGATCGAGCCACTTTCAAGCAACTCGCGACTCAGGCCGCCTTGGATATGCTTCGCAGGAGTCTGCTCGGGTAATTTTTCTTCCGCCCGCTTTCGAATATTTTCTCTGCTTCGGCTTGGATTTTTCCGAATCCTTTAGGAGCGATGAACGCCTGCCGCGACTTTAAGGCGGAGACCATTGAGTCGGATGAAGCCAGTCGCGTCGTCTTGATTGTAAGCCTGTGTCGGATCGGCCTCCATCGTGGCTATGTGTGGGTTGTAAAGGCTGAGCGGACTCTTGACCCCTGCGCCGTGGATGCCGCCTTTGTAAAGTTTCACACGCACCGTCCCGCTGACATTTTTCTGCGACTCGGTGACGAGGGCTTGAATGGCCTCGCGCTCGGGGGCAAACCAGAAGCCGTTGTACACGAGCGTCGAGTATTTTGGGATGAGCGAGTCGCGCAGGTGCATGACTTCACGATCCATCGTGAGCGACTCCATCTGGCGGTGGGCAAAGTGCAGGATTGCTCCGCCCGGCGTTTCATAGACGCCCCGGCTTTTCATGCCGACGAAGCGGTTCTCCACCATGTCCACGCGTCCCACGCCATGCTTGCCGCCAAGTTTGTTGAGTTTGTTCATCACGCCGAGCGGATTCAGATTCTCACCGTTGACTGAAATGCAATTGCCGCGTTCGAATTCGAGTTCCACATACTCCGCTTGGTCTGGAGCATCCTCGGGGAGGACTGAGAGCGTTGTGAAGTAGTCGCGATTTTTCAAGTCGCCCGCATCATACCATGGATCCTCAAGAATCCCGGCCTCGTAGCTGATGTGAAGCAGGTTTCGATCCATCGAGTAAGGCTTCTTCGCACTTGCTGCCACCGGCACCCCGTGGGACTCCGCGTAGGCGATCATTTCCGACCGGCCGGGGAATTTCTCGCGGAAGCGCGCATCGCGCCAAGGAGCGATCACCTCGATTTCAGGAGCAAGTGCGGCCGCAGTGAGTTCAAAGCGGACCTGATCATTGCCTTTCCCAGTGGCTCCATGAGCTACGGCAGTGGCGCCCTCAGCGCGGGCGATTTCGACCATGCGCTTGGCGATGAGCGGGCGGGCGATGCTGGTGCCGAGGAAGTACTGGCCCTCGTAAATCGCGCCTGCTTGAAGCATGGGAAAAATGAAGTCACGAGCAAACTCCTCTTGGAGGTCGTCCACATAGCACTTTTCAGCGCCGGTTTTTAATGCCTTCTCCTCGAGTCCATCTAGTTCTTCGGCCTGCCCCACATCGGCGCAGAAGGCGATAATTTCGGCACCATAGGTCTCTTTAAGCCAGTTCAGAATGACCGAGGTATCCAGTCCCCCAGAGTAAGCGACAACAATTTTTTTCATGCGGCGCGCAGTTTGCTCAAAAGCACATGTTTTCGCAATCTCCATGAGCAGGAAAAAATGCGTTTCTCCGTGGAGGTGGCCCGAGTGTGCCTGTCCCTCTGACTCTTAAAATCGTGCAAGCGGCGGGCTGCCAGTTTTAAGGCTGTGATGCTATTTTGTTTAAGGTGTTTTTTGCGTGGGAGTTCGGTAGTCATCATAGTGCTGAAATATGATGGTTTTAGCTTTTTTTATGGCTTGCTGCAGGTCTTCGAGGTCTTTCTGCAGGGATTTAGGGAGGGGCGTGGTTTGTTCTGCGGTGTCGCAGGTATGTTGAGCGCAATCTACCAGCCAACAAAGTGAATTAAAGATTGCCTTGCCGTCTTTTTCATTAATGCCGCTTTCCGTATTTCCATTCATTGTGTGCTCCTTGGTTCAATTTCCCGTTTTGAGGTTTTGGTTCGGTGGCTCGGAATTCCGAGTAGTCGGGATTGGGATCGTTGCAGGACTCGCCGTGGACTTAGAGCGTGTGGATGGTTTGCGCTCC
>CANMQB010000258.1 GCA_947499885.1 Spartobacteria bacterium
CTATGCCACTGGGCGCAACGACTTGGCGCTAAGGCGTTACGAGCAAGTTCTTAATATCGATCCTTACAATATTGCAGCCAGAAATGGCATGGAGAAAGTAAACAAGCAAAGGAAATCGTACTACGATAGTGCCTACAACGAAACCCGCAGCCGGATGCTCTGGCTTGCAGACCGTTCATGGGAGAGGCCAGTTCGTAAATTTACCACAAGCGTCCGTGATACGCAGGGTTCCTCTTTCGGAAACACGGCTGCCAATTCGAAGGATGCCATCAATAACAAACTGAATAAAATCATTCTCGACCGCATCGACCTTGAAGACGCCTCGATTCGTGAAGTGGTGGATTTTCTCAAGCAAAAAAGCCGTCAACTCGACACCAGTACGGATGATCCAAAGAAAAAGGGCGTGAATATCGTTCTCAAACTTGCCTCACAGAGTTCGGCTCCTCCTCCATCGACCACAACAGAAGCACAGGAACCAGCATCCACGCCTGGGGTCACTGAAGACACTAAGATATCCATAGCACTCAAAAATGTCCCACTCATCGAAGCCGTGCGCTATCTGACAGAGCTAGCGGGCCTGAAATATAAAATCGAGCCGTTTGCCGTCTCCCTCCTCCCGCTTACCGAAAATACAGAGGATCTTGTAACCAAAGAATACCGTGTGCCTCCAGGCTTCATTCCCGCGTCCACCGGAGAAAGTGCTGCGGCACTGCCAACAGCGGGAAATCAGCCATCAGGTGATCTCAATAACCGCATCACTGGTCGTCGGAATGCAACGGAATACTTCACCCAGCAGGGTGTGCCATTTCCTGCAGGAGCCTTTGCCCAATATGTGGCATCTGGGAGTAAGCTCATCGTGAGAAACACTCAAGCTGCGGTAGATTTGATTGACACGATTGTCGAAGGTGCCACTGGTGTAGCTCCGACCCAAGTGGAAATTGAATCTAAATTTGTAGAAATTTCGCAGAACAACATCAATGAATTGGGATTCGACTGGCTTCTAGGACCGTTTTCTATCGGTGGCGGAGTCTATGGAGATGGAGGAACTCGCTCCGGCGGCCAAGCGCTTTCTGCGGACTACTACAACAACTACCCCTTTGGCTCCACTGGCACCAACCCCGTGACAGCAGGGAATCGTAATGGAATCGGAACTAGTTACAATTCCGCTATTACAGCAAATAGCATAAATGCCCTCCTCGCTGGTATTCCTCAAGGAAGAAATGTGGCCTCGCCTGGCATCTTTGGCCTTGCTGGCGTATTCACAAACCCCCAATTCCAAATGGTGATTCGCGCCCTCAGTCAGCAAAAAGGCGTTGACCTCATGTCCGCTCCCAAAGTCACCACAAAAAGTGGTAACAAGGCAACTATCAAGGTCATTCGTGAATTCCCCTATCCGACTGAGTTCGACCCGCCGCAGGTTCCACCTCCCACAACAGGTCAACAAAGTCAGGGAAATAGCGGAGGCATCGTTGTCACAAGTGGATTGGTAACCCCATCTACCCCAACGGCATTCGAAAAGCGAGATCTCGGGGTGACCCTCGAGGTTGAACCTCAGGTGGGTGCAGACAACTATACGATTGACCTCACTCTATCTCCTGAGGTTGTTGATTTTGATGGATTTGTAAATTATGGATCTCCTATCGTTGGTCCTCGTTACGACCCTGCGACAATTCTCGCGGGGAACCCGTCAGGGATTTCAACTTTTGTCATCACGCCAAACGTGATGAATCAACCCATCTTCTCCGTACGCAAGGTTACGACGAGTGTGAGCATTTGGGACGGGCAAACTGTTGCTCTTGGCGGTCTGATTCGTGAGGACGTGCAGAAGGTCAATGACAAGGTGCCGATCCTAGGCGACATTCCGCTCGCGGGCCGCTTATTCCGGTCTAATGTGGATCAAAAGATCAAGAAAAATCTCATTGTTTTCGTAACGGCGCGTCTTATGAATGCGGAAGGTCAACCGCTTATTCAACAGGATGAGGAAGAGGAAGCCGTCGAACCACTCGGCTTACCACAAGATTTGCCGCCACCAGCCATCACAACCCGATCAAGAGGAAAGTAGCTCCCAGACAACCAGCGGATTTCAAATCGCGTCTTGTTTGCGGCTAGCACGTCCTTTCACATCCCGACATGATTTCGATCCGTGAGGATTTTGACGCGGGGGCGTCGTCGCCGTTTCAGCGCGAGGTAGAGGGCATTTTCTCGGAGACTGGCATCCTCTCGGGGGCTTCCTCTTTCGAATACCGTGCCGAACAGCAACGCATGGCTGGAGCCGTGGCCCGAACGATCGAGACTGGTGGACACATGGTGATCGAGGCGGGTACGGGTGTCGGAAAATCCCTCGCCTATCTTGTGCCCGCAGTGCTCCACGCCGTGAGAACGAAGCGGAAAGCGGTGGTCTGCACTCACACGATCGCTCTTCAGGAGCAGCTCATGTTCAAAGACATCCCGCTCGTGCAAAAAATCGTTCCCGATGAGTTTGAGGCGGTGCTCTTGAAAGGGCGGCAAAATTACCTTTGCACGACGCGCTTGGCTCGTGCCCTGACGCAGGCGAAGGAATTATTCACCACGCCGCAACATGCCGAGCTGGAGCGTATTCGTGAGTGGAGCCTGGAAACGAAGGATGGCTCGCTGAGTGATTTTCTGGAGCAGCCGGACTCTGCTGTGTGGGAAGAGGTCCGCAGCGAGCAGCACCTTTGCACCCCGAAGACCTGCGGTGCAGGCAGCGGGTGCTTTTATCAAAATCTTCGCCGTCGCGTCGCAAATGCCAGAATGGTTGTCCTCAACCATGCACTTTTTTTCACTCTTCTCAATGGCGTGGAAGATGCCGAAAACCGCACCGGCGGGCTTCTCTTCGCAAACGACTTTGTGATTTTTGACGAGGCGCATACGCTGGAGGAAGTCGCTGCGCGCCATATTGGCATGGAGGTTTCGCAGCTTGGTCTGCGCCGCGTCATCCAACGCCTTTACAATCCTCGTAGTAAGAAAGGACTCTTCCAGATGCTCAAAAATGGACCCGCCTGCCGGGCAGTGAGCGATGTCCTGCCGGTGGCTGATGATTTTTTCCAACAGGTTTCCAAGCACTGCACATTCAAAAAAGGGAGGGAATTTCGCGTTCGTGAAGCCGGATTGGCTGAAGGTGGGGCTGTCTGTGGAGCGCTGGCCCGCCTTGGCGAACTCCTGGGCCTTGAGGCTGGAAAGTGCGAGAATGAAACACACATTTCGGAGCTTCAAGAGGCCGCCCGCAAGCTCCGCTCGGCACGCTCGGCGATCACCGACTTTCTTGCACTTGAGGAACCCGACCACGTTTACTGGGTGGAGCAATATGGGCGCACGGAGGAGTTCTGCACCCTGCGCACCGCGCCGGTCAATCTCGCAGAGGCCCTCCGCAGACTGATCTTCCGAGAAGGGGC
>CANMQB010000259.1 GCA_947499885.1 Spartobacteria bacterium
AGGTCGATGTCTCCTCGGTCACATCGGCCGCGATTGAGTCTAATGCTGTACGCTGCCCGGATTCGCAGGCTGCCGAGGCTATGATTGCGCGAATCAAAAAAATCCGCAGCGAGGGGAATAGTATTGGCGGTTTGATCGATGCCGTTGTGCGTGGCATGCCTATTGGACTCGGCGAGCCAGTGTTCGACCGCCTCGAAGCGGATCTTGCCAAGGCAATGCTCAGTCTGCCAGCCACGAAAGGCTTTGAAGTTGGCTCGGGTTTTGGCGGGACTCTTCTCACTGGCATCGAACACAACGACCCCTACGAAATGCGCGACGGCTCTGTTCACACCAAGTCCAACCGCTCTGGGGGAGTGCAAGGGGGAATCAGTAATGGTGAGCCACTGCTTTTCCGCGTGGCCTTCAAGCCGACAGCCACGATTTCACAACCGCAGGCGACCGTGACCGCAAGTGGCGAGGCTTCCACCCTTGCTGCACGCGGACGTCACGATCCATGCGTGTTGCCGCGTGCTGTGGTGATGGTCGAGGCCATGACGGCGCTGGTTCTTTTAGATCACGCCCTGCGCCAGCGTGCGCAGGATTGTCTGCCGAGATAATTTGCAAGGCATGTCCGATCTGGGATCTCCATTCTGGCAAAACGTCCTACTTTACGGGGCAGCTGTTTTTATGTTGTGGGAGATCTACGCCGGTTGGCGGCGAGGGGTCATTCGCGGCGGATTGCATTTTGCAGCCTTCGTCGCCTCAGGACTCCTTGGAATGCTCGTCGGCCAGACAGTAGCAGCGGTTGTAGGGGTTGTGCTTCCGGGTGTGGCTTTTTTCGCGGGCTTGGCGTCGGGATCAGTTGTGGCGCTCGTGACTTTAGCTTTGTGCCTTTTCCTAGGGGCTGTTCTTTTCAAGCGCACCTCGCAACAGCCTCCTGGCTTGGTTCGCTGGGTATTCGGTGCAGGGGGCGCCCTATTCGGGCTGCTCACTGGTCTCTTCATTCTCTGGGGCGCGGTTTCGATCATTCGCACTTCAGGTGCAATTGCAAAATCCAGCATTGCTGGTCAAAACTCCCAAGACGCACCGGCATCAACCCGCACCTTTGCCGTTCTCAAGGACTCTCTGGAAATGGGCCCTATTGGTGAGATCGTCGAGTCCATCGACATTCTCCCGTCGGACGCCTATGAAAACATGACGCGCCTCGGGCAGTTGGCTAAAAATCAGGATGCCCTGTTCCGTTTTCTCGACTACCCCGGAATTCAGGAAATTCTCGCCCACCCGCGCATTCAGGCCTTGATGCAGGATCCCGTCGTTGTGCAATCGGCAGAAAATAAAAATATCATCGCCCTCATGCAAAGCCGGTCCTTGTTGAATGCCGCCACGGACCCCTCTTTGCAGAAGCTCATTATGGCACTCGATCTCGAAAAAGCGCTCGATTACGCCATGCCACCCAAGCAAAATCCTCCTTCTCCGAATAAGACACCATGACAGATTACATCGCCACCATCGGCCTCGAAGTTCACGTCCAGCTTAAGACCCACAGCAAAATGTTCTGCTCCTGCGCGGTGGAATACGGAGCGGAGCCGAATACCAACGTCTGCCCCGTCTGCCTCGGCATGCCCGGTGCTCTACCTGTCATGAACGAGGAGGCCCTCAAGCTCACAGCGCTTGCCGGTCTCATGCTCGGCTGCGAGATCGGCCCAGTATGCAAGTTCGACCGCAAAAACTATTTCTACCCCGACATGCCGAAGAACTATCAGATCAGCCAATATGATCTCCCCTTCTGCCTCGGGGGCATTGTTCCTCTCCACGATCTCGCGTATCCAAAGGACGCCCAGAAAACCATTGCCACGAAGGATAAAAACATCCGCCTCGTCCGCATCCATATCGAAGAGGATGTCGCCAAGAGTTTCCACATGGAGACTGCCACCGGCATTGACTTCAACCGCGCCGGCACGCCGCTTCTCGAGATCGTTGGTGAGCCAGATATTTCCTCTCCCGAAGAGGCATTCGCCTACCTCACTGTCCTGCAGCAGGTCATGATCTACGGCGGCATTAGTGATGCCGATATGGAGAAAGGCCAGCTTCGATGCGATGTCAATGTCTCGGTGCGCCCGGTTGGAACCGAAAAATACGGCACCAAGATCGAGGTGAAAAATCTTAACTCCATCTCAGGCGTGCGCCGCGCTCTGGCTTTTGAGATTCCCCGCCAGACCGAGGCTCTCCGCAGCGGTGCCACGCTCCAGCAGGAGACCCGCCGATGGGATGACGTCCGGGGCGAGACGATCCTCATGCGCATTAAGGAAAGCGCGCACGACTACCGCTACTTCCCCGATCCCGATCTTTTGCCCGTCAAGACGGCCGCCCTTGTCGAGGCCGCCCGCGCTCGCAAGCCCGAGCTTCCGTGGGAAAAACGCGCCCGCTTCGTTAGCGAATTTGGCGTGAGTGATTACGATGCCTCTGTGCTCGCAAACGATCTCGCTCTTGCCTCCTACTTTGAGACGGCAGCCCGCGGCGCCAAGAAGCCGAAAAATGTCGCCAACTGGATTCTTAACGATCTCCAGAGCGCGATTTCCTCGGCTTCCGTGAGTATCGCGGAGTGCCCAGTCGCACCGCATGCCCTCGACGAGCTCGTGAACCTCATCGACTCTGGTGCCATCAATTCCAAACAGGGCAAAGAAGTCTTTGCTGAAATGTTCAACTCCGGAAAATCCGCCGCTGCCATCGTGGAGGAGAAAGGTCTCAAACAGGAGAGCGACACCGGTGCGATCGAGGTGTTCGTAGATGAGGCTATCGCCGCCAACCCAGGCCCCGTAGCCGATTTCAAAGCAGGCAAAGTTTCTGCCCTGAACTTCCTCAAGGGCCAAGTCATGAAGCTCTCCAAAGGTAAGGCCAACCCCGCCCTAGCCGGCGAGATTCTGGAGAAAAAGCTCTCGTGAGACAAAACGGGTGCGCATCCGTCCCGAGACCTATCCGATCCGCATTCGATGCAAACTGCGGGATGACTTTTCAGTTTTCAGTTTTCAGTGCGGTGAGATCGCTCCTTGGGTTCCGTTATTTTGCAGCTTGGATGCCTGAGCGCCTTTGCCATGCTTGATCAATGGACAGATTGGATGCGTGAAGCCATGGTCTGGATTCAGCAGACTGGGTCCGCCGGTTGGATTTGGTTTGTCATCCTGTACACAGTTTCCTGTGTTCTTTTTTTGCCCGGTTCTGTGCTGAGCTTTGGCGCTGGTGCCGTGTATGGATTCTGGGGCGGCACCGTCCTTGTTTCGATCGCCTCGGTGGGAGGCGCGCTGGCAAATTTTCTTCTGACCCGCTATCTCCTGCGGGGATGGATGGAACGTCGTTTCTCCCAGAGCAAAAAAATCCACGCACTTAATCACG
>CANMQB010000260.1 GCA_947499885.1 Spartobacteria bacterium
AGCTACGGGAGCTGCGGCGCTGACACCCCATTTTTCTTCAAGTTGTTTAACGAGGTCAGCAATTTCAAGGACGGTTAGTCCGCTGAGCTGATCAACGAGTGCGTTTGTATCTGCCATGGTATTTTATTATGTGTTTTGGTATCGTCGGGTCCCGAGGCATCGGGAAGATTGAGTCAGGCAGCCGCCAGACCGACAAGGAACCGGTTATGTGTTGTTGTTGTTCACCCCCGTTGCCTTCTCGGCGTAGGGATGAAATTTTTGGAATTACTGGGCTTCTGTGAGCGCGTCGCCTTTGGCTTTGAGAACGCGGGCCAGGCTGGCAGCGGGTTCGTTGAGGATGCGGACAAACTGGCTGGCAGGTGTCTGCAGCAGACCGAGGAGTTTGGCGCGGAGAACGTCTTTGCTTGGAAGATCAGCGAGACTTGCGACTTGTGCTGCACTGAGAGCGGCGTTGTCAAGAACGCCGGCGCGGACAGTTGGCTTCTGGAACTCGGCGGCAAAGGTTTTGAGAACCTTGGCAGCGGCACAGATATCAGTATCTCCGGTGACCATGGCAGTCTGGCCAGCGAGGGATTCCGAGAGTTCAGGCATCTGGAGTTCGGCAGCAGCGATGCGGAGAAAGGTATTTCTCACGACGCTCATTCGAGCTCCCACATCGGAAAGGCGGGTGCGGAGGTTTTCGAAGTGCGGCACTTTCATGCCGGTGAAATCAACGACGAGAAGGTACGGTGAAGCTTGGAGCTTTTCGCGAATGTCGGAAACGATCAGTGTTTTCTCAGGTCTCATGGAATAAAAAACTTAGTTTTTGAGGTAGGGTGCTGGGTCCACGGCGAGACCTGGCGACATTGTCGCGCTGAGTGTGATGGCATTGACAAAAGCCCCCTTGGCTGTTGCAGGGCGCGCCTTGACTACTGCATCGATGACAGCAGAACCGTTCTCAACGAGAGACTGCTGTTCAAAAGAAAACTTCCCGACTGGAACTGCGACATTGCCATTTTTGTCAAGTTTGAATTCGACGCGGCCAGCCTTCACTTCCTTCACAGCTTTGGCTGTGTCATCGGTGACGGTTCCAGTTTTTGGATTCGGCATAAGACCGCGAGGTCCGAGCACGCGGCCGAGCTTTCGGACTTCCACCATAGCTGCTGGGGTGGCGATCGCGACATCGAAATCAGAGAAACCCCCGGTGACTTTTTTGATGACGTCCTCGAAGCCGACGATTTCTGCTCCCGCCTCTTTGGCGGCTTCAGCAGCCTGACCTGTAGCGAAAACGAGGACCCGCACATTTTTGCCACTTCCGTTTGGAAGCGGGCAGGTGCCACGAACCATTTGGTCACTCTGCTTTGGATCAACGCCGAGCTTGAAAGAAAGTGTCACTGTCTGGTCGAACTTGACGGCCGGAAGTGTCTTGAGGGTACCGATGGCATCAGCCAACGAATATTTTTTGTTTGGCTCGACTTTGGCTGCCGCGTCGCGGTAGCGCTTGCTTCGTTTTTTTTGCATGTATTGTTTGCAGTGCGAACGACCGTCCGGTCTCCTGCGATTGGTGTTTACCCCGTTTTCGGGAGACGCGAATTTAGAGTCTTCGAGAAAGTTGTCAAATTAAAAAATAAAAAAAATTGACTGACTGAGATTGGGCCGTATTTTCGCAAATCCGCGATTCCAACCAAGAGCGGATATCTGACCAATGAAAGCCCAATACATCGACGAAGCCTCTCAAGTGATCCCAGAGCATCAGGTCCTCATCAACATGGTTTCACGCCGTGTGCGCCAGCTCAATGCTGGGAGCCGTCCTCTTATTGAAGTGGATCCTGGCACCGGCCTCGCCGACATCGCTCTTCAAGAAATTGCACAAGGCAAAGTGATCGTTGCAGCAGAGTTGCCCGATACGATCTAATCCGCTCCCAGCGGCCCGCAGGCCGCCCCATGTCCGCCGAAATCACAACCAACAGGAAGGCTTTCCGAGATTACACCATTCTCGAAAAGTTCGAAGCAGGCGTGGAGCTCAAGGGCACGGAGGTGAAGTCTCTTCGAGCCGGCCTGATCTCGATGCAGGGCGCATTCGCCCGCATCCAAAATGGTGATCTTTATCTTTTTGATTGCGCGATTCAACCGTACGAGAGGGCTAGTCACGAGCAGCACGAATCCAAGCGGGCCCGACGCCTGCTCTTGCACCGGGGAGAAATCAACAAACTGGCTGCAGCGGTAGAGCGCGAGGGCCTCACGATCCCTGCCCTGCGGCTGTACTGGAAAAAAGGCCGCGTCAAATTAGAGATCGGACTAGGCAAAGGAAAACTCGCGACGGACAAGAGGCAGGATTTGAAGAAGCGGGTTGAAGACCGCGAGGCAGCAAGGACCGTTGCAGCGTTCAACAAACAGGGCCGCTAGCCCGACCACTCTTTCCAGCGAGCGTTTATCAGACCAACTGGTGACTCTCGGGTTGCATCACGACCTCGCTGAGAACCAAGTGCGGCGGAGCGTCGATTGCCTGCAGAATGAGGTCTGCAGCCGTTGAAACGGGAATCATTTTATCGCGCTGAACGGCCATCTGGATCGTATCCCAGAATGGAGTGTCGATGCCTCCGAGATGAAACAGGCAAAACCGAAGGCCTGAGCGCTGGTACTCTTGGGCGAAACATTTGATCATGCCAGTGAGCGCATATTTACTGGCGACGTAAGCTGAGGCATTACGCATAGGCGCCTTTCCGAGAATTCCCGGAATCGTGATGAACAAGCCACGCTTCGCAAGAGCCATTGTCTTGCAGGCCTCACGAGCGAGAAGAAATGCTGCGCGAGTGTTCACATTCATGACGTGGGTGAATTCCGCATCACTCGTCTCTGCGGCGGATTTGATGAGGCCGACGCCGGCGCAGTGAATCACCACATCAAGAGAACCGAGTGCTGCAACTGCAGATGCGATCACCTTTTCAGCGGCCCCGGATGCAGTGAGATCAGCGGCCCCATAGGCTACACCTAAGCCCAGATTTTCGAGTTTTTCATCAGATCGACCCGTTAGAAAAAGGGAATCCCCTCGAGCAGCAAGACGTTTCGCGAGTTCTGCGCCAAGTCCGCTCGAAGCGCCAGTTATAAGAATATTTGACATATGGTATGTTACGCGCAGTGCTTCAAGCACGATACATTTTTGTACCAAGGAAAAACCATTCTCCTCCCCTCCCCTTGGGGCGCGCCGAGCCTTATGGGGTCTTCTCCCCATAGCCCACGTGACTCGGCTGCTGATATTTCGTAGGGATGATAAATTTTGGACTTCCCGGAAAACGGTGGTTACGCGGAATTATGCTTGCTTGCTTGTCGGTGAGTTTTGTCGAGCAACTTGTCGCAGACTCACCCAACGAGCTCGAGAAAAAGGCTCG
>CANMQB010000261.1 GCA_947499885.1 Spartobacteria bacterium
AACCATCCATCGGCCATTTGCTTTCTGGATACAAAATCCGCCTCGCTTCTTTAAAAAAATTCTCGGTCTGAATTTGCACTCTGTATTTTCTTTATGCCCACAAAACTCGAAGAAAACGCCCCACCGGCTCCGCACTCACCCCATTTGTGGTCTGCAACGCCCACACCGCTGTCTCCTGATTATGAAATCGATGAGGAGTCGTTGGCGCGAGCGGTCGAGTGGCAGCACTCGCTGGGTATCGAAGGACTATTCGTTGCTGGCACTTGCGGAGAGGGGTCACTCCTCACGGATCGCCAAACCGACCTCCTCACCCGTCGCACGGTGGAAATGGCCGCAGGGCGAATAAAGGTGTCTGTGCAAGTCACCGACAACTCGGTCGCACGCGTCCTCGATCGCATTGAGCGGGCCAAGACATGCGGTGCCGACATGGTGACGGTAGCCCCACGGCTATTCGAGCGCTTTGCAACACCGAATTCCATGAGGCGTTTTTACTGGGATATTTTGGAATCCAGCCAACTCCCCGTTTGCATTTATCAGTTGCCGACTCCCACGATCCTTCCGGCCGAGTTCATCGATGAGGTTTACATGCATCCCAATCTCCAAATGATCAAAGACAGCACGGGCAACGCGGAGCGGCAGAAAATGATCTTTGCCGTTGCGGCGAAGCGCCCCTCGCTTCATGTGCTCACGGGTGTGGAGATCGGCTATTACGCGGATTTTATCCGAGGCTTCCAAGGTGGACTTCTTGGCAGCGCGATACTCAACGCACGATGGGCGAGAGGCATGCACGACGCTATCCAAGCGGGAGATCATGACTTGGCGCGCGCTATTTCCGCTCATATCGACGATTTTCTTTACCAGATTTTTGGCGGACCGTCGGTCAAATCCTGGATGGGAGGCCTGAAGACTTGCCTTCAAAAAATGGGTCTCTTCACCCACACGACCAGTCATTTCGACATGCCGCCAGATGCCAGAACCATCGAAGCCATCGAGAAACTCGTCGCCGAGCGTTTTTGGGAATTTGATTTGGACAAGCTACGCGCAGCCGTTGCAACGCAAGTGAAATAAATCAGGAGATGCAGCGCAATACCCCCCCTCACATCCCAATCAGGTTAACAAGCCTCAGGGGCGCTCTTACATGATCGAGCCGTCTCTAGAGGCAGTGGCCGACAGGTATGAGCGGGAGTTGCTGGAGTCCTGCATCCCATTCTGGGAGAAAAACTGCCCCGATCGAGAATTTGGCGGGTATTTCAACTACCTCGCACGTGGCGGACAGGTTTTTGACCAGGAAAAATCGATGTGGATGCAGTGGCGGATCGTGTACATGTTCGCCACGCTCTACAATTCCCCATACCGCCAAGAGCGCTGGCTGGAGCTTGCGGTGCAAGGGTTTGATTTTCTGACGCGTTGCGGAAAGGATGCGAGCGGCCATTATTATTTCGCCCTCAACCGTCAGGGCGAGCCGATGTCCGTTGCGCACAGCCTGTATTCCGATTGCTTCGCAGCCATGGGCTCAGCAGCTCTTTACCAGGTCACAGGAGAGACGCGTTTCCGCAAAGAGGCCGAGCTGGCGATGGCAAACTACCATGCGCGAATCGACAATCCGAAAGGGCGCTGGGATAAAAGCCTTCCCGGCAAACCGCGCCGCCGGACGCTTGGGCACTACATGATGCTCGCCAACCTGGGATATGTTCTCAACGAATGCCTTGGAACAACCCAATACGAGGCCGAAATCCGGCAGGCGGCCGACACGGTATTTGGCACATTCTGGCAACCCGACAGGCGGCAGTTGTTTGAAAATGTGAATCTCGACGGCTCGATCGATCTCGCGTCGTGCGACGGTCGCCATCTCAATCCAGGTCACGCTCTGGAAGCGATGTGGTTCCTCCTTCAGTTTGGGAATCGTGTCGGCGATGCCAGCATCTCCGCGACCGCCTCGGATATCATTGCCGCAACATTGGAATCCGGCTGGGATTCTAAACACGGTGGGATCTTTTATTTTCAGGACGCCGAAGGATTTCCGCCTGCAGAACTCCAGTCGGACATGAAGCTCTGGTGGGTGCACAATGAAGCGATTCTTGCCGCATTGTTTGCCTACCGCGCCACCGGTAACACCACTTTTCTTGACTGGTTTAAACGTCTCGATGAGTGGACCTGGCAGCACTTTCCGGATCATGAGCACGGGGAATGGTTTGGTTATCTCAATCGCAGTGGAGAGCCCACCAGTTCGCTGAAAGGCAGTCGCTGGAAATGTTTCTTCCACCTTCCGCGATGCCTGCTTCTTGCGACCAGCATTTTGCGGGATCCAACTTGGAGATAGGTTTGAAAAATGATCCAGCGCGATAAAAGCTCCCCCCTCCCCTATCAGGATAACAAGCCTCAGGGCTCTGCGGATTTCTATTTTGCCATTAATGCCACCTTCCGCTTCATCCTGAAAAAGCGAGGCGTTTCAGGTTGGATCGCCTATCTGAGGGATATGGCCACAGACTATTACCGGCCGGTGTGGACTGCCTGGCGTGAGGATGGCTTGCCCGCTGTGGCCACTTATCTGCAGGCCGCCTTCGATGCCGAGCCCCAGGCGAAATTTGAGATTGCCGAGACCAAAGAATCCGTGACTCTTCACGTGATCGAGTGTCCTGCGCTGAAACACCTAAAATCCGCAAGCCGTGAGATTGTCCCGGAGTTTTGCCAGCATTGTTACCACCAATACGGAACCATGGCCTCAAACGCGGGGCTGCACATGCGCCTGCGGGGCGGCAATGGTTCCTGCACACAGACATTCTCTCGCATGGCTCCGGCCGAGCAAAACCTCAACGAGATTCACCCCGTCCGATGATTGGAACATACGACTTCTGTGCCCATTACGAGTGGACATTTGCCTGGATGGAAGCCGCTGGCGGCGAGCAACTTCTTCAGGAATATTGGACCGAGGCCATTGCCGAGGACTCGCAAAAACATGCTGCCGAGTTGATTCAAGGCCAAGGATTCGAAGGCATGATGAAATACTGGGGGCATACCTTGGCAGAAGAGTCTCCTGAAAAGGGCTATCACATGACGCAAAGCCCGTCCGTGGTGAGATGCGACATGCACGATTGTCCCTCCAAGGGATTTCTGATCAAAAACAACCTTCAGCAATACAGAGACTACTGCGACCACTGCATCGCCTGGATTCGGCCCGTGCTCGAGCGCGCCGGCTTTCGCGTCGATCATGAGCACAACCACCAAGGCCAATGCTGGTGGGAGTTTCGCGAACAAGAGAACCCCTCACCAGCCTCGGAAACCGGCGAAGTCTCGGGACACCACGATGTCCGGCATCTCCCGCATTGGC
>CANMQB010000262.1 GCA_947499885.1 Spartobacteria bacterium
GTTTGAAACGCTCGTCCAGGCTCTTGATCACGACCTCCTGCTTGCCGATGAGTTCATCCACCAGCACGCAGCGTTGTTGGTTGGCCGATTCGACAACGATCACAAGCGCTTCCCACGGATTGGTCGTGCGAGGAGTGATTTTGAAATACTCGTAGAGGCGAAGCATAGGCCGCAGCTTGCCACGGACCTTCACCACCTCTCCCTTGCCGTAGATCGTGGAGATCATCTCCGGCGTGGGACGGAAGGATTCGCAAACCGAGAGTGTGGGGAAAATGTAGCGCTGGTCGCCGACGCGGGCGATGAGGCCGTCGATGATGGCGAGGGTGAGTGGAAGGAAAATCCGGAAAGTGGTGCCTTTGCCGAGCGTCGAGTCGATTTCGATTTTTCCACGCAGCTTGGCGATATTCTGTTTCACTACATCCATCCCGACTCCTCGGCCCGAGATGTCGGTGATTTTTTCGGCTGTGGAAAAGCCGGGGGCGAAGATGAGGTCGTGAATTTCGCGGTCTTCGAGTTCCGCGCCCGCGCTCACGATGCCGCGCTCGATGGCCTTGGCGAGGATGCGGGATTTGTTGAGGCCGGCACCGTCATCGGCGATTTCTATGACCATGCTGCCGCCCTGATGGAAGGCGGAGAGGCGAATGGTGCCCTTGGCGCTCTTTCCTGCAGCGATGCGGGCGGCCGGGGCTTCGATGCCATGATCCACGGAATTCCGGATCATGTGCATGAGCGGATCAGCGAGCTCCTCGACCATCGTTCGATCCATTTCTGTGTCTTCACCACGGATGACGAGTTCGACATCCTTGCCAATATTGGCGGTGAGGTCGCGCACGAGGCGGTTCATTTTTTGGAATGTGCCCTTGATGGCGACCATGCGGAGCGACATGGCGATTTTTTGCAGGGCGAGTGCGGTCTGGCTGAGTTGGAGGAGGTTTCGTGCCAGTTGCTGGCTACGGAGGCCGACGAGATCGGGGTGCTGGGAGACTTGCGACTGGGCGATGACGAGTTCGCCCACGAGTTCGACGAGGCTGTCGAACTTGCGGGTGTCCACCTTCATCATTTGCGAAACGCTCTTGTTCGCCGATGGCGTCGAGGTTTTGCGCACAGGCTCGGCGGAATCCTCGGCTGCAGATGGCTTGGCTGCGACGGGGGCGTGCGGATCGGCGATGACGGCCTTCACCCTCACGGTGAGCTCGTTCACCGGCACATGGATCGGCTCGACGGGCTTTTTCAAGTCGAGTTGAAGCTGCAGCTCGTCGGTGAAGTTTTTAAGGATGTCTTTTCCCTCGAGAATGATGTCGATGATCGGCGGGGTCAGCTCCAGACGGCCGCTGCGCGCGAGGTCTAAAAGGTTCTCAAGCTCGTGCGAGAGGCGGTTCACCGGCTGCAGGCGCAGGAAGCCCGAGGCTCCCTTGAAAGTATGGAACGCGCGGAAAATCGAACTCAGCGTGGTGGCGTCCTGGGGGTTTTCCTCCAGAACGAGAACTCCCTGCTCGATGTTCTCGAGGTGCTCGCGGGCCTCGTTGGCGAATTCGTGGAGGATTTCGCCATCACCCTCCAGATTGATGGAGGTGAATTCATCGGGCTCAGAGGAGTCCTTTGTCGCAGGCGGGGCGGGGGCCTCCTCGAACATGGGTTCGGGACTTGCGGTTGACGCAGCGACCGGGCTTGGCTCATCAAAAACCGCCGAGGGATTGTCCCGCAGTTGGGCAAGCTGGGTGGCCAAGTTGTTCAGCAGTTCGAGCTGGGCTTCCGAGTAGGCCTCGCCCGAAAAAAGCATTTCTTCAATGGCGGTCGTCGCAAAAGTGGCGCACCTGTGGAACTCCTCCAGGCCGGCAAGATTCTTGGATTTGTCGGCCAGGCTGGAAAGCAAATCGCGGAGCGGGAACTGACTGCGGTCAGTCCCTGGCTCGGAGAGGATGATTTCCTTCGTCGCCTGTTCGATCCAGAGATCGATTTTTGAGAGGTCGGTTTCTTGCATTTTCTAGGCGGAATCCATCGGAATCCCGCTTCCGTTGCTGAAATGAAACGGGTGTGCCGAATTAAATCTCGTCCACGAAATCGTTGTCATCCGCACCCCTCTTCGGTGGCGAGAGCGGCAGGCGGTTGCTGGATCCCAGTGAAGCGTGGCGTTTTTTCTTCATGGTTGAAGGAGAGGCCTCGAAGAAGAAGTCATCATTCGACTGTTGAGTTGTCTTCACGGCCTTCTCGACCTTGCCAGTGACCATGGTGCGCAGTTCGGCGACCATCTCGTGCAGCAAGGCGGCTTGGGAGCCGAGTTCTTCGGAGGCGCTGGCACTCTCTTCCGCAGCGGCGGCGTTGCTCTGGGTGACGGTGTCCAGTTGGTTCACCGAAGTGTTGATGAGGCTCACGCCTTGGCTTTGCTCCTGTGAGGCCAGTGAAATCTGGGCCACAATCTCGTCCACTTCGCGGGCCTTGGCAACGATGTTGGAGAGCCCTTCCGAAACCTGACGGCTGATCTCGCTGCCAGCTCGGCTTTTCACGATCGATTCCTCGATGATCTCGGCGGTCTCCTTGGCGGCGTCCGCGCTGCGGCGGGCCAGGTTGCGAACCTCATCCGCAACGACGGCAAATCCAAGGCCGGCTTCTCCGGCACGGGCGGCTTCCACGGCGGCATTCAGCGCGAGGATGTTTGTCTGGAAGGCGATCTCATCGATCGTGCGGATGATTTTCGCGATCTTGTCGCCGGATTTGTGAATCTCCGACATCGCCGTGATCATGTTTTCCATTTCGGCCAGACCGCTCTCTGCTGCCAGTCGGGCCGCGTGGGAGGATTCCTTCGCCTGATGGGCGTTTTCGGCGTTGCGTTTCGTAACGGTCGCGATTTCTTCCAGTGACGAACTGGTTTCCTCCAGCGACGAAGCCTGTTCGCTGGCTCCCTTCGCCAGGCGCTGGCTGGCCGAGGAAACCTGTTCAGATGCGGCGGCCAGTTGCTGGGAACCGGTTTCCAGATGGTCTGTGGTGAGGTTGAGGCGTTTGTTGATCCGGGAAATGAAACCCACGGCTCCGATCAGCACGAGGATGCCGGCCGGTATGGTCCATTCCGTGACCTCGAGCATCATTCTTTGTGTCGGGCCGTAAACTTCACTGAGAGGAACTGTAAGAATGTATGCGCCTTGGCGGTCTCCAGCCTTCCAGCCTTCCATTTGGAAGCCGAGGACATCCTTTCCGTTTCCAGTGCGGCTGTTTGCAGGGTTTCCGTGGCAGGCCATGCAGCTCTCGGACATGATGACCGGGCGTGCGTAGGCAAAGACGCCGACTTGTTTGTCCTCGATGAAGATTTCTGCTTTGCCCTCCTTGTTC
>CANMQB010000263.1 GCA_947499885.1 Spartobacteria bacterium
ATGCTCAACATTAATTTCCTGAAGTTTGCGCTGAAACGTTTTCCTATCATAACGGGCCGCAGCCATGGGCCGGGGCTGATGCACAAAGCGTGAGACATCATCCATGCGGATATCACCATCACTGGCTACGACACCGGATCGAAAGGTGATCGATGAGACGTGCCCCTCACCGGTAGCGCGCAGGCTTAGAACAAATCTCAACTCCCCAGCGCTGATTCCACTCTGATCCGGAGACGGAACGATGCTGGGATTAAAGAGTGCGCTGGACTCCAACGAATATTCATTCGTAAAATAGGCTCCAATAAGAAGTCGCCGCGACTCACTGAGATCAATATCGGTAGGCAAGATGTTCTGAATCTGACGGTACCGCTCTTCAAAAATATTGTGAATATGCTGGTGACGTTCATCGAACTCCGCAAAGACGTCTTTGAGTTTTTCATCAACCGCCTCATCGCTCATCTGCATGAGGCGCGAGAAGAGATTCACAATACGAGGATTCGCCTCCATGCAAGTGAGGGGGCGAACAATGAGCGATGGAATAAATGGCCGAAGCAAAACACGCTTCGGGTCTGGATGGAGAGTCAGCGGGACACGCCGGATTTGAGATTCGATGTCATTCATAGGATTTTTAAGTGTTGAGTTTTGAAAATGAGCGCATTTCGGCGAGAGCCAGGAGGAAGGACAGGGTGGATTCGGCGCCTTGGTTTTGGTTGACCCGGTTATCGTGCAAGCCGTCGAAGCAACCACCTGTCGAGGGATCATAAAGGGGAAGCCGGAGGTCGTTGCGTCCGAGGAACCACTCAAAAGCCCGCTTGGCGGATATTTTCCAAATCGGATCGCCAGTGGCATTGAAGGCTTCAATACAAGCGCTCACAGCAGCTGCCGCCTCAAGAGGTTGCTGATCGTGGAGGGCGGCATCCTCACCTCGCTTCCAAAAACCATTGGAACCGATGGGACGAAAACATCCGTCCATGCCGATTTGCCGGTCCATGAGCCATTCGAGCCCGCTCAAGCCGATATTTTTCATATCCTCATCTCCGGTGAATCTTCCAGCCAATATGAGAGCCTGAGCGATCCGTGGGTTGTCATAGGTGGCGATATCCTCACACCACGGCCATTGGGGAGAGGCATTGCGTCGAAAAAGTGTGACAAGCCTGCCTGCCAACTCATCGCGGCGACGGTGGGCATGCAGGTCGCCGTGCAAGGAGCGAAAATACTCATGCAGGCCGAGAATCACAAAAGCCCAAGCTCGAGGAGAAGTGAAGCCCTCCACAACAGGCAATGCCTGCTCGAGGAGAGAAGCCGCCCAAGCACGCAGACCTCCCACACGTGTGCGGCCGACCACTGCCCCAAGCGCCCATATCGCTCGAGCGTGACTATCCTCAGACCCCATCGTTTCCATCCATTGCCGATCGAAGCTCATGAAGTTCTTGAAACGGCCGCTCTCAGGGCAAAATGCAAATTGGAGAAATGCCGCGCTGCTGGACTGGATGGAGGCGATCGAATCGTCGCATTCGTCGAGTTGCTCCAGCATGACTGTGAGAAGGAGGCCGCGCGCGTTATCGTCCGTGCAATAGCCATGCTCAAACCACGGCACAGAATAGATGGCGTGTTGAAAAATTCCCGTGGAATCGCTCATGCGGCGCAGGTGAGAAAAGCGGAAACTCTGAAGCGATTCGGATTTCCCAAAAACGGAAGACTTCGGCGGGAGCCGTCGTCCTCTGGCTTGAAAGCCTTGGCGCGCCTCGTCAAAAACCTTGGCATAGTTCAAGGCGACTTCGGACCAGACCATTTCTCTTCCCATGAGATAAGCTTGTTTACGCATCGCATGCCGTCGGGCCTCATTGGAAAATAGTTCCAAAACACCAGTAGCGATGGCTTTTGCATCGCGGAAGGGAACGAGCACACCACGGTCGTCGGAGAGAAGCTCCGCCGCATGCCAATAGGGAGTCGAGACCACAGCCTTACCCGCTCCGAAACAATATGCCAGCGTACCGGATGTGATTTGGGACTCGTTAAGATAGGGAGTGAGATAAATATCTGCCGCGCCAATAAACTCGCAGAGTTCGGCATTTTCGACGTAGCGGTTTACGAACATGACATTCCTCTCAACCCCTAGGTCGCGTGCAAGCTGCTCGAGCGATTCTCGGTGGCTTTCTCCATTTTGGCGCACAAGGTTGGGATGCGTCGCGCCGAGGACTATGTAAATGACGTCGGGATGCTCCTGAACGATCTCAGGCAAAGCTCTGATGGCGTACTCGACACCTTTTCCAGGCGAGAGGAGACCGAAGGTGAGAAGGACCGGACGCCCGGCCACGCCAAAGTGGTCTTTGTAAAAATTCGGATCCGTAAAAGGAATGTCAGGAATTCCGTGAGGGATAACCGAGATTTTTTCTTCAGAGACTCCATGAATATCTCGCAGCATTTCCGCACCGTGATTCGTCATCACAACAAGTTTACTGGAGCATTCGATGAGTTCGGAAAACGACCTGCGCTGTTCGCCAGTGGGATGCGCAAGCACCGTGTGGAGCGTTGTCACAACCGGCATTCGTGCGCGATGCAGGAGATTTGTAATATGCCCGCCTGCTGGCCCCCCGAAAATGCCAAACTCGTGCTGCAGACAAAGAACATCGGCATGCGAGAGGTTCAGAAAATCTGCAGCACGCTCGTAACCCGAGGCTTCAGGTTCCGCGATCTCAAACCTCACTTCCGACGGATAATGATACGAGCTGCCCGGTTCCGTAACCGTGACCACCGGGCACTCCCAACCTGAGTGGTTGCTATTGAGGGCACCCCGAAGATCCCGAGTAAAAGTTGCAATACCGCATTTCCTGGGCGGATAGTCGCCAAGAATTGCTGCTCTGGTTGGAGATTGAGATGAGTTCATGCTGTGCAACCATGGTCTTTAACCGACACAGCAGTTTTGCGTATGGGGTGATGCCCTCAGACGCCTCAAAGAGAAGAGTCAATCCCTATGGTAAGGGGTCCCGGAGAGAATCGTCTCGGCGCGGTAAATTTGCTCGAGGGCGACAAGCAGAGCCAGTTCGTGCTGGAGCGTCTGTGAGCCGAGCGACCACAGCAAATCTGCCCGCGAGCGCGTGGCATCGTCCCAGCCATCGGAAGCCCCAACCAATAAAGCCAAACGCGAAAAGGAACGGTTGCGGAGATTCTGAATCTCCGAGGCAAATGCGCGACTGGTGAACGATTTTCCACGTTCATCAAGCACGACACGGTGGCACCCCTCGGAAAGCTCCAGCATC
>CANMQB010000264.1 GCA_947499885.1 Spartobacteria bacterium
AAGTTCCTGGAGTCAGGGTATCCGTCACCCACGGAGTCGGAGGGATGTTTTCCTCTTCGGGCACAATTATTTTTTCCAATCAAAGACCATGATGCCATCCCCAAATCCCATGAATTTGTCAAGCCGCACAATTCTCATAACCGGTGCGGCCCAAGGCATTGGAAAGGCCATCGGCAAACTTTGCTCCGATCTGGGAGCAAATGTCGTTCTGGCAGATCGTAATCTGGACACATTGCAAGAGACGCTCCAAGAGTTTCCTGCGGATCGCACGATGGCAGTGGACGGAAATGTTGCAAACGAGGAGTTTGCGCGGGATTGCGTTGCCAAATCGGTCGACAGGTTCGGCGCACTGCATGGGCTGGTTAACAATGCGGGAATCATCAGACCGGCCATGTTGGAGAAAATGACATTCCAGCAATGGCAGGATGTCTTGGATGTGAACCTCACGGGCTGCTATCTCATGCTGCAGGCCGCTGGACGGCATATGCTCGAACGAGCTCGTGGCGAATTGCCAACCCCGACCGGCGTGACGGGATCGATTGTTAACATATCCTCTACAGGAGGAAAACGCGGATCGATCGGTCAGGTGAACTATTCTTCAGCCAAGTCTGGAATTTTTGGAATGACCATGACCGCCGCGCTGGAATGGGCGAAATACGGCGTGAGATGCAACTCGGTAGGATTCGGAACTGTCATCACATCGATGACGGAAACCCTTCGCAGTGAGAAATTCTCTGCCCAAACCCTGGCGCGCATTCCACTGGGGCGCTGCGCAGAACCTGAGGAGGCGGCCAATCTGGTCGTCTTTCTCCTCTCCAATGCAGCCTCCTATATCACCGGCGAAAACATGACGGTTTCCGGTGGCCTCCACATGCAGCCATGAAAAAAATGCTACCACTGGAAGGCGTAAGAATCATTGAGGTGGGACAAGCTCTGGCCGCACCGCTCGCGGCGACCATCATGGCCGATATGGGGGCCGATGTGATCAAGGTGGAAAAACCAGAAGGCGGCGATGATGCGCGCCTGTGGGGACCGCCGTTTGGACCGGATGGCAAGACGAGTCTGTATTTCCACGGCCAAAACCGAAACAAGCGCAGTATCGTTCTGGATATCAAGCGCCCAGAGGATATTGAAACCCTACACCGCCTTTGCGAGACGGCTGATATTTTGATCCAAAATCTTCGTCTGGGCATTATGGAGAAATGTGGAATCAGCGCTGAGGTCATGTGTGCCCGACATCCGAGGTTGGTTTATTGCAATATTTCCTCCTATGGACAAACCGGCCCGATGTGCAATCGCCCGGCCTTTGATCCTCTGATGCAGGCTTATGGCGGCATGATGAGCATGACCGGCCGGCCGAGTGAAGAGCCTAACCTCTGTGGGGCATCGATTAATGACAAGGCGACTGGACTTTTTAGCGTGATCGGCGTGCTGGCGGCCTTGAGGAAACGCGATGTCACAGGCGTGGGTGGCATCGTGGATACTTCCCTTTTGGAAACCGCTGTTCATTGGGTAGAAACTCCCTTGAATGCGTATTTTGCGACGGGAGACATCCCGATGCGTCACGGCACCGGCGGGGCCATGATTGTTCCCTACCAAGCCTTTCACGCCAGCGATGTGGCGTTTGTGATTGCGGCCGGAAATGATCGCATGTTTGCCTCCTGCGCCATGGTGCTTGGGCATCCCGAATGGGCAACCGACACACGATTTGCCGCAGCCGCCCAACGTGTTGTGAATAAAGAAGCGCTCATTGTCGAGATGCGAAAGGTCATTTTGACACAGACCCGAGATTTTTGGATTGACAAGCTCACTGCCGCCGATGTTCCATGCGCTCCGATTCACAACCTCGGAGAACTCGCAGCGGCGGATCAATTTACTCACATGGATATGACACAAATTCTGCCCGAATGCGGGGTCAAAGTCGTGGGACTTCCGATCTCATTCGATAGAGAACGCCCGCGCTCCATGCGTTCCGCGCCGGAGCTTGGCGAACACACGCAAGAGGTTTTGGCTGAACTCGATTCCCGCCGTTCACAATGAGTTTCCAGCCCGATAAGGTGAAGGCTCAGGCAGAATTGCAAAGTTCAGCATTTAGCGGAAAGATTTGCTTCGATGACACGATGCGCCGCCTGTATGCGACGGATGCCTCTGAATATCAGGAACTCCCTTTTGGCGTGGTTTTTCCTAAGGAAGAGTCCGATATTCGTCTCTTGATTCTCTGGGCCAACAAGCATCGCGTGAGCCTGATTCCTCGCACAGCGGGAACCTCCTTGGCTGGTCAGTGTGTCGGAAGCGGGTTGGTGGTGGATTTATCACTGCATTTCACTCGCATCCTTGAGATTAATAAAGATCTCAAGAGGGCTCGTGTGCATCCGGGAGTGATCCGCAACGAACTGAACATGGCCCTGGCCGAGAAGGGTTTGTTTTTCGGACCAGAAACCTCTACCGCCAACCGTGCCATGATCGGTGGAATGGTCGGAAATAATTCCTGTGGCTCGAATTCGATTGTTTATGGAAGCACCCGTGAGCACCTGCTGCGCATACGCGGATTTCTGAGCGACGGAAGTGAAGTGACATTTGAGGCCATTGATAAAGAGGCATTTGAAAAAAAATGCCTCGGCGATTCGCTGGAAGCACAGGTCTATCGAATGGCCGCCCGACTGCTGGGATCTGCCGAGAATCGCAACCAGATCATAAAAAATTTCCCCGACCCATCCATTCCACGCCGCAACACAGGCTACGCAATCGATCTGCTGATGGACTCGAAGGCGCTGGACGAATCGAGCGAGAAACCGTTTAATTTTTGCCGAGTGATCGCTGGGTCCGAAGGCACGCTCTTTTTTGCGGTGGAAATCGAATTAAATTGTTCCCCGCTGCCTCCCAGTTCCCAAGCTGTGATCTGCGGGCACTTTCGGGATGTGAATGAAGCGCTGCGGGCGAATTTAATTGCGCTGGAGCATCTTCCCTCGGCCTCCGAGCTCATTGACAAACACATTCTTGACTGCAGCAAAAAGAATTTGGAGCAAGCCCGCAATCGGGATTTTATCGTTGGCGATCCGGGAGCCATCCTAGTCATCGAGTTGCGGAGGGACACTCAGGATGAACTGGAATCCGCAATCACCAAGATGACCACCTCGCTCGAAGCCAAGGGACTCGGATACGCTTATCCCGTTCTGCGTGGCGAAGCGTCTTCCCGCATTTGGCAACTTCGTCGCGCCGGCCAAGCCGTGATGAGCAATGTCGAAGGGGATGAAAAAC
>CANMQB010000265.1 GCA_947499885.1 Spartobacteria bacterium
TCAAACGACCGAGCCCGCGCCAGCCTGCGCTTCTCCGTGGGACGCTTCACCACGGCTTCGGAGATAGATCAGGCATGCGAAATCATTCCTGCCGTGGTTGCGAAACTTCGCGCCCTCTCGCCAGCAGGCCAGTCTGTTTTCGCCGCCTGATCCAGGCCGCCTCCACCTTCCCCAATTCATGATCGAAAAACATCTCGTCCAAATCGTGCAGGAGCTTTCCCTGCAAGCCCGTCAAGTCGCCGCAACCGCCGTTCTTCTCGAAGAAGGTGCCACGGTTCCCTTCATCGCCCGCTACCGCAAGGAGCGCACCGGCGAGCTTGATGAAGTCCAAATCACAAACATCCGTGACCGCATGCAGGAGCTCGAGGAACTCGACAAACGCCGCGAGTCGATTCTCTCATCCCTCGAAGAGCGCAAGCTCCTCACCGAAGAGCTGAAAGTCAAAATCGACGCCGCAGCGAATCTCTCCACCCTCGAGGATCTCTACCTGCCCTTCCGTCCGAAGAAACGCACTCGCGCCACCATCGCCAAGGAACGCGGTCTCGAGCCGCTTGCCGATTTGCTCTGGGAGCAGCGCACCGAGACGGACCCCGAGTCTGAAGCCGCGCCTTTTGTTTCCGCTGAAAAAGAAGTGCCCGATGCCGCAGCCGCTCTGGCTGGGGCGAGGGATATCATGGCCGAGCGCATCAACGACTCCGCCGAGGCCCGCTCTGCGCTGCGCGAGATTTATCTCAACAAGGGCGTTCTCAAATCGAAAGTCGTCTTCGACAAAGAAGCCGAAGCGGCGAAGTTCAAGGATTACTTCGACTGGAGCGAACCCGTCGCCCAGTGCCCATCGCACCGCTTCCTAGCAATCCGCCGTGGCGAAACCGAGGGCATGCTTTTCTCGCGCATCAATCCGCCCGAGGAGGAGGCACTCGCCGCACTCGACTATCTCTTCGTGAAGGGTGCCTACCCCTCAGCCGCTCAGGTTCGCCTTGCGGCGCAGGATTGCTTCAAGCGCCTTCTCGGCTTTGCCATGGAGGGTGAGGCGCGCTTGTTCTACAAAAAGAAAGCCGACGAGGAGGCTATCCGCGTCTTTGCTGAGAACCTTCGCGAACTTCTCTTGGCCTCGCCGCTGGGTCAGAAGATTGTTCTCGCCGTCGATCCCGGCTTCCGGACTGGTTGCAAACTCGCCGTGCTCGATGCTCAAGGCAAACTTCTCACCCACGAGGTGGTGTATCCCGAAAAAGGTGTCCGCGACCGCACCGAGGCTGCCGAAGTGATCAAGTCGCTTGTGAATCGTTTCAAAATCGAAGCCATCGCCATCGGCAATGGCACGGCCTCTCGCGAGACCGAGACCTTTATCCGCGCACTCGGCCTGCCGGTATCCACTGTGATTGTCGTTGTGAGCGAGTCAGGCGCCTCGATTTATTCGGCCTCGGAGGTCGCCCGCGAGGAATTTCCTACGCTCGACCTCACCGTGCGTGGAGCCATTTCCATCGGTCGCCGCCTCATGGATCCGCTCGCCGAATTGGTCAAAATCGACCCGAAATCCATCGGCGTTGGCCAATACCAGCACGATGTTGATCAAAGCGCTCTCAAGCGATCCCTCGATGACACTGTCGTCTCCTGCGTGAACCATGTCGGCGTCGAACTCAACACCGCCAGCGCGAATCTGCTCGGGTATGTCTCTGGTTTGAATTCGCGCACCGCTGTGAATCTCGTTCAGTTCCGCAACGAAAACGGCGCTTTCCAATCCCGCGAGGATCTCCTGAAGGTTCCCGGTCTCGGCCCCAAAGCCTTCGAGCAGGCGGCAGGATTTCTTCGCATCCGCAACGGACGGCATCCGCTCGACGCCAGTTCCGTGCATCCCGAGCGCTACGCCCTCGTGGACAGCATGGCGGCGGATATCGGTTGCTCCGTCTCCGAGTTGATGCAGAACCCCGCCCGGCGCGCCGCTATCAAGCTCGAGAAATACATCACACCTGAGGTCGGTCTCCCAACTCTGCAAGACATCCTCAAAGAACTCGCCAAACCCGGCCGCGACCCGCGCAAGCAGTTCGAGGTTTTCGCATTCTCTGACGAGGCGATGAAAATCGAAGATCTCAAGCCCGGCATGAAGCTCCCCGGCATCGTGACCAATGTCGCCGCATTCGGCGCCTTCATCGATCTGGGAGTGCACCAGGACGGCCTCGCACACATCAGCCAACTCAGCGACCAGTTTGTAAAAAATCCCTCGGATGTCTTGAAGGTGGGACAAAAAGTCATGGCCACTGTCATGGAAGTCGATCTCGGACGCAAAAGGATCAGCCTTTCACTGAAGACCAATCCCGAAATCGGCGCCCAGTCTCGCGGCCCGCGCGATGACCGGAGCGTAGGCGGACGCAGCTTTCAAACCAAGCCCGCTGCCAAAGCCGCGCCGCAAGTGGATTGGTTTACCGCCGCAATGAACCGCAAAAACTAACCGAAGGCTAGCGGTGTCCTCTGTGAGGATTGACCACAGAGGACACAGAGAGCACGGAGATTTTAAAAAATAGAGCCTGAGGTAGGATAGTTTCCACTTTTCCTCTCCGTGTCCTCTGTGCTCTCTGTGGTTAATCCAAAACAGCAGGATCGCCGTAGAGCGTTGATCCGCTGGCTCGAGTTATTTTGACAGGGAAAATCTGGCCGATGTGGCGAGGGGCTCCCTCGAAGATGACGATTTTGTTCGTGCGGGTTCGGCCTGTAAGGCGCTCGGTGTTGTGGCGGCTTGCGCCTTCGCAGAGGATTTCGGTCTGCGTGCCGACGAGGGCGTTGAGCTTGTCGGCCACATGACGGTTCACCAATTGGAGTAAATCTTGGTTGCGGGCCTCTTTCACCTCCTCGGAAATTTGGGCTTCCATGGTGGCTGCCGGCGTGTTCTGGCGCGGCGAGTAGCGAAAGATGAAAGCATTGTCGAACGAGACGGCGTCGCACAGCGCGCGGGTTTGCTGATAGTCCTCCTCCGTCTCGCCTGGGAATCCCACAATGACATCCGTCGTGATCGCCATGCCAGGACGCGCGGCACGAATGCGCTCCGCGAGTTTTTGGAATTTCTCAGCCGTGTAGCCTCGACGCATGATTTTCAGGATGCGGTCGGAGCCACTTTGGAGCGGGAGATGCACATGCTCGACGAGCTCGGGCAGGCGCGCAAAGGCTTCGATGAGATCGTCGCGGTAGCCGATGGGGTGGGGGGAGGTGAAGCGCACCCGTTCAATGCCATCCACCGCGCAGACGGATTCCAAC
>CANMQB010000266.1 GCA_947499885.1 Spartobacteria bacterium
AAGATCGGAGGGCTCGAGGGCACCTAACCAAACAGGATTCCAGAGGTGCGAGGGATGATCCAGGCCACGCAAGGTGCGCTTGATTTTAAAATCGAGGCTGAGATTTGCATGGGAGACCGGCAGTCGCGCTGCGAGCAGCCTGAGCGCCTTGTGAAGGGGACGTGGAACAAACTTCGAGTAAATGCCGGCCAAGCGCAGCGCCCGGAAAGGATCATAACCAGCAAACAATTCGTCCCCACCATCGCCACTGAGCGCGACGGTGACATGCCGACGGGCAAAACGACAGAGCAGCCAAGTCGGCAGGAGCGAAGCATCGCCTTGGGGTTCATCCAGCAAATCGAAAATGCAAGGCAATGCATCCATCGCCCCATCGAGATCCAGCAAGTCAACATGGTGCTCGGATTTTAAAATATCTGCGACTTGGGCGGCAAAGGCAGACTCATCAAAACTGGGTTCACGGAAACCGATCGTAAAGGTCTGGAGCTTGCGATCCTGAAGACTCCTTGTGGCGAGGGCAGCAATCGTAGAGGAGTCGAGGCCGCCACTCAGGAAAATGCCCAGTGGCACGTCCGCCACAAGCCGTCGACGAGTCGCCCTGTCAAGAATGTCCAGTAACTCGGCTGCAAGGACGGATTCGCTTTTTCCAGATTCCTCAGGCTCCAGAGCATATCGCCAGTAGCGCGAAATGCGGGGCGGATTCCCTTCGCCAGAAAGCGTGAGATGATGTGCAGCGGGCAACTTATAAATCCCCTCGATGGCAGAATGCGGGGCTGGGATGAGAGCGTGGGCGAGAAATTTCACGCGGGCAATTTCTGACGAATTGCGAGGTGCAAGAGGGTGTGCCAGCAGGGCAGTCAGCTCCGAGGCGAAGGCAAAAGTGCCACGGCGTTGGAAGTAATAGAGCGGCTTTTTTCCAAAACGGTCGCGAGCAAGAAAGAGACACCTTGCACGTGCATCGTGGATGGCAAAGGCCCACATCCCATTGAGCCGATCGAGCATCGCCGCTCCCCATTCACGCCATCCGTGGAGGAGAACTTCGGTATCCGAGTGGTCCGTAACAAAAACGCAACCCTTTGCAACAAGCTGAGCGCGAAGTTCAGAGTGGTTGTAAATTTCGCCATTAAAAACGATAGCCAGCTGTCCATCGGAGGACACCATTGGCTGCGAGCCGCAGGCAAGATCGATGATCGAAAGTCGCCGATGCCCGAGAAACACGCCTGAATCTGGTTTTTCAAAAAAGCCTTCCGCATCCGGCCCACGATGGGTGAGGCGACGGGTCATGCGATGCAAATCCTCGCTGCCGCCCGCGCCGAGAAATCCGGCAATACCGCACATCAGACCGAGCCGGTTTGTCCCTCGCAGTTGCGGGTTTTGCGCACGAGGTAAATGGATTTATTTTGCGATTCGTGGAAGGTGCGCGTGATCATCTCAGCGAGCAACCCCATGAGGACACAGATGACGCCAGTCATAAAGGAAAAGACTGCCATCATCGGAAGTGGCGTTCCCGTGAAGAAATATCCGTGGAAGCGCATGTAAACTGCCCATGCAGCAAAAACGATGGATGCGACAAAAAACATAAAGCCCCAGAAGCCGAAAAGGTACATCGGCTTCAGCATGTATTTGTCGAGAAATCGAACGGTAAGAAGGTCCATGATCACCTTCAGGACGCGCTCAAGACCATACTTCGAGTGACCGGTCTTGCGGGCGTGGTGACTGACGGGCAACTCGCAAATTCGAGCGCCGTGCCATTTTGCATAGATCGGCAAGAATCGGTGCATCTCGCCATAGAGACGCACGCCCTTGATGACTTCGGCTCGATAGGCTTTCAGTGAGCATCCAAAGTCATGGAGCTTCACGCCAGAGACGGCAGAAATGAGTTTGTTGGCGAGAATGCTGGGCAGGTTGCGCTGAAGAGCATTGTCTTGGCGATCTTTCCTCCAGCCGGAGCAAACCTCGAAGCCCTCATCGAGTTTGGCGACAATGCGGGGAATGTCTTGCGGATCGTTTTGTCCATCCCCATCGAGCGGAATAATGATGTCGCCAGTCGCAAAATCGAATCCCGCCATCATGGCCGCTGTCTGGCCGTAGTTGCGGCGCAAGTGAACGACCTTCACTTCGGGATTTTGTGAAGCTAGAGCGTCTAGTAGTTCCGCACTTCCATCCTGGCTTCCATCATTCACAAAAATGATCTCCCAATTTTTGGGAAAGTGCTGGCGCATGGTCGCCTGAACTTTTTCAAAAAGCGGACCAAGGGCTTCTCGCTCGTTAAAAACTGGGACGGTGAGTGAAATCATGAAAAAAAGAAGCAAACTCCCTTCTCAGATCGAAGAAAGTGAGCGCCAAAACAAAGCCAAAATCGAGGTCGATTAGAGACTCGGGGAGATCCGCGAGTAGTCGTAGCGCGTTTCGAATCCCAACTCCGGTGGGAACTCCGAATAACCGGAGTTGATCCAAGGAATATCGCTGCGATAAGGCGGAGTGTAGCCACCTTTTTGCATGGGAAATGGAAAAAGAGCGACCTCGTAGATGCCGTAGCCCAGTCGAGCTAACACACGGCCTGTACCGCGAACGAGTCCGTAGCTGAAAGCCGCTGCGTTGCCATCCATTTCATTGATAACCGCCCACTGGAAGGGGATCTCCGTGATTCCGAAAGCAATGTTCCCGAGTCCGCGTCCCAGTTTCCGAGTCGGGCCAAAGTCAGAGGCTGGTGGAGCTTGAATATCAGCGAAAGCAACCGAGCAGACAGCTAAGGTGAGGAGGAAACTAAAGAAAACTTTCATGAACTGGATTTTGTAGAAAGTGCTGGGGATTCAATCAAGCAAAAACTCGAGGCTGCGGCTCGTCTTTCTTAACTTGGGAAGGCCTAATCTTTTCAATAAGATTCATTGCGAAAGGCAGAGGCATTCTTAAAGGCCTACCAATCGCTTGCTGATTGGCTGGCACTGACTCGGCCTCTGTGTCTTTGTTTTTTCACTACTACGAGGAAAACATGAAGCAAACTTTTACCATCGCGCTACTCTGCGGTATCGAGCAGGGCGCGGATAGCGTCACGGAAACGTTGTATCGTGAATGGTTTGGAAAGAAATCCCGTGTTCGGAAGGGCAGCTGCTTTTAATACAGCATCACTGTCAGGGGCCCCTGAAATGAAAAGTACGGGCGTCTCGATTCCGCGCTGTCGGACTTGCTCAATAAAGGAGACGCCACTTGAGTAGGGGAACCGGTAATCGCAA
>CANMQB010000267.1 GCA_947499885.1 Spartobacteria bacterium
GTGCGCAATTTAGGGGAGATTCAAGGCAGCAATTTCAGTTCAATCGCCGGATTCGGGATTAAATGAACGCATTTGGACTCACTCCGTATCGGCGGTCTGCAACAGTCGATTTTATATGCAGTCGTAAAGAAATTTTCAAGCCGAACATCAGTGACATTCCGCTCAGCAGCCTGTCGTAATAAAAAACTGGGGCGCTATTGGAGGAATCTCAATTCGGACCAACAACCTCGTCCATGGGCTTGATCGAACCGTCGGGATAGCAGATCAGAGCGCCTTGGCCGTGCATGTTGCCGATCTCAATGAGCCATGGCTGAGTGGACCAGCGGTAGGGAGTGGACGGGTGTTTGTCGAACATTGTGGGGGTGTAGTGGACCTTGGGACGCCCCTTCTCGCTCTTATTTGTGACGAGTCGCTTGATCGTGGGGCACATCCAAGTCGCCTCGGTGGCGCCATAGGGCTTCAACTCGGCAATCCACCAATCCTCGTAGGCGTCTTCATTGTTTCCAAATTTATCGACTGGCATTTGCGGCCAATGACCTTTATCTTGCGTGTAAGAAGCCAAGCTCACTTGGAGCGAACGCATGTTCGCCATGCAACGGGGAGCCTCGGAGCGGGCAGGCAAGCGGTCTGCCCCAATAAAAAAAAGAGTTGCCAGAATACCTAAGATCACGACAACGGCAAGAACTTCCAACAAGCTCAAGCCCAACTCACGAGAGTAGAGATATCTCAGTGGAGTTTTGTCTTTAATAACTAATATTAGTTAGTTGAAGATCCAGTAGAGAATACAGAAGTTCTCACTCCCCTGAATTGAAAGTTATTTGTGAATCCCGCTCCAACAGAATTAGTTATAGGAACATTTGTAGACTCAATACCGCCAAAGTTGTTAGTGTTTATAAACGTATAAGTAGTGACACCCCCTGCGGCACTTTGCAAAACTCCAGAACCACTAAAAGCTCCGCTGGGGCTTTTGAGGTTAAGTTTTCCATTAAAATTTCCTAGTGAATCTGATGTAGATGTAGTTAAGATCAATGGAAATGTCGCATTCGTGTTTGGGTTTCCAGACTTAGCCGCTTCTTGTCCAAGAATTCCAGACAGGCTGGACCCGTCAATGGCGGCTTCCACAGTTCCTTTCATTACTCGACCTTCCCTAAAAAAAATCCAACTATTTTTAGTCGGGCTACTAGTTTGGCTGCCTTCTGAATATTGGAAGCGGAAAATCCCGATGATGTTGGTATCCGAAGCGGTAGCTTGATATGTGCCATCCACGCCCGAAACCAGAGGCGACCCATTTCGGAATGGCGCCGGCCCAAACATATTGCCAGCGTTGGCAGTGAAAGGAAGGGAGCAAAGAGAGACAAGCAGGAGGAGCGAGAACTTCATTGGCAGATAAAATCAAAAAGAAAGATAAGGATCAAGGATTTTTTTTATTTTTCAAGATTCGATATTCGTGCATCGAGATCATCTCTGACGAAGGTGACTTTATTTTTCAAAAACCAAAATACCGAACCGGCACCTGCTAAAGCCACAACAATCCAAGCCCATACCGGCAAGAAAGATCCTACAGGCTTGGTCTCAATCCGAAAGAATCCTTTGGATTGCTGTCCCAGTTGACCCTTGGAATCAATTCCGGTGATTCGTATATTCCAAAATGTGCCGGGTGGCAGCTTGCGAAAATGAGCGATTGCGGTGTCGCCAGAAATCTGGACATCCGCCCCCACCCATGGCTTCCACTCTGTCTTAACCTGCCCGTCCGCTCCCGGCTTGATCTCCCGGCGTTCGATGAGGAACCGCTCGGTGTCGGGAGATGTGAGTTTCCAGGAAATGGTGATGCTGTGAGGCTTGGACTCAACCAATGCGCATTCGTCAACGGGCGGAATATCGGCCAAAGGGGAGTCGGGCTTTTTGGGAACATCAGGAGTCGGTGAAATAGTCAGCAAGCTCTCCACAGGCTGTGCGGCGCGTGCAGAAACTCGAATACCAAACGCACCGAGCGGCGCGGAGTCGGAATGCACGGGCAGCAGGAAATCAAAGGTGCCACTTTGAGGAGGAGTCACGACCGCCTCAAAAGCAAGAGCGTTGCCAGGCTCAAGAAGCAGGCCTCTGGGAGAAGGCATCACTTTGATTCCCTTGGGAACATCCATGGTCAAACGGACCGCACGGCCGCCAGAATTTCTGAGCACGAGCGTTGCATTCGCCGAGGTGCCGAGTGGCAATTCACCAAGGTCGCGAATAGTGGAGGGATCCAACTCAATGCGGGGCGGAGCGGCCTCAACAACAACGGCGAGCGATCCCTCAAAACTTCCGCTTGAGAAGGGAACTGACCCGTCCCACGAGAAGGAAGGGATAGCTTTGAGACGGATCGGAATCTCCATGGAGGACCTAGGATCAATCGTGATGTGCGAGGGGGCTTGCAAAAATTTCGGCCACTGAAAAACAAGATGGCGAGGCGTGTCGGTTGGGTTGGTGAACAAGACGCTTGCTTCGGGGTTATCACGTTTTTTTGATGTGAAAAGGATCGCTTCGGATGGCAACTGGAGGGGATTCTCAGATGCTCCACGCAAAGAAATCGCTTCCTTGGAGTCGCTATTGATAGTGAGCTTGTCGGCGAAAACCCCCGAAGTAACCGGAGAGAATGCGATGCGTATTTTTTTTGTTTCACCACCAGAAATGGAAATTGGAACCGCATCAACGAGCGCCCAAGGCTGATTCAATGATGGACTGAAATGCACGGGCTTCCCGCCCGAGTTAGACACGACGACCTGCATTTCACGGGTGTCACCGATAGGAACATCTCCAAAATCCAGTAACCTTGGAAACTCAAGTTGAGCGGGTCTTTGCTTGATGGAAATTTGAACTTGAGCGGAGTAAGAAACGGGCGAATCAACCGACTGGGCCGCATAGGTGAAAAAGTCTGCGCCCTCAAAGCCGTCCGCAGGGGTGGAATAAACAACTCTAAATGTATTTTGATTAATACGACGAACGGGTTTGCTGAGCGTGCCGATTCTTGGTTCTTTACGAATAAGAATTGTCAATGGCTCTTGAATTCTTCCAGCCACGTGAAGGTCAATCTCGATTTTTGTGCCTATGTAAGCCACTACGTCGAGCGACTCCGGCATTGGAGGACGAACCATGGTCTCCTCTTTGTTTTTTTTCTCTGCATGGCTTGAAAGTGGGAAAGATAAAAACAAGCACGCAATAATGACAGACCACAGAATGCGGGAAGAGAATT
>CANMQB010000268.1 GCA_947499885.1 Spartobacteria bacterium
TACTTGGTCGATCATCATTCCAAGCCTGCCATGGACTCGCAAAAAATGCGACAGTTATTTTTGCGTGATTCCTTAGCGCCATTCGGGTCAGTGTTCATTTTCTTTTAAAAAACCATAAACATATTCAAAAAAATGAGATATGATTATATTGAGAGGCAGGGTTGCCTAGACAAGGGGGACGGCATGGCAACCTCGAATCCTTTGCCTGCCGCGATCAACCCCTCGGCTTCACGCGGCTTTTTGATGATTTCTTCCGGTTTGAGTGTCTTTTCTTTTTCATGAGAGTTCCTACGGCGCTCCGCGCCGCTACCTCTCATAACTTGAGGATTAGTTTTTAGGAAGCACTCCAACTAGGCCCGGCAGGCATAGATTGCCCCTTATTATGGCTCGGTTTCGTTTAAAAAGCAGCTCGAGCCTTGGGAGTGCCCGATCACGCCATCTGTACATTGCTGTAAAAAAGGTTTGGTCAATCCAAGATTTTTGTAAGGATTTACGCAAATGCATTTTTTTCTTCATATACCAAATCAAATGAAACGCTACATCACCCCTGCTTTTTGCTTCTTGCTTCTTGCTACTTTTTCTTTGCAATGCGGATTGCGCCATATCGGTAAATGGTCCCAAGCCATTTGACCAAATCCTAACATCCTCGTTTACCACAAATTGGACGGCTAGCAATTCCACAGCGGTGTCATCCATCGCCAATTTGAAGCATGTGATTCTTCTCGATGCAGCCACGAAGAGCCACTGCTTGAGCATAAACGCAAGCGGTAACAATAGCAGCCTGACAGTGACCTCGGCGGGCAATATCACTTCGACCTATGGCAGTGCCATGCGGTGCATGTTTCAATTGCGAGACCGGAACGTGGAGAGTGTGAGTGCCACGTCCCTGAACGGAAACTATTCCATTCACCCCGAGCTTTTTTCGTATTCCGCGATTGATGGAAATGCCACGAGTTCGGCATCCACTGCGACCAATCTGGTAGTTCGTGATTTCAAAAGCTACTACCGCTCATCGAATGCCACCTATCTTGTTTTTACGATCACTGGGAATGCCTCCGCTGCAAAGATCAAAGCGACGACGCGACTTGTGCTTTCTGGCGGAAATTTCTCGACCTCTGGCACCTGGGGCCCAAGCCACTGGGTCCTGATGAACGGAACTTCCGTTTCTCTGACCACTAACGAGACAATTGCCACGAGCTTTTTTATGGCCGATGCCACAAAACTTATCAATTTTGAAATTGCCTTGGGATCGGACTTCAACCCCGGCAGCACACCTTGGCAAACAAATGCCTTCGCTCCATTTCCCTCACTTCCAGCAGCCCCTGGGGCATTTTTGAGTAGCCCGTTGTTGAATTCACATATCGTCAAGATGGACCCTTCCTACTCGAAACAGTGTATTTCCGGGAACAATTCCAGTGCGAACGCGACCATTGCTGCTTCCACAGCTTTGGATAACATTATCATCACTCTCGCGGCTGAGGGGTCATCGCTCCGCTACGATAAATCGGTCTATCTTGCCTTCAGAGAAAATGCTCTCAACCATCTTTTTGCTTCGCAGGATCTATACAACAGCCAAGTCGGCGGGCGAACGGTGGCTCATGTTTATTTCACCAATGCGGCAGATGCTAATGATGTCCACCACCCATACATGGTTGTAGCGTCGCACAATGCGACACCCCGACCGAACTTCTTGGTCGATGTCGCACGCCCTCCCGGAGACGGCACCAGTGGATCTTATCAAAATTCCACAATCACCCGCACGGCCGTGATCGAGTATAAAGTCGTTCTCATTCCGCTTAAAAACTATGGTTTGGTAGGAAATTTTACGGAAAATACGCTAGCCGTATCACTCGCGAGTGATGCACGCCTTTCATCAGCCAACTACACTGTTGAAAACTATGCTGATATAGCCTCCATGGGGGTCGCCATCGATGGGGTGGTGATTTATCCTTCTATCAACAATACACTTCTCTATGCAACGGCTGCAGCGGAGATCACATCATCCGGTGCGCATGTCGGCCAAGGCGGAGCGCTGCATTACCATGCCGACGGGCATGGATTTAATGGTAATGGAATTAACCTTTACAACCTGAGTGATTATACCAAAGTCTAATAGCTTTTTGACTTTACAGCTAAGCGATTTGAGGAGAATCTCGTGGTCGGCATGAGAACACTTCCAAAACTTGGACAAGAAATCGTAGAACAAATCGAAGAGGCCTGGGCTAAGCCGCAGGCGGATTGGGCACGCAAGCGTTTGCTGGTTGTGCGCTTGATTGCACAGCATGAACACACGGTGGACGAGATCATGAAAATTGTTGGAGTGAGCCGCCAAACCGTTTTCACCTACCGGGACACGGTGGTTGAAAAAGGGGTTGATGGTTTGCTCGAGCGCAAGTGGGCGGGAGCACGGAAACCGGCGGTTAGGGGTGCTTTGAGTGTGGAGTTTCTTAAGCGTCTGGAGGAGGGAAAGTTTCGCCAAGCGCGGGACGCGCAGTCATGGATTAAGAAGCGAACACGAAAGACGCTGACCGAAAGCGGAGTGCGCCAACTCATCAGGCGTTTGGGAGGCAAGCTGAAAGTTCCACGCAAGAGCCACGTAAAAAAAGACACAAAGGCGGCAGCAGAGTTTCGGGCAACCATGAGTGAGCGAATCGGGAAGGTTGTAGGGGAAAATCCTGGCCAACCGGTGAGAATCTGGGTTTTAGATGAGCACCGCTACGGACTCTTGCCAGTCATCCGCAGGGTGTGGGCGAGAAAAGGGGTGAGGGTTCATGCTCCCTACAAAACAACCTACCAGTGGGGTTACCTGCACGAGGCCCTGGAGGTGGATGGAGCGCATAAGGTGGAATTGCTGTTCACTCCGAGCATCAATCAAGATGTGCATGCGGTTTTTTTAAAGCAGATCGCCGAGAGCGATCCCGACTCTTTGCATGTGATTGTGATGGATCAAGCCGGGTTCCACATGAAGCAGGAGGACGGACGCGTTCCAGCCAACATCCGTGTGCTGCCGCTTCCACCATACTGTCCGGAGCTCAATCCTGCCGAATGGTTTGGTCGGGTGGTGAAGGCACCAACAGTGAACCGGATTTATGGAAGTTTGGAAAAACTGGAAGATCACCTGATCGCAGTAGCCAGAGGCTGGAGCGAACCGTCCAAAGTCGCCTCACTCGTTCACCAATGGATGCGCGATCAAGTAAACGCTACCGCCACGAC
>CANMQB010000269.1 GCA_947499885.1 Spartobacteria bacterium
CATTCTTGGGCGTGATGAGACTCCGTTGCATATCGTTGGAAAGATGCAGCGACGCAGCCAGGCCGGCACGGACTTGGGAATTCGCGTCCGCAGCAAAGAATTCGTGCAATTCGGCACTGGTCGTATACTGCGCCACGGCCGCTCGCACTTCGGGAAAAATATGGCATGCGAGTCGTTCCTGCATAGCGCGGGGGCAACGCGGGAGCGCAACCAGATTTGTGAGGATCGCCGGCTTGTCACACTGCGCCAAATCCTCAATAAGATCCGTCGGAAGAACATCCCAGCAAGAGAGATGCTCCAGCATTTCATCCAGCCCCAGCGAATGCAGATGCCGTGCTGTTTTTTCCAGAAAATCCGTGGTATCCGTTTCGACCACAAGCCATTTCTTCGCCACCGCACAGGCGAAGGCCAACTGAATGGCTGGCGAGCCACCAAGCAAAAGCTCCTCGACCGACTCCAGAGGAAACTTCGCCGAGCCGCATTCTTTAAAACTCACCTTCAGAGCATTTTGCAGCAGATAGAGCCTCACTCGCTCATTTGGATCCCTCACAAAAAAATGAAGCGCGATCTTCGGACAGAAATCATCACTTTTCAGAAAATAAATACGCCACTCGGTCGGAATCAAGGCATCCGGTATGGCCAAGTCACGACGCAACAGAAATTCCTGATAGAGAGAAAAAAGCACGCTTTTTGGTATCACCGAAGACACCGGCTTTGATGATGTAAATTCCCAGAGCGTGAGGATCGGATTTTCCGTCACCGTCTCCGGAAACATCTCCCACAAGCGGAATAACTCTTTCTTCGGCGTGTTCGGGTTCCGCGCCACGGCGATCAGGACAGCCTCATGCGAGGAACGCGCCGCCTTCGCCAACCAATCCGCTGCCGTCTGGCAATCACTCGCCATCTCAAGGTCCGAAGAAGCATTCACCGAAAGGGGTGGCGTCCTAAGAGAATCGGTGTCGGTTCTGGATGAGTCTACGGATTCTGTTTGTGAAGCAGGGCTTTGTGGCATAATTGACGCTCACCATACACCAGCTCGGGGCGCATATCCTGCAACACCCGTGTGAAAAAAATAAAGATTTTTTTCTTGATTTTACCAGAAATAATTGATAGTATTTTTTCATACATTAAATAAATGCTTTTGGTTTTTATTTGTTATTATATAAGGTTTTATACTTTTTATTTTACGATATATTTACTAAATCACCTCCTTATTCTCAACCTATGATGCAGAAAACCATCGAAGTCGCTCATACAGCAGCTTTTGACAATGCCTATACCGACCACGTGCCTTTTCCCGTTTTGGCGGAACTCGGCGGCGGCGACCTGCACCGTGCCAGGCCGCAAATGTCTTCGCCAAATATCAAAGACCTCGCCTCTCGGCTTCATAAAAAGGTCGTTCGCTCAGACATACAAATCACACCGGATGGGGGCGTCAACTTTCATTCTGCGATTTTCAGAACACGCGGCGCCAATTTTGTTGTATGCAACGACCATGGAATATCTGTTTATGGACGAAAACAACACATTGTCGAGCGTTTGGCCCGCCGTCTTCAATATATAGTCTTGAACCAAGAGAAGCTGGCGTGCGGGGTTGGCTACACCCTTCTTAAAAAATCCACCTTTGAAATCGACAAGGAATTTGTTCCGTTGATGGGGGCGCAGCCGATTCTTGATACCGAACTGCCGCTTCTCTACGGAGAAAATTTCTTGAATTGGCAGCAGTCATTCAAGCGCCGCATGCACGAAAGGCAGTCCGGCATTTCGATTCTCGAAGGACCACCCGGTTGTGGAAAAACCTCTTTCCTCCGGGGCTTTATGTCGGCCAACGCCGAAACTCATCGCTTTTACTATGTCACCGCCCATGACATCCACTTGCTCAGCGAACCGGAGTTCGTCGTGCTGTGGACTGCCGAACGCAAGAAATTCGGCGATCAAAAACTCGTGCTCGTGATTGAGGATGCCGAGCAGGCTCTCATGAGTAGAGCCAATGACAATCGCACCCTCGTCAGCACCCTGCTTAATTTCTCTGATGGCCTCCTGAGCGACTTTCTAAAAATGCACATCCTCTGCACCATTAACTGCAAGGGAGCAGATTTGGACCCCGCTCTCATGCGCCCTGGTCGACTTATCACGCACCGCATCTTTAACCGTCTTTCGGCCATAGAAGCGCGAAGACTCGCCGAGTTCAAGGGCATCACCCTCCCCCGAGGCCAAAGTGACTACTCGCTCGCAGAGATTTTCAACGAGCCCTCTGACGCACCCGAACATCGCGGAAGGATCACAGGCTTCGCTGCATGAAAACTTTAAGCGCCGTGAAAAAATTCTGGATACCCGCGCTTCTGATGCTCCTTCTTGCCGGGTGTAAGTCTCCTCACGAGGGCTCACATCCCACAGCAAACCAAGAAACGGCTTCTATTCGCTCCATCGTTGCCGAAGAGACGGCAAACGCCATGCGATCTCTTCGGGCCCAGAGAATGGTTGTCATCGTGAGCGAGCCTTTTTCCGGGCGCTTGGAGGCCATTTCCTCCGGACAAGCAGGAAGCGCGGAGGCAAGATCTGATTTGCAGGAATGCCACTTCGAACCCGCATCGACTTTCAAACCCTTCATCGTGGCAGGCGCCCTTGAGTCTGGAAACACAAACGAAAACTCCCTGATCGATTGCGGCAACGGCTTTTTCACAATCGACGGAAAAGCGGTCAAGGATCATTCCGCATTTGGCCACCTCACACCTGCGGAGGTGCTATCGAAAAGCTCGAATATCGGATCGGTGAAATTGGCATTATCACTCGATGATCCAGCTTTCAAAAAAGCCCTCCGGAACTTTGGTTTTGAAGAAAAAAAAGGGGCTTCGAAGGCGGACATCGCCGTTGGACAATCCATCAAAGTTTCACCTCTCGAATTAGCCATGGCCTACGGAGCACTCGCAAATGGAGGTAAGCTCATGAAGCCTATCGGCATGGACGACAAGCCAGTTGTCATACGGCGGGCATGCTCTGCCCAAACCGCGCAAATCGTGAAAGAGGCCCTTCGAATCATCCCCGAAACATCGAGTGCCGCTCTGATCTCTCCTCGCTTGGAAGCAGGCGGCAAAGCGGGCACCTCCGTATCGCGC
>CANMQB010000270.1 GCA_947499885.1 Spartobacteria bacterium
CCGTCCTGCAGCGAGGTCTTGCTCGGCAAAAAGCCCAAGCCCACACCGAGGCGCTCGCCGACTTCGAGGAGGTCATCACTCGCTTCCAATTCAGCAAGGAGGTCGAGATAGCCTTTCTGCAAAAAGCCCTCACTCTGGGCCAACTCAAGAAATACCCCGAGATGGCAGCAGCTTTTCAAGAGTTGCTCAGGCGTTACCCGAACTCCGCCGCCGCCGCGCAGGCGCACTTCTGGCTCGGTTGGGCGGCCTTTGAAAACAAGGACTACCCGCAAGCCATCACACTCCTCGACAAGTCTCGGCTTCTGGATTCCAAAAACTACGCGGACCGTGCCACGCTTCGCATCCTGCTGGCCCAATACCAGCTTCAGGATCGCGCCGCTGCCGCCCGTGAGGCTGATGATTACAAAGGTGGTGCCATTCCCGCCGAGGTTGTGATCTGGCTCGCGCAGGGGCATCTGGAGGACAAAAAATTCGCCAAGGCGGAGAAATTGCTTTTGCCTCTGGTGCAAAATCCGGCATCGGTTCCGCCAGATGTTTGGATTTTGATTTCGGAGACCAAACTCGCTTTGGCCAAGCCTGACGAGGCATCCCAAGCCGCTGACAAAGCGATTGCCTCGACGCAGAATCCTCAAGCCCAAGCTCGCGCCCACATTGCCAAGGCATTCGCCGAAATCGCCCTCAAGCGTCCCGCCACCGCACGGCAAGCTGTCGATCAGGCCTTGTTTCTTCAGCCTGAAGGCAAGCTCAACGCAGAGGCTCGGCTTGCATCTGGCGAGGTCTTCTTCCTCGAGCAGGACTACGAAAGCGCTGCACGCGCATTCATGGCCGTCAGTATACTTGTGGATGATCCCAAGGTGGCTCCCAAGGCGCTAAGAAGGGCTGCCGAAGCCTATCGGCGGGCGTTCAAGGATGCCGAGGCCGACAAGGCAATGAAGGAACTCTCCGAGCGGTTCCCTGGTTCCGCCTTGAGCGCGACCCCTTAACCGTTGTAGGTGCCGGTGGTGACACCGATCTGGCTGGTGGCATGCAGTTCGCGGTGCAACGCTGCACCGCTTCGGCGAGCGACCAAGAGTTCCTGGTAGGCGGTTACAATGCGAGTGGTTTCCTCGGCCGATTCCTCCAGCAGTTCCACGCGGAAGCGCCGTAGGCCGACGGCATGGAAGGATTCAAAGAAAGCCGCGCCCGTTTGTGCCGTGGCGTGGAAAAGCGTATTCCGGCAACCCACATCGGCGCGGAGCGGATGTTCCATGCCCACGCGGTCGCGCAGATGGACCCGGTGCTTTTCGCAAGGCCTTCCGCAGTCCGTGTAGTCCTTGCCTTTCGAGAGAAATGCCGCGAAGACGCAGTGCTCCATGTGAAACATCGGCATGTGATGGTGCAGCGTCAGTTCAAACCAATCCGACGGCGCGTGACGCAGCATCGAGAGAATCTGCGCCGAGTTCAGGTCGTGCGAAATGGTGAGGCGCTCCAGACCATGATTTTTAAAAACAAGCGCGGTCACTGGATTGGCCACATTCAACGAAAAATCCCCGATCAATCGCAGCGGACTTCCTTCAAAATGCGAGATGGCCCCGATGTTGCGAATGAGAACGCCATCAGGCTTTGCATTCGCGATGAGTTTGAAAAATCCCTCCTCGCCGGCTTTCTGGATGCGAGGCGTGGCAAGAAAGACCTGTGCGCCGCCGTGCGCCCGCACAGTCGCAACAGCATCCTTGTAGCGGCGTATGTCCTCGTAATCGACGAGGATTTCCCGGATACCCGCACCGAGCGCGGCTTCAAGCTGCTCTTCCGAACGGATCAAGACAGAGAGGTGCGAGTCGGTGTATTTAGGCGCTTCAAAACTCGGGAGAATTTCCTTCAAAGCCACCTTCGGCGCCGTATTGCGCACGGTGCGGCTTGCCTTCTCGACCAACTCGCGGCGCATGTGGTTGATTTCCGAAATTGGCAGAATGACATCGCCTTCAATCTCCGACTTGAGCGAGCAGAGGCTGAATCCGGTGCCACCGAGCTTTTCAAGTTGTGCCCTCAGAGCATCAGTCGTCAGTGGTCTTGTGCGTGCGCTCTGCAGAGGAATTCGGGATGAAATCAAAACATCGCCGCACTTGAGCAGGAGGGGTTCGTTGGCCTTTCCGCTGACGGTGAGATCGAGTGGCGTCAGTCGATCGGCATCCGTCTCCAGTCGACCGCTGAAGCTACCGCGCAATTCGCGGTCAAGCGCAGGGTCCGAGGTTTTCCAGACGCGGCTACCAACTGGAATTTCATGGAAGCGTATTTTGCCCGTCTCGAAGAAAAGCTTGTTCCCCTGAACCTGAAAAACCCGCCCTCCTTGCTCGCGTTCGGTGTTTCCGCCGGTGTCAAAAACTACGCCATCGCCGGGTTTGATGGGGATTGCGGTGGATTCCAATTCGACATAGTTCCTCGAGCTGCCCGCAACACGACCGAGGAAGGCACCGCGCTTTTTTCCAAATCGTGCGCCAACGAGTTCCTGGTGATTGACCCCATGCATCCACCCGCTGAAGAGGCCCCGAGAGAATGTCATTTCCAGTCGATACCAGTCTTCGGGCGATGCCCCCTCAAAAAGCCCCTCGAGCGCCGCGTCGATGGCTTTGCGGTAAACCGAGGTGACCGCTGCGACATATTCGGGGGATTTCAGGCGTCCCTCGATTTTAAATGAGGCCACGCCCCGCTCGATGAGAGCCGGGATTTCATTCACTGCGGCGAGATCTTGCGGAGAGAGGAGGTAACGCTTGTCGCCGAGGTCGCGCAGCGCGCCGTCCACCACGAGTTCGTAGGGCATGCGGCACGCTTGCGCGCATTCCCCGCGATTCGCGCTCCGGCGGCCGAGGGTCTCGCTGGTGAGGCATTGGCCCGAGTAGGCCACGCACAGCGCTCCATGAACAAATGTCTCCAGCGGCACCGAGGGCGGGAACTTTTCCAATTCCCGCAGCGAAAGCTCCCTCGCAAGAACGACCTGCTTCACGCCGAGTCCCTCGGCGAAGCGCACGCCCTCGGGGGATGTAATAGTCATCTGCGTCGAGGCGTGGACGCGCAGGTCGGGAAACATGCGGCGGGAAATCTCCGCCAGGCCAACATCTTGGATAATCACGG
>CANMQB010000271.1 GCA_947499885.1 Spartobacteria bacterium
CAGCTCGAGCAAAGCCAAAAGGCCCTCGAGAATCTCGTCGCCTTCGCTTGCGGGCAATTCGGTGAGACGCACCGGTAGTGGATTTTCCTTTGTGTGAAAAACAGCCGGCACCAAGGGTGCGTAGTCATCCAAAGAAGGAACAGCGATGAGCACATCCTCTGGTTTTAAATCTTCAATTTCGGAAAATGCCCGCAGCAACTCGTCCCGCAGCACCTCCAACTCGCGGCGCGCGCCGTAACACTCGTGGATGCGCAAGCTGTCATCCGTGTTGAGACCATCCACCTTCTCATAAGGGATGTTCGCACGAACTCCCTGTTGGATGTGCTTCAAAAGCGTGTTGGGTGTTGATTGCTCAACCAAATCGCCAGGATCTGGCCAATTCTCGTATTGGTGGCCATTTTCGCCGATCAAAATGAAGGCGCCCACCGCATGGCGTGCCATGGAGACAAGGAGCGGATTGTTTTGCACCTCGGCTCCCAGCTCGAAGTCCTCGGGATCCGATGAGGAATCCGGCAAGGCGAGATTCCCGCTCTGGTTTTGCTTGCGGATATCAGCCAGGTAGCCAAGGCAGGGAAGAATCACGCGAATGTCGACTCCCACTCCGCTTGTGGAGAGGACATGAAGCGTTTCCATCAAGAGCGGATCGAGCGACCCGCTGCCGATCACCGTGACAGCGCGGAATGCATCCCTTAATTTCACAGCAGCCTCCGTATTGTTCAGACGCTGCGGGAGGAGCCCCTGATCGTTTTCAAATTTTTCGAAAAGTTTGCTCCAGAGATCGCGTTGCCAAGCCTCTTCGGCGCGGTGCTCGGGCTTTTGCAGAAATCCACGCCCTTGGCTCCAAGCCTCAAACATCTCCGGACGAAAATGGCCGTATTGATCCAAGCGATCCGCCACCAGCCTGGCCATGGCAAATCGATCCCTCACCGATGCCGCAGCACCGACTCCGGGGAAATTCTGGCCATGCTCAAAAACGGACCACTCCAAGCGCCTTTTCGACCATTCGCCTGCCTTTTTAATGCCGGCTGCCGCGAAGACTTCGGTAACAAAATCCTGCGGCATGGAGAATTCAATGCCCATACAAATACCTAGCTTGCGAGCCAACTGAATCTGGAGCCAGTCTCGAAAGTGGACAGAAGGCACTACCACCTTCAAGGGAGCCAATGGGCTGTTTGCTCGCTTCTCGGAAAGATGCGATACCAACTCTTCCAATAACTCATCTGCACTGGTGTAAGGAAAAACGGAGGGCATAGGAAAAATAGATATTAATATTTTAGGCTTTATACAATAGCAATCTACTGCTGTTGTTTTATTTTTGATTTATACTTACTGCTGTTTACCTCCTATTATACCAGACAGCTGCCGCATGAGATGCCACAGGGTAAAATTTTTTTTATGAATCGGCAGCCGGTTACTTATCCGTTGCCGGTTTCGGCATTTGGGCGAGGAGGTAGGTGGCGATGGCGAGGGAGGCCGTGGCTCCGGGGGAAGGGGCGTTGAGGAGGTGGATCTGGCCGGGCTTTTGCTCGAGGGCGAAATCCATGAGAAGGGAGCCATCGTGGTGGATGGCCTGCGCGCGGACGCCGCTACCGCCTTCGCGGGAGATGTGCTCCATGCGGATTTCGGGGATGAGGCGCTGGAGGTTTTTTAGAAAAACCTTTTTGCTGAAGGAATTTTTCAGCTCGCTCCAGGTGGTGCCGGGATACTTTTTGAGAAATCGGTAGAGGCCGGGAAAAGTCAATGTCTCCCACGAATCGCGCGGGGAGATGTCCGTGCGCCGGTAGCCCTCGCGCTTGAAGGCGAGCACGGCATTAGGCCCGGCTTCGATGCCGCCACCGATCATGCGGGTGAAATGCACTCCGAGGAACGGTAGCGTGGGATCGGGAACGGGATAAATCAAATGCTTCACAAGGTGTGAGCCGGCGGGTGCCAATTTCCAATAATCGCCGCGAAAGGGAATGATGCGGGATTCGGGACGCAGACCGGCGGACCTGGCCACGCGGTCGCAATGCAGGCCGGCGCAGTTGATGACAAAGTCGGCCTCGATGTCTCCCTGCGGGGTGCTGACGATTTGCCGTCCGCCGCTCGACCGAATGCCAAGCGCGGGGGCGTTTGTGCGGATTTGGTGTCCGGCGGCGAGGATCAATTCCGCCATTTTCCGCATCACAGCCGAGTAGTCGACGATGCCCTCCTCCGGCACGCGCAGAGCGGCGAGTCCTGCGGCATGGGGTTCGACTTCCCGAATCGCAGAGCCCTCGAGCCACTGCAAGCCTCGCAGGCCATTGGCCGTTCCACGTGCCTCCAAGTCTCGCAATCGCACGACTTCGGGCTCGTCCACCGCGAGCACGATCTTCCCGCAAATATCATGGGGAATCCGATACTCGCCGCAAAATGCCACCATTTCACGAATGCCTTCCACCGCCAGCTTCGCTTTCAGCGAGCCGGGCTTGTAGTAGAGTCCACAATGCAGGACTCCGGAGTTGTGACTGCTCTGGTGGCCGCCGGTGGAGGCATCCTTCTCCAATAAAACAACCTCCCTCGCGACCTTCTGCCGGGCGGCTTTAAGCGCAGTGGCCAAGCCGATGATCCCCCCGCCAATGATGACAAGACGCTGCATGGGTGGATTTTTAAAGAGGATTGACAGAATTTACAGAATTTTAAATCCGAATTCAGAGAAATTAACCACAACCGAAAAGGCGGGATAATTCTGAAATTCTGTTAATTCTGTCTACGCAGACGGATATCGGCCGACGAGTTTTTCCCACTTTTCGGGTGGGCTGGCGAGGCAGCGGTCGGCGTAATGCGCCAAGAGCGGGCGCGGGGAGGTGGCGAGTTTTTGGAGGATTTGATGCGGGGTCGCTTGGAGGCCGGGTTGACCGGTGGACGGAAACGCTTCGGGAAATGCCTCCATGATCGCGCTGAGGGGGATGGTGTAGCTCTGCGCGAAGTTGCTGGCCCGAATGTTGCCATCCGTCGTATTTTTAATGATTTCACGGATGATCACGGGCGTTTCGCTGTGGTTGGTCAAGGGTCGGAGGGCGCTGGGCGGGAAGTGCGGGACCATGGCGGTGAGAGGCTCGGCAATTTTGCGATAGAGATC
>CANMQB010000272.1 GCA_947499885.1 Spartobacteria bacterium
TTTGACCAATCGGCTTTGATTCTGTCTGGGGCTGCAAAAATTTTTGCCGGCAATGCTCGCAACAAAAATAAAACTCCTCGCCTGCGCGCTCGCCGCGAAGTCCCGTAGACTCGTCCACCTCCATGCCACAGACCGGATCGATTGCCATTTGCAAAAATCTCGGTGATTCCGCCCACGAAAGCGAGGCGGGGATAAAATCTCAGGGCTTTAAATTTGCCCGCGCTTGAAGCTCCGCCTGGCGCTTCTGGAGCGAAACCTCCACTGCTGTTTGAAGCTCTTTTCGAGTGAATGGTTTGAGGATGTATTCAAAAGGCCCGGCAAAAACCGAACGCTTCATGGTTTTATCATCCGCATGAGCCGTCAGGAAAACAACCGGTGCACCAGTCCGGCCCCGTATGGCCACGGCGGCGGTGATGCCGTCGAGCACGCCCTTCAGGGTGATGTCCATGAAGACGACATCCGGGTTCAACTCGCCCGCGGCGCGGACGACATCCTCGGCGGTATCCGTGATCCCCACCACCTCGTAGCCGAGCGAGACAAGTTCGCTCTTTAAAGCGGTGGCGATGATCGCCTCGTCCTCGGCGATCAAAATGCGTGTTGGTTCCATGTTAGGAATGTCGCCTGGCAGCGTCTGTTTTCAAGGTGGACTCAAGGGAAAACCCCACCACCACGCGAGTTCCGCCGCCCTCGTTGATGGAAAAGACCGCTTCCCCACCAATCTGCCTTGCGAGTGCCTGCGCGAGATTCATGCCCATGCGGCCACTTTTCAGGCTATCGAAATGGACGGGGAGTCCGACTCCGTTATCGCTGATGACCATGCTGTTCTTGTCGCCTCCGTGAAGCTCGACGCGGATCGTTCCTGTCTTGCGGCCTGTGAATCCGTGTTTCAGCGAATTCAAAAGCAGCTCGGTGGCAAGCAAACCGAGGACTTGTGAAGTATCCACATCAAGCTCCAGCGGATCGATACTCGTCTCGAGGGTCAATTGGCATCCGGTGGGATTGTGAGAATGCAAAAGTGTTTCCCCGATCTCAGCGAGATTCTTCCCAAATTCAATTCGCTGGAGGTTGCCAGAGGTATAAAGTTGCTCGTGCAGGCGGGCCATGAATTGGATTCTCTCCCGGCACTCGGAAAAAATCTCGGCCGCCTCGGCATCCTTCAACTTGGAGGCCTGCAGCAGAAGCACGCTGGAAATGATTTGAAGGTTGTTTTTCACCCTGTGGTGGATCTCTTTCAAAAGCGTCTCCTTTTCCTCAAGGCTGGCTCGACTTTTTTTCTCAGCCTCGCGATGTCGGTAGAGCCCACGCAGAATCACCGTCAAGGCAAGCCCCGCAATGGCCAACGCCAGCACACCGCTTGCCAGCATGGCATACATGAGCCGCTCGGATTCATTTTTCCGCTCCAGGATCCGCGACTGAAGGATTTCATGCTGGTCGGAAACAAATTTCTGAAAGGCCGCAGTGATCTGCTGCATGACCAAATCGCCTCTGCGGTGAATCGGGTTCTGGCCGCCCGAGCCTGTCTCGTAGGCCATGTGGGACTCGTTCAAGAGGTCCAGCCAACGACGGATCAGCTCTCCAATCCGGTCGAGTGTGTGGAGCATTTTCTCCTCACCAGCGGCGCTTCCCAGCAGGTTCGCAAAACGCTCATCCATGATTGTGGCCGACTTTTTCAAATACTCGTCGCGCATCGCGGAATTTCCCGTAATGACGTAGCTGCGGAGTGAGGACTCTGCTGCCCTGAGCTCGAGTTGCACATCCTTCGCCAGATCAAGTTGTCCGTGTTTCAAATCCACCCAAACGATGGAATCGATAAGATTTTGGCTCGTCAGATGTGAGAACCAATTGTTCGCCGCGAAGAGTAGAATAAAAATGGCGAAGGCCACTGTCACAATGGCCTCAAGGCTTTTTTTGGGAATTTTCGGAACGAATTCTTTCATCCGGATGCTTCGTGGAGCAGCAAAACATCGGCCAATTCGGCCCGATCGCAAATCGAGGTGAAACCCGAGAGCCTTCAACAATCGCGCATGACATCGAACCCATGAAAAAACAGGCCCAATTAGAGGTTGCTGCTACACCGCAGGCCTTAAACAACGCCGATCATCAACGATGCACCTGTGTGGTTTTGCGAAAATTTTTTGGATTCCCTCGCGCACACTGTGGAGCAGATGCTCCAAGCTACGCGCAGCGGCTCAACTTTCGAGAATCGGCGGGCAACTGCAGAAGACATGGCGGTCACCGTGGACATTGTCGATACGGGCGACGCTGGGCCAGAATTTGTGCTGGCGGAGCCATGGCGCAGGCCAGGCGGCTTGGGAGCGCGGATACGGGCGCGTCCACTCATCGCTGGTGACACATGCGGCTGTATGCGGGGCGTTTTTGAGCGGGTTGTTGACGCGGTCGAGCTTGCCGGATTCGATGGCGACGAGTTCCGCATAGATCGCGAGCATGGCGTCGCAGAAGCGGTCGAGCTCGGCCTTGGACTCGCTCTCGGTGGGCTCGACCATGAGGGTTCCAGCAACAGGCCAACTCATCGTGGGGGCATGGTATCCAAAATCCATGAGGCGCTTGGCGACGTCCTCGACTTCGATGCCGGCGCGTTGTTTCCATTCGCGCAAATCCAGGATGCACTCGTGAGCGACGCGACCGGATTTGCCTTTGTAGAGAATCGGGAAATGCCCGCCGAGTCGTGCGGCGATGTAGTTGGCGTTGAGGATCGAGACGGCCGTGGCATCGCGGAGGGCGCGCGGGCCCATCATGGCAATATACATCCAGGAAATGACCAGAATGCTCGCGCTGCCGAGATGCGACTGCGACACGGGGCCCACGGCGTTGCCTTTTTTCAGCGGATCGCCGGGAAGGAAAGGCGCGAGGTGCTCGGCGACGCCGATAGGACCTACGCCGGGACCACCACCACCATGAGGAATGCAGAACGTTTTGTGGAGATTCAGGTGGCAGACATCGGCTCCGAAATCGCCCGGACGACACAAACCGACCTGTGCGTTCATGTTGGCGCCGTCCATGTAAACCTGCCCACCGGCGGAGTGGATGATCTCACAAATATCGCGAATTCCCTCCTCGAAGACGCCGT
>CANMQB010000273.1 GCA_947499885.1 Spartobacteria bacterium
CAGTTCAATCGCCGGATTCGGGTTGAAGCCAACACCGGAGGGGGAGCCTGTGGCAAGCCCTGGGAGGATGGCGCATATTGGGAAGGCGGCACACATTGACACACTGCGGAAGTTAAAATAGGAGGATTCCCATGAGCAAACCCACTCTCAAGCATTTCGCCAGCCTCTGGACATTGATGGATTATCCCAATGGCTCCGCGTCCGGCGAGTGGCCGATGGAGAAGAAGTTCGCCGCGATCAAAGAAGCAGGCTTCGCCGGGTTCCAGTCAGGCGCCCTTCCCGAGTTGAAGGATTTAGCTGAAAAATACGACCTCGCCTGTCTCGGAGGTTGCCAAGCGAATGCAGGAAACTATTCCCAAATTCTCCGAGATTTTGCCCCCATGAACACGGTCCGCATCAATGTGCAGCTTGGCCACCACGCCATGCAACCCGAGGAGGCGGTGTTGAGATCGGCCTGGAGGAATGCGGCGTTTTCCGGAAGCACGAGATGCAGGTCGTTAGTCGTGTGCAAGGAAACTTTGAGGGATTTCGCACGAATCTCCAGAACATGGCCGCCGTGCAGTCGGTCAGCACTGACAAGGTGTAGGTGGTATCCTGGGACATTGATCGTGCGTGCGTAAGCCGGCGTGAAAAAGCCAACAAGCGTGCCAGTGAGATTTTCAAAACGAAACTCCGCTTGGTGCGAGGTGGCGTCCACAAGACTCGTTCCTGCCTCGGCTTTGCAGGCGACGCGGACATGGATGAAATCAAAAACGCCCTCGACGCGAATGGCGGCGAGGAGGTTTTCCGAAGAGCGCAGCGTGGAGAGGCGCGCGCAGAAATCCGCCCAACTCTCGATATTCAGGATGTGTTGCTCGACATCTGCGTAGAAGCGGGTGGCCACCCAAAAGGGAGCAGGCGATGAAAGAGAAGTCCCGCATTTTGTCGTATTTTTAGAAACACGAAAAGTTTCAACTGCAAAAACTCATTCCTGTTGCTTGAAGAAGGTTGGGCGAGATCGCAGCTTGGGAAAACTTCATATAGATTTGATTTTGTCATTTTCGTGATACACTATCTATTTTATAGAATCACCAAGCATACAAAAGTCATGCCAACCCCGCATCATCCATCTGCCGCCGTGCGCAAAGCTCTGGGTAAGCTCGGGAGCGACCTGCGGGATGCCCGCCGCAGACGACGACTGCCGATGGCGGTGCTCGCCGACCGCGCTTTCACCTCCCGCGCCACTTTGCAACGCGTGGAGGCAGGCGACCCCGCCGTCAGCATGGGCATCTACGCCGCTGTCATGCACTCGCTGGGCCTCTTGGATGGTCTCGGCCAGTTGGCTGATGCCTCCACGGATTCGCTCGGGCAGGCGCTGGCCAATGAATTCTTGCCGCAGCGTGTTCGTCTCAAAAAAACCAAGGAGCAACCGTGATGGATTTCGAGGTGCATCTTTCGCTTAATGGGGAAACACAGCAGATTGGTTCGGCGCGCAGCAATCGAGTCCGGGGCAAGGAAACCATAGTTTTTGAATACGCCGACGAGTGGTTGAAGTATGCTGATCGCTTTGAACTTGAGCCGGACCTGCCTTTGACGCGGGGAGGCTTTGCTCCATCTCCCGGAAAGACTATTCATGGCTCCTTGGGGGATTCTGCGCCTGACACTTGGGGAAGAAGGCTCATGCAACGCGCGGAGCGGCGGCAGGCTGAGAAAGATGGAAGAACCGTGAGGACACTGATGGAGAGTGATTATCTGCTGGGCGTATCCGACGAAACCCGCCTCGGTGCCCTGCGCTTTCGCCGCATTGGCGGGGAGGCTTTTCTGGCAGAGACCCCGTGCGGGATTCCGGCGCTGGTGGATCTTGGTCGATTGCTCCAATGCACGGAGCGCATTCTGCGCGACGAGGAAACGGATGACGATCTGCAACTGATTTTCGCCCCGGGATCTTCTCTGGGAGGGGCGCGCCCAAAAGCCTCGGTCATCGATAAACACGGGCGTCTTTCCATTGCCAAGTTCCCCAAGGAGACTGATGAATATAGTATCGAGACTTGGGAGGAAATGGCACTGCGTCTGGCGGAGCGCGCGGGCATCATGACAGCGCATCATGAACTGCTTCAGGTGGCGGGCCGGGCCGTTCTGCTGTCGCGGCGCTTTGATCGCGTGGATGGTCGCCGCGTCCCTTTTCTATCCGCCATGGCCTTGCTTGGGATGAAGGATGGTCAAGTCGGCAGCTATCCGGAAATCGTCGATGTATTGACCCGACACGGCGGGCAAGCGAAGAAAGATGCCCATGCTTTGTATCGTCGCGTGGCATTCAATGTCCTCGTTTCGAATGTGGACGACCACCTGCGCAACCATGGATTTCTACGAATCGATAAGTCCGGTTGGACTCTTTCGCCGGCTTACGACTTAAACCCAGTCCCGGCCGATCTGAAGGCGCGAATCCTATCGACAAATATCAATCTTGAGGAAAGCACCTGTTCAATTGATCTACTCGAAGCCTCGGCCGATTACTTCGCGCTATCACTTACGGAAGCGCGTTCGATTCTTAAGCAAGTGGCGGTCGCAACATCCTCGTGGCGAAAAGTCGCCTTGGAGGTTGGAGCGTCCTCCAAGGAGATCCATCGAATGGCCAGTGCCTTCGAGCATGATGCCCTCATTCAAGCCTTGGCATTGCCGTGACTTGGAAAAAACAATGCTTCAGGATCTGCTTTAAATTCAAAAGCAGCTAATATCCTTGACCCAATAGTGAAAGCACCAGCAACTCGCATCAAAGAAATAGAGGCGGAGCTTCGTGATCTGGAAGCTCACAGGCAGGGATTGCTTGCAGAAATGCGCGAAATTCGCAGTGCAGCGGAATCTCCTGAATTGCCTCTCGGCAAAGGCACGCCGGGCACCAATGAAGAAAAAATCGAATTGTTCCTGAGCCTTTTTGGTGCGCGCCGATCTGTTTATCCGAAACTTTGGATCAATCTAAAAAAGGGCTCAAAAGGGTATTCGCCAGCCTGCAGCAATGAATGGGTTCACGGAGTCTGTGAAAAACCACGCGTGAAATGCTCTGATTGCCCGAACCAGAATTTTCCACCGCTCGATCATTCGGCAA
>CANMQB010000274.1 GCA_947499885.1 Spartobacteria bacterium
CTCGGACTGGCCCAGTGCGCTGGAGAGGGCGAGAATGACATCGTCACGATAGAAGTCGAAGGCGTCGCGCTCGGCGATCCATTCCTTGCCGGAGGATTCTTGGAACGCCTTCTTGAAGACGTCGAGTTTGCCCCTCTCGGCGAGATGACGCTCCATGTGGGCGATGTGAGGGGGATGTCCTGCGTAGCCCTGAAGCTCGTTAAGCATCCGAAGCAAAACGGCGAGAATCGCATCTCTTCCAGAAGCGTGGTCGGCCTTGGTTTCGATATTGAACAAGACGATATCGGTGGGGAATGCGACGGCCCGCTTGATGTCGGCATAAAAAAGCGGATCGCTTATTTTGGTCTCAAAGAAATCCACCGTCCGCTTGGTTTGGCCATCGTAGCGAAGCTCGCGATTCCCCATGAGGTAGGAGAGCACTTTGAGATAATGGGATTTTCCCGAGCCGAAGAAACCGGAAATCCACGCGCCCACTTTATTTGCGATCTCGGGCTTGTTGAGGTGATCCGCCACCTCCAGATAGCTGCGAAAAAAACTGTGGAGGTGCTTGTCGAGTTCGCTGGTGACAACAAACTCGTCCAGCTCCTGCCACATGGAAGCATCATCCTGCTGGTCGGCTTTAACGACGCCATTGATGGGCCGTCCAATGTCACGGTCAAAAAATTCACGAAGAGTCATCATAGTCAGGGAACGAGTTTGAAAGCGCGGTAGTAGGGATTTTTAAGGTCGCTCATGACCTTGCCAAAGAGACGAACGTATTGGCCGTCATAGACGCCTGGATAGAACATGACCAGCGGGGTGGTTTTCATCTTGGGTTGGAGGGCGGAAAGCAAGGTGTGCGCCCGCACAATGGGAAACGCATTTCCAACGCCTGTGATGAGAACGAGATTGAATTCCTCAGGATTGATCTCCTCAACGAAGTATTCGGAAAGCTTGGTGCCCTCGAACTGCCCCTTCAGCTTCTTGATCAGCGAGGCATCGCCATCCTTTTTCTGCATCTCAAAAGATTTTTCGAGGAAGCCACGGGCCTCCAGCTTGCGGATCATGAACTCAAAAAGATTAATGTGGGCGACACGGAGCGTGGGCTGAGTCTTTGCAAGGTGGTTCAAAAGAAACGGCACATATTCGCGCAGTCGTTCCTCGGCTTCCGGGGGATAATCAAAAATATAAAAGGCCACCTCGTTGCCAATCCCTGAGCCTCGCAGCACATCGCTGGATGTGATCCGGGATGGAATTTTATTCAGTCGCTCTTCGAGTTTTTCGATCATGGAAGCTGGAGGCAGTTGAGAAGTTTGTAGTCGCTGCGGGCCGCAAGGTAGGAACGCAACTCTGGCAAAAGAACGAAATGTTGTAGATGACGCTTTCGCGTATCGCTCAAAAAACCAGCCTGCGCGAGGATATCAAAAACGGAAGAGCGAAGACGCCGCCTTGTGGATTCGCTCCACTTTGAAACCGCAGGGTCGCGGGCCGCGCACCCCAGCAGAAATGCGGGCCAGAGCGACTTGGAAAGCTCCGTGTGCAGCAGGCGATACTCATCACGAAGGCAGAGATCGATAAAATCGCATAGCAGCGCGCTGTGCTTCATCCCCGCCGCGAGGAGCGCCTGCGTCGCGAGAGCCTTTTCCCCATCGCGGACAATCCGCCACAGATCGCTATCAAAACCCACCAACCGAGATTTGATAAGCCTCGCGAGGCGTATAGCCGTCGCCGGACTCCGCGCTTGTAACACATTCCGCTCAACAACCTCCCTCCTGAAACCATCGTCCGACACAGAGTCCAGAAGCAAACCCGCAATCAAGCGGCTCTCCCGGAGCTTTAACGACCCCGCAGTGATGTCAGCGCTATAGATGAAATCCGGCATTAAACTATTTTTTAGCCTCATAATTCCCAAGCACTTCTCCCCGGAACGGGCCGAGATCAACAGATTTGCGGTAGTAGAAGCCCATGGAAGAAGAGTTTTCTAAAAGTCTGACAATAGATAATCTACCTAAGGAGGTCGAGAAGCCTTTTATGGTTACTTGCGAGCGCCGAAATCGCTCGTCAGCGGCGATAGGCGACTTTGATCTGATGCGCATCAACGGGTGTTTGGATCGTGATGAGAATTTCTTTGGGCGATTTACCGGGAGCCGGGGGCAGCTTGAAAACGATGTTGCCGCCGTAGGCAGCGCCCGGCGGGATGGTCGTGGTGCGCAGCATCGACTCCAGATTGGCTACTGAGGCGTTGCGGTTCGCCGTGATCATATTCATTTGCTGCAGCGAATTCGCATTCACGGCGGCCTGAGCCGAAACTGCTGCGGCCGGGTTGTAGGTCGTGCTCGTCGCTGAGTAAGACCCAAAGGAATTGTAGTTTCCGGAATATCGCCACGGATTGTAGCCGTAGGTCGGGTTCGCTGTTCCGGAAAAATTTCCATATCCATAGGATGTCCCATATGTGGTGGTAGTGGAGGGCATCGATGCTGCGGCGGCATTCATGCCAGCCGCCATACCCATGGCGATGGCCGCCGCTGCTGCCCGTTGTTGAATCTCCCGCTTCAGAGCTTCATAGCTGAAGGTCTTCAGCTGCTTCCCGTCGCATGAGACGGAAATATTCTCCGGACCGAAATTCAAGGGTGTCTTGGAGGTGTTGGCCAGAGTCACATTCAGGCAACCCCGCTGGTTTGCAGGGAAAGCCTCGGGGCTGAAGGAAACAAAGGCTGCTGTTTTGTTCTTCGAGGGCACAACAGGGTTTCCCTGCACATAAGTGGCCTTGTTGGTGTCGCCTTCTGCAACATCGAATTTGACCGACGAACAACCCTGTAAAATCAGAGTGCCTGCCGCTAAGGCGATGAATTTTTGGTTTCGCAAAAATGATTTTTTATGAACGAAGAAAAATTCCTCCTGCTTCGCAAAATAAGGTTGGATGGCGCTCTGCGGGTGGATACGGTTGATGACTGTCTCGATGATGTGTAGGATTTGTGTGATCATTTTAACGCAAGCCTAACAACCCCGGTCAGACATCCGCTGGGGGAGGAGAATTTTTTCTGAAGAAAATTTCCAC
>CANMQB010000275.1 GCA_947499885.1 Spartobacteria bacterium
CGATCACACATTGCCGCAACCGCATGAAATTCGGCTCTGCCATGTCCTGCCGACCCAGCCCATTTCTCAACGAGATCGAAGGGGATACCGTCCTCACAGAATCTCACGAAGAGATCATGTCCCGTCCCGTGGCAGCAGAAGACATGGCCGCTTCTTTTGCGAGCCTCCGCGCGATGCTTGATCAAGATTGATCAGGGTTGATTCAGAAATTGAGACAAAAGTTTGCCAGACAGTCCGCACGAGGTTACTTTTAGGGAGCGTGAAAGAGTCTCTTTTAGAAATTAGCGACGTTGAATTGATCCAGCGCATGGGGATAGGCGACTCGGAGGCATTTTCCGTTTTTCACCACAGGCACATCGGCATCATTTACTCCACGGCTTACCGTGTCCTAAACAACGAAACAGATGCCGAAGATGTCGCTCAAGAAGTCATGTTCATGCTTTGGGAGAAATCCCCGATGTACGACACCTCCAGAGGCAAACCGGTGACATGGGCCGTAACCATAACCCGCAATAAAGCCATCGACCGTCTTCGCTCCTACCAGCGCCGCATGCGCCTCCAAGATGAGGTGCGGCTCGAAAACCCGGAGACAATGGATGACCGCACACCAGTCCATTCCGTCCGCGCCAACGAGAAAAGCGACCTCGTCCGTTCCGCAGTCATGAAACTCAACGACGACCAGCGCGAAGTGATCGAGATGCTCTACTTTAAAGGCCTCTCCCAACACGAAATTTCCAATCGGATCAGCAAACCCATCTCCACGGTCAAAGCCCGCATCCACCGCGGCATGGTACGACTCCGAAAAATCGTGGGCACCGAGATTTAAAACCCCATGGTGGTTCTTGGCATTGATATCGGCGGCACCGGCATCAAAGGGGCTCCGGTAGATATTGATACAGGCAAGCTCATTGCCGAGAGGTTCCGCATCCCGACGCCCCAACCCGCACTGCCCAACGCAGTCGCTGATGTCGTCGAACAGATCGCCAGCCACTTCAAACACAAAGGCCCAACCGGCGTTACATTCCCAGCCATCGTCAAAAAAGGCGTCATCTACTCAGCCAGTAATGTCGATGCCTCATGGATTCAGGTGGACGCCGCCAAACTTTTTCAACGCCACCTCGGGGCTCGGGTCACAGTCGTAAATGACGCCGACGCCGCCGGCATCGCAGAAATGCGATTCGGTTCGGGCCATGGAAAACAAGGCGTTGTCATCATGCTCACCTTCGGCACAGGCATCGGCTCGGCCATTTTTCATAACGGCAACTTGCTTCCCAATTCCGAACTCGGCCACATCCAACTCCGGGGCAAGGATGCCGAACTGCGCTGCTCGGAACGCATCCGTGAACAAAAGGATATGTCCTTCAAAAAATGGGCTAAGATCGTAAGCGAATACCTCGAGAGCCTTGAAAAACTTTTCTCTCCGGAGCTTTTCATTATCGGTGGGGGCATCAGCAAAAAGGCCGATAAATTTCTCCCCTACCTCACAGCGAAGACCGATGTCCTCATCCAACCAGCCAAGATGCTCAATGACGCTGGCATCATCGGTGCAGCATGCCTCACCAACATTCCCTCTTGATCTGAAATCAGATTTCAGAGAATGTGCTCCTCCCTTCGCGGGGTCTTAGCTCAGTTGGTAGAGCGCCTCAATGGCATTGAGGAGGTCAGGGGTTCGAATCCCCTAGGCTCCACCACTCCCAGCTAAAGTAAGCAGGCGACGATCTTCACGCAAAAAGTCCGAGGAGTCCACCAGCCTTACACCAATCGCAGAATACTACGTGCGAGAATTTCTACCGCACGCACGATCACTGCAGATACCTCGGTGGCATTATGGAGGAGGTCGCCCGCAAACATCCATACCGACACGGAAGGGGAGGCCATCACGAGCAACCCGGAGATGAACGAAAGGTTGGCAAGGTAGATGACCGTGAGGGAAAAAAATCCACCTCCGTATTCAATGTCCGGTTGGCCTTTTTGAATCATCCAGAGGGTATAGGCAAGGTGAAGGAACCAGGTAAAACCAATGCCAAAATATAAGAGGCTCGGAAACGCATCCAAACCAAGAGCGAATACGGAAACCCCATAGGCAACTACCCAAACAAACGTGTAAAATGGGAAAAAATAAGGAGCAAGAATGATAAGAGTATTGGTTCGGTCCGTAACGACATGACCTCCATCCTCACGAACATGAAAGTCATGCACACGACCACCGTGAATCCAAACCCACAAGGCATGAGTCAGCTCGTGCCCCATCACGTAGAGCAAACGCAGCGGCTTGAAGGCAAAAAACCACAGCAATCCCAACAGTCCGCCGAGTGCGAAGCCCTGCACCTCCGCACTCCCAAAAAACCAGCCCTGGGCCGCGCTTTTTAAAAAGGCCCCGTAAAAGGTGAGGGTCAAAACAAAGCACGGGAAAAGCAATAGAACCCCGGTCGGAAACTTCACCCAACGCTTGGGAACATAACCAAACTCCACGCCAGTAAGCGTGGAATAAAGGGACCGACGTGATTTTTTTACAGGATCTGGCCGCTTGGATGCCATTCCTGAATCAAGCAAATCTCACGCGCATCAGCACGGCAAAAAAAGATCGAACGGCGCGTCCGCTATTAATCGGATCGCGCCGTTCGAAGGAGGGGGAAATCAAAAAAAATTACTTGGACGCTTTGGCTGTTTTGGCCGTGATCACCGCTTTGTTAAGGCGGCTCTTCCGACGATTGGCTACGTTGCGATGAATGATTCCACGCTTCGCTGCCTTATCCAGAGCGGAGGAGAGGGCGTCAAATTCGACTTTCGCAGCTGCTGTGTCGCCACTGGAAATGACGGCACGAAGCTTTTTCTGTCGAGATTTGATTGCGGTGATAACGCCAGTGTTTCGTACATGACGTTTGTCACTTTGACGGGCGCTTTTTTCTGCTGATTTTGTATTGGCCATAAAATGTGTTGGTGCCAGGGGGGAGAATTGAACTCCCGACCAAGGGCTTATGAGTCCCCTGCTCTACCTCTGAGCTACCCTGGCAAAAGGG
>CANMQB010000276.1 GCA_947499885.1 Spartobacteria bacterium
TACTCCAACAACAAAATTTATTTCCACGATGAAAAATCGCAAACCAACCCAGAGCGATGTGGCCAAAGCGGCAGGCGTCTCCCAGACGTTGGTGTCATTAGTTCTTGGCGAGAGCACTGCCCCCGTTTCAAAAGAAACACGCATGAGAGTCTTGGATGCTGCGCAACGCATTGGATTCGCTTCAAAAATGCGGCGCAGAAAATCACGGAATCGCAAGTTGCTGGCTTACATTCGGCCGGCCTTGGAATCCGAGCAGGTCGCAAACCGGAACATTCACAATTCCTATATCCAGTTTTACAATCACATTCAAAACTCACTGGTTGAGCAAACCTACGCGGCCGGATACGAGTTGATCGTCCGCCCGTATTCCCAACCGGCGGATCTGACCCATTGGTTGATCGAGTGGGGTGTGGATGGGGTGTTTCTGCACTCGGGCGATGAATCCTTGGCCAAGTGGATCGCCTCCCGGTTTACGATGATCCAGATCAACCGCCACCTGCGCGTGAATGCGGACTCCGTTGTTCCCGACCAGGAGGATATTGTTCTTACGGCCCTAAACCATTTAAGGCAATTCGGCCACGAGCGGATCGCGCTCATCTCCCATGCACGTGCGGATTTTGCAACAAAACTGCGGAATAGGGCCTACATGGAATACACGCGTGTCAACAAACTTCCCTGCTTCGAGGAGTGGATAGCGGAGGACAGCATCGACAAAATCGTTGCCATGCTTGCAGAAAGGTCCCCAGGTGCTCCCACGGCATTGGTTGTCGGCGATTATTCCGCTCTCTTGATTCAAGATAAATTGCAGAGGATCGGCTTTTCGTTGCCGCAGGATTTGAGTGTTGTCGGGATTGATAACATCTCGGCATCCGAGTTTTCGAGTCCTCGTTTGACTTCGGTGGATATTCAGATCGAGGAAATCACGCATGCGTCTTTGTCTCAGATGATTTTCCGTTTAGAGGAGCCTGGAAGTGCCTTTCAAAAGATTGAAATAAGACCAAAGCTTGTTGTGAGGGAGTCTGTGGCAATGCAATCATCAGGAAAGCGGATTGCGTCTTAAAAATTGCGTTCAAAATTTTCTGATCCAATACTTTGAGTAATAAAACTAATATTAGTCCAGAGATAGAGCTTTTATGAGGTTTCTCGCTGTCCCTCAACCCAGCGAGAAACCTTATCCGCGCTTTGTTACCAGACGTTTGCCCTGCCCAGATGGCAAGATTCGTTCCATGGTTTTTTCACTGAAGACTATTAGGCAAAGTATCTTGGAATTGTCGGTGAGGAATTTCTGGAAAACTCCGGCATCGTGGGCCTTGCTATCTGGCATTTCTCTGATGCCAGAACTTACCGGGGAGGACGCGGTCTCATGCGCCCTCGGGCTTTTAACAACAAGGGCATCTTCGACAGATACCGGAGACCGAAACGCGCCGTGGAAAAAATTCGCGACTTGATGAAGGCAGATTCTGACAAATAACCGATAAATCCCCAAAAATTAAATAATATTATGAATAAAATTTCTAAAACCTACCGTTCAGTATTTTATGTTTTATTTTACGGAAATGGATATTTCAAAAAATCGCTCTTGCTGATCTTTCTGCTGGGCGGAGCATGGCTTGCAAGGGCGGAAACAAAACCCGTGCCTTCTCCCGAAGTTTATCTCTTCAAGGACGGGAAGACGGAAGGCCGCCTCTTTTTGCCCAAGGAGTATGGGCGCCCGGTCCAGCTTGCGGCGGAGGAATTGCAAGCTTATTGGCGCAAAATGACGGGATCGAATCTCTCCTTAGCTTATCGCGATGTGGATACGAGACATCGGAAGGATGTGGGCATCCGATTGGTGGTTCGTCCCGAGGCGGACTGGAGGGGAAAGGAATCCTCGCAGTCCTTCACCATCGAGCAGACGACCAAGCCGACGCCCAAGATCTCGATGGCGGGAGTGACGATCACGGGAAATACTGAGATGGCTGTTCTTTACGGTGTTTACGAGTATCTGGACGGGCTTGGTGTGAAGTGGTTCACTCCCGGAGAGATTGGCGAGAATGTGCCCTCGCTCACGTCCATCCCTCTCGCTGTCGGGTCCCGTTCGTTCACACCGTCCTTCGACGAGCGCAGTCTCGATCTCTCGGGAGTTCCCAAGGACCACTTTGACGCCTCGAATCCTAAGGATTACCGAGAAGGAGCGCAGGATGAATATGCGCTCTGGCGCCTCAGGAATCGGTTAATGTTTTCTCGTGGAATAAACACTGGGAACTACTTTGATTTCAACTTTTTCAAGAAAGGCTCGGGTCACGGGATTCGTCCTATTCTGGCGAATGCCGACTTTGCCAAGGAACCTGAGCGTTTTCCCATGGTGACGCGCGATGGCGTGAAGGAGCGCCGCGAAAAAGGCGGCCAGATTTGCTTCACCAATGAGAAAAATATTCAGCAAGCCACTCAGTTGGCAGTGGATTTTTTTGATAAACAGGCCGCAGCGCGTGCAGGCCGCAACAGCGACTTTGAAGAGGAGGAGGATACCTTCCCCATGGGACTCTCGGATACGGATGGAATCTGCGAGTGCGACGACTGCACCAAAGTCGCCGGGGATAATCCCAGCGCCAGGGATCGGCTGGTTTGGTCTTTTTATAACCGTGTTGCCAAGGGGTTGAATGAAAAAATGCCCGGTAAGAAAATCGGACTGTATGCGCCTTACTTTGAAATGACGCGACCTCCCGCCGATGTCAAAATCGAGCCCAATGTGGTTGCAGTCGGTTGCCGTGTCACAAGTTGGAGCTCAAGTCCCGAGGATGCGGAGACATATCCAATTACCAAGGATCACTTGGAAAACATGAAAGCCACCGCTGCGGCAGGCGCCGAGCAGCGCACCTACGATTACACTTCTTGGAATGGAGGTGTTCAGATGTTGAACATCCTCGATGCGGCGGAAGTTTATCATCAATGGAATGTGAAACATTACCATGCCGAGGTGATGAATCGAAATGAGCAGATCTGGCCGGTGCTCTGGTCATTGGCACAGTATTTGTG
>CANMQB010000277.1 GCA_947499885.1 Spartobacteria bacterium
GATCTCGTGGAAATTTATTAGTATGCGTCAGAAGCCGGTCTGGGACATCGGATGTGGTTTTGGTCTTCTGGGGATCTCAATGCGCGGGGCTGGTCTCACCGAGCGCTACAGGGGTTTCGACACGCGGGCTTGGAAGGTCAACAAAGGCAAGGACGCCATGCGCCATTTTGGTTTTGAAGACATCGGCTTTGAAGTTCGTGAGACCCTCTCGGTGAAGATTCCTGAAGGTGCCACCGTCTGCATGTTCGACGTCCTTCAGTCCCTGCCTCCAACTGAACAAAATGCCATGCTCGAGCGGCTTGCCAACGCGGCAGAGTCTGGCTCACTCATTCTTCTTCGCACAACATTTAAGAATGCCGGTGGACGGTATTTGATGACCTACTTGGCTGAATTTTTTGCCCGTCTGGCAGGTTGGACTCGCGCAGGAGAGCTGAATTTTCCTTCTAAGCGAGAGTTGGTTTCCTTTTTTAAAAGGCGTGGACTGGGCATCGCTGTGACTCCGATTTGGAGCAAAACTCCATTCTCGGGAGAGTTGATCGTGATCGAAAAGATCGAGGAGTAAAACCCTTCAGCGGCGCGCTCAGCCACAGGCAATGCGGTTGAAATGGTTTTCGAATAAGTCTGCGATTCCCATGCGGGTCTTGAGTCGGCTTGAAAAAATCAAATTTTCTCATTGCATAACGTACTTTGCCTGTTAATTTCTCACCCCTTTCCAATGCCAAAAGCAATAGCACGCAGCAAAACGCGCAAATCAGTGGCCAAACGTTTCAAGGTCACCGGGACCGGTAAGGTTGTTCGCAACCATGCTTCCCGGCGTCACCTTTTGGCGAGTAAAAATGCCAAAAAGAAACGTCACATGGCGAAGTCCGCAGTGGTCGATGAGACCGATGTGGCTCGCATCAAGGCCTGTCTGCCTTTCAGCCACTAGAGCGCGCTGAACCAAAATCCTTTCGACTGCCCCGGGGTTTGCCTGGGGATCACGGAGCCGGTGAGTCGGGGGATTTCAACCAAACAAACAACCGCTCCAAGGAGGCTCCGCGCCAAACGCGGAGTTTTATAAAATGCCAAGAGCCACAAATGCTCCAGCCAGCCGGGCGCGCCGCAAGCGCGTCGTAGCAGCTTCCAAAGGATACCGCGGCCGCCGTTCCAAACTCTTCCGCTACGCCAAAGACGCGCAGATGAAGGGAAAATATTGGGCCTACCGTGACCGCAAGACCCGCAAGCGCAATTTCCGCGCCCTGTGGATCACCCGTCTCAGCGCCGCAGTCCGCGCCGAAGGTATCACCTACAGCCGTTTCATCGAAGGCCTCAAATTCGCCAATATCGAGCTCGACCGCAAGGTTCTCTCCGACATCGCGGTGCATGACGAGGCGACCTTCAAGGCGATCGTGGATAAAGCCCGCACCGCCCTCGATAACAAAAAAGCAGCCTAACCGGGCAATCACCCGACCTGCGGGTGATTGACCACAGAGGGCACAGAGAACACAGAGGAGGGGAGCTAATCCAGCTCCTCTGTGGAGACTCTGGTAACTCTGATTTTTTTGCGAGCCTAAGCAAACTGACTTGAAGATATGCCGATACCTGATTTTCAGTCACTCATGAGGCCATTGCTGGATTGTACCAGCGATGGAAAAGAACATGCTCTTCGAGAGGTGATTGAGCGTCTTGCTGTCCAGTGCGGATTGACGGACGCCGAGCGCAAGCAGCTTTTACCAAGCGGCAATCAAGAGGTTTTTGTTAACAGGGTGGCTTGGGCCAAGACTCACCTCAAAATGGCCGGTCTTTTAGATTCCCCCAAACGAGGATATTCCAGTATCACACCCTTAGGTCTAAATGTTCTCACAGAATTTCCTGAGCGAATCGACCTGAAAGTGTTACGACAGCAACCAGGCTATCTTGAAGCGCGAGGGGGAACTAAAAGCGAAACTCAGAATAAGACCTCCTCTCAAGATGTTGAGGCTTCTCAAACTCCTGAAGAGCAAATTGAACTCGCATCCCTCGCTCTCAGAAACAGTCTGGGGGGCGAGATTCTCGCGAGACTACGCGCTTCGTCGCCTTCATTTTTTGAAAACCTCGTCGTCGAGTTACTGGTTGCCATGGGCTATGGCGGGACTCGCAAGGATGCCGGGCAAGCCATTGGTCGCAGTGGGGACGAAGGGATTGATGGAATTATCAAAGAAGATCGTCTGGGCCTTGATACGATCTACATCCAAGCAAAAAGATGGCTTCAAACCGTCGGTCGGCCGGAAATTCAAAAATTCGCTGGGGCACTTCAGGGCTTCCGAGCCAAGAAGGGCATATTCCTAACAACCTCGGATTTTTCCCGCGAGGCCGTTGAATACGCCTCCCGAATTGAGAGTAGAATTGTTCTCATCGATGGTGAAATGCTTTGGAACCTTATGATCGATTTTGGAATCGGAGTGTCAAAAATAGCCACCTATGAAATCAAAAGAATCGACAATGACTACTTTGACGAAGAGAACGCCTAACGTCCAATGAGACCTCCACTTGCCCATTCCTCCTCCGTGCTCTCTGTGTCCTCTGTGGTCAAACCTCTTTCCCATGCAACAGCAAGTTGATGCCCTTCGAGGCGAAGCCCTTGAGCTCATTGCTCTGGCTCATGATGCCGCTTCGCTCGAAGCTGCCCGTTTGAAATACCTCGGCAAAAGCGGAGCGATCACCGCGCTCAGCGAGGGCATGCGCAATGTGCCGAAGGAAGAGCGGCCCGTCGTCGGAAAACTTCTCAACGATTTGCGTGCGGCTGTCACAGCCGCTTTGGAAGACTCCCAAAAGTGTTTACTCGAGGCCTCCGACCTTGCTGCCTTTGCATCGCTCGATCTCACGCTGCCCGGCACATGTCCTGCGCCAGGGACTTTGCATCCGCTCACGCAGCTTATGGACCGTGCCGTGCGGTGCTTCCGCCGCATGGGATTTGCGATTGCCGATGGACCCGACATCGAGACCGAGTGGCATTGTTTCGATGCGCTGAACACTCCGGCTGACCAT